>NZ_JBHVQX010000021.1:0-157968 GCF_042886395.1 Streptomyces sp. NPDC058008 | reverse complement strand
CCGCACACGGCCGGCGGGGGGGCGGGCTGTCGCCGCCCCCGCCCCCGGCCGGTCGCCCCTGTCCGCGTCGCCGCGCTACGAGCCCGCGCGCAGCACCGCCGCCACCACCGGGCCCGCCGCGTCGCCGCCGTGGCCGCCGGACTGGACGACCGCCGCTGCCGCGAGGTCGTCGCTGAAGCCGGTGAACCAGCTGTTCGACGTGCCCTGCCCGTCGACCTCGGCGGAGCCGGTCTTGGCGCCCTTGTCGCCGCCGACCGAGGCCATGGCCGCCTTGCCGGTGCCCCAGGAGGCGGTGGCCCGCATCATGTCGTTCAGCTGCCGGGTGACGTTCGGCGACAGCGAGCGGGAAGCGGTCGCGAGCTGCCGGCCGTCCAGGTCCTGAGGGACGATCACCGGCTGACGGAACGTTCCGGTGCGGGCGGTCGCCGCGATGGACGCGATGGTGAGCGCGTTCATCTGCACGGTGCCCTGGCCTATGTACTGGGCCGCCGCCTCGCCGCCCGACTCCTCCGGCACGCGGCCGTCGAAGGAGGTGATGCCGGTCTTCCAGTCGAGGCCGATCCCGAAGACGTCGCGGGCCTCCTTGGGGAGTGCGGCGTCGTCCTCCGTGTCGTCGATCAGCTTGATGAAGGCGGTGTTGCACGAGCGCGCGAAGCTGGTGGTGAAGCTGCTGGAGGACGGAAGCTCGAAGTGGTCCAGGTTGTGGAACGTGCGTCCCTGGTACAGCACTTCCTTCGGACACTCCGTGGCGCCGCCCGCCGAGACGAGGCCCTTCTCCAGGAGCATCGCGGCGGTCACGATCTTCAGCGTCGAGCCGGGCGCCTGCGTGCCCTGCATCGCGGCATTGAAGCCGGTCGCCGGGTTGTTGGCGACGGCCCGGATCGATCCCGTGGACGGCTTCACCGCGACCACCGACGCCCCGCTGAACTGCTTGACCGCCTTCTCGGCCGCCGCCTGGGCGCCCGCGTCGAGCGTCGTCCGCAGCTTGCCGGGCTTCCCCTTGGCGAGCGTCAGCAGCGTGGTGTTCGCGGCGCCCTCGCCCTCGGGCTCGATCCAGGTCTCGATGCCCGGGGAACCGCCCGTCCTGTCACCGTACTTCTCGCGCAGGCTGTCCAGGATCGGTCCGAGCGACGGGTACGTCTCCTTGTCGAGCACCTTGCCGTCGTGGTCGAGGGCCTCGATCGCCGCCGTCGACGACTCGCCGGTCCTCAGCACCGCGCCGTCGGTCAGCTGCGGATGGATCACCGCGGGCTGCCAGTCGACCAGCGCCTTGCCGGTGGTCAGGCCCCGCACCACGGTCAGCTCCGAGGAGTAGGACCAGGGCTTGGTCCTGCCCTCGTAGGACACCGTCGCCTTCACCGTGTACGGCACCTTCGTGCCGACGGCCGGACCCGGTGTGATCACCGCCCCGGTGACGTGGGCGTCCTCGGCGTAGCCGGTCAGCAGCGGCTCGGCGGCGGACTCGTTGTTCGTGAGCAGGGCGGCGGCCGGCGCGTCGCCGGACGCCCAGGCTTCGAGGAAACCCTTCGCGGTCTCCCGTACCTCCTCCTTGCCCGGAGGTCCGGTCCTCACCTCGGAGGACGCGGAGGCCGTTTCCGTGCCCCCGGACCCACCGCCTCCCAGCACCGTCTCGTACACGCCGTAGCCGAGCCCTCCGGCCACCAGCACGAACACTCCGCCGACCACGGCGATCTTCGCTCCACTGCGCATCTGTGCGGTCCCCCTCCCCGTGAACCTTCTTGAACGTGTTCAAGAAGGTCTTCCTCCGGGACTGTACGGGACACCGGTGACCCGCGAGGCGGTTGTTACCGGACCGGGATGCTTCGCCGGAGAGCGCTTTCCGGCCGGTCCTCGGGCGCGGCCCGCCAGGACGGCCACCCGTACGGCGACGGCCCGCCGCCCGTCCGCGGGCCCGGTGGCGCGCTACACCCAGGTGTCCAGCCACATCCGGTCGCGCCAGGAGTTCTCCGGGATCGACGTGCCCGTGTAGAGCGGCCAGAAGTAGACGAAGTTCCAGACGATCAGCAGCACCAGGACGCCCGCCGCGATCACGCCCAGGGTGCGTCTGCGCTCGCCCGTGGGATCGGCGGACCCCATGCCCAGGCGGTGTCCCGTCCCCGTGCCGGCCGCCGGCCCGATGAGGGCCCCGACCATCATCGTGACCGCGAGACACAGGAACGGCACGAACACGACCGCGTAGAAGAGGAAGATCGTCCGCTCCTGGTAGAAGAACCAGGGCACCCAGCCCGCCGCCACCGCGCACACGATCGCGCCCGCCCGCCAGTCGCGGCGGAAGAACCAGCGCCACAGCACGTACAGCAGCGCCGCGCAGGCCGACCACCAGAGAAGCGGGGTGCCCAGCGCCAGCACCTCGCGGGCGCACTTGCCGGTCCCGGACGTGAGACAGCCCGTCTGCTCCTCGTAGAAGTACGAGACGGGGCGGCCCAGCACGATCCAGCTCCACGGATTGGACTGGTAGGTGTGGCCGGAGGTCAGGCCGACGTGGAACTCGTAGACCTGGTACTCGTAGTGCCACAGGCTGCGCAGCCAGTCCGGCAGCCAGGTCCAGCTGCCTCCCTTGCCCTCGGTGGCCGCCCAGTTGCGGTAGTACCCCTTGTCCGTGACGATCCAGCCGGTCCACGAGACCAGGTACGTGCCGATGGCGACCGGCACGGTGGAGACGAACGCGGGCAGCAGGTCCTTCAGGGCCACGGCCCGGTACGGCCGCACGGCGCCCGCCGTGCGGCGCGCGCCGACGTCCCACAGCACCGCCATCACGCCGAACGCGGCCAGGATGTAGAGCCCGTTCCACTTCGTCGCGAAGGCGAGCCCCAGCATCAGGCCGGCCATGATCCGCCACGGGCGCCATCCCAGGCGGAGCGTCTCGGCGATACGGGCGTCCGGGCGCAGGATCCCGTCCTCGTCGGCCGGGAGCGCCGCGGCCAGCTTGCGGCGGGCCCAGTCGCGGTCGACGAGGAGGCAGCCGAAGGCGGCGAGGACGAAGAACATCAGCACCAGGTCGAGCAGCGCGGTCCGGCTCATCACGAAGTGCAGCCCGTCCACGGCCAGCAGGGTGCCGGCCAGGCAGCCCAGGAACGTCGAGCGGAACAGCCGGCGTCCGATGCGGCACAGCATCAGGACCGAGACGGTGCCCAGCACCGCCACCATGAAGCGCCAGCCGAACGGCGTGAAGCCGAAGAGCTGCTCGCCCAGCCCGATGATCCACTTGCCGACCGGCGGATGGACGACGTAGCCCGGGTCCACCGGGACGGGCACGGACGACGGGTCCTGGAGGATCAGCTTGTCGACGTCCTTGGGCCAGGAGCCCTCGTACCCCTGGTTGATCAGCGCCCACGCGTCCTTGGCGTAGTACGTCTCGTCGAATATCACCGCCTTCGGGCTGCCCAGGTTCCAGAACCGCAGCACCCCGGCGACCAGCGCCACGAGCAGCGGCCCGCCCCAGGCGGACCAGCGCACCAGGCGGCCGGCGAGCGGCGCGGGCACCGCGAGGACGCTCCAGAACTGGCCACCGGGGCGGGCGTACGGCGGGACGAGGCGCTCGCGCAGCCCCGTCTCCGGCCGTGGGACATGGCCGAAGCGGCGCAGCCGCTGCTGCCAGGAAGGCGGCTGGTCGCCGGTGTGATCCCCGGCGTCGTTGCCCTGGTGGGCTTCGGGCGCAGTACTCGTCACCGCGCCATCGTAGGGAACGCTTCTGTGCGAGCGGCGCCGCCCGTGCTGGGAGGATGGCCGATGTGACTGGAACGACTGGAACGCTCGTACTCGCAGGGACCCCCATCGGCGACGTGGCGGACGCCCCGCCACGGCTCGCCGCCGAACTGGAGACGGCCGACGTCGTGGCCGCCGAGGACACCCGGCGGCTGCGCAGGCTCACCCAGGCGCTGGGCATCCACACGACGGGGCGTGTCGTGTCGTACTTCGAGGGCAACGAGACCGCGCGCACGCCCGAACTCGTCGAGGCGCTGGCCGGCGGGGCCCGCGTCCTGCTCGTCACCGACGCCGGGATGCCGTCGGTCTCCGACCCCGGCTACCGGCTCGTCGCCGCCGCCGTGGAGCGGGACATCAAGGTCACCGCGGTCCCGGGCCCGTCCGCCGTGCTCACCGCGCTCGCGCTGTCCGCCCTGCCCGTGGACCGCTTCTGCTTCGAGGGCTTCCTGCCGCGCAAGGCGGGCGAACGGCTCGGGAAGCTGCGCGAGGTCGAGGGCGAGCGCCGCACGATGGTCTTCTTCGAGGCCCCCCACCGGCTGGACGACACCCTGGCCGCGATGGCCGAGGTCTTCGGGTCCGACCGCAGGGCCGCCGTGTGCCGGGAGCTGACCAAGACCTACGAGGAGGTCAAGCGCGGCCCGCTGGGCGACCTGGCCGTCTGGGCGGCCGAGGGCGTGCGGGGCGAGATCACCGTCGTCGTCGAGGGCGCCACCGACTCCGGCGGAGAAGGACCGGACGCCGAGGAACTGGTACGCAGGGTGCAGGTGCGCGAGGAGGCGGGGGAGCGGCGCAAGGAGGCCATCGCGGCGGTCGCCGCCGAGGCCGGGCTGCCCAAGCGCGAGGTGTTCGATGCCGTGGTCGCGGCAAAGAACGCGGCTCGGACCGGCCAGGGACAGGGCAAAGGACTAGCCTGAAACGTAAAGCGCGGGCCGCGTACCGTGCCCTTTGGCCACGGATCGGCCAAAAGCGTTAAAACACTCGGCAGACCTGGTGCGCCGCCGCCGGTGAGGGCGTCCACTTGAGGGGTGGAACGCACCGTCCGGAGTGCTTGTCCGGAGTGCTTGTCCATCGGACAAGAGGAGCAGGCATGAGTGAGATCGCAGCACCCACCGTGCACGAGGCGTACGCCTTCGCCTGTATGAGGTGCGGGTACGGCTGGGAACAGGCCTACGAGATAGAACACCACGTCGACCACTCGGGCAACGCCTTCGTGGTCTACACCGCGGACGGACAGCGCGTGCCCTCGCCGCTGTCCACCCCCACCTGCGCGAAGTGCGGCGGCCACGTCGTCCGGATCATGCGGGCCGGGCGGGTCTCCACCGTCCAGCAGCTGCTCCGCCCCCCGCAGGTCACCCACCCGAAGGAGGCCGGTGAGGGGACGGCCGCCGAGGACATGGCGGTCGCGGCCGTACGGGCACCGGGGCCCGCACCGCACCACTGGCAGTTCTCCGACCTGCTGCGCCCCTTCCACCGGCGGTGAGAGGGAGCTCGTGCCCTCGTAGAGTCATGGGCATGAGCCGTACCGAAGCCCCGCCGCTCCCCGAACCCCTCAGGGTTCCGGTCGCCGATTCGCACACCCACCTGGACATGCAGGACGGAACCGTCGAGGAGGGTCTCGCCCGCGCCGCGGCGGTCAACGTCACCGCCGTCGTCCAGGTGGGCTGCGACGTCAAGGGCTCGGTCTGGGCCGCCGCGACCGCCGCCGCCCACCCCTCCGTGCACGCCTCCGTCGCCCTGCACCCCAACGAGGCGCCCCGCATCGTGCACGGCGATCCGGACGGCCGGGAGGGCGCCCGGGAGCCGGGCGGGAAGGCGGCGCTCGACGAGGCGCTCGCCGAGATCGACGCGCTGGCCGCCCTCGCCCACGTACGTGCCGTCGGGGAGACCGGCCTCGACCACTTCCGCACCGGCCCCGAGGGCGTGGCCGCACAGGAGGAGTCCTTCCGGGCCCACATCGAGATCGCCAAGCGGCACGGCAAGGCCCTGGTCATCCACGACCGCGAGGCCCACGCGGACGTGCTGCGCATCCTCGCCGACGCCGGAGCGCCGGAGCGGACCGTCTTCCACTGCTACTCCGGGGACGCCGACATGGCCCGGATCTGCGCGGCGGCCGGCTACTACATGTCCTTCGCGGGCAACGTCACCTTCAAGAACGCCCAGCCGCTGCGCGACGCGCTGGCCGTCGCCCCCGCCGAACTCGTGCTCGTCGAGACCGACGCACCCTTCCTCACCCCCGCCCCCTACCGCGGCAGGCCGAACGCGCCCTACCTGATCCCGGTCACTCTCCGGGCCATGGCCGAGGTGCGGGGCACCGACGAGGACACCCTGGCCGCCGCCGTCTACGACAACACCGCGCGCGCCTTCGATTTCTGAGGCCCGCCGCCGGGCGGGGACGGCACGCCGGCCGCCCCCGCGGACGCGGAGGCCGCGGGGCCCCGCCGGGCCGCGGCCCCCGGGGCCCGCGGCGGCCGTAGGCTTAACGGGTGAGCACCACTGAGCCCGACGCCCTCCTGGGCCCCGCAGACATCCGCGAGCTGGCCGCAGCGCTGGGCGTACGCCCCACCAAGCAGCGCGGCCAGAACTTCGTCATCGACGCCAACACGGTCCGCAGGATCGTTCGTACCGCGCAGGTGCGGCCCGACGACGTGGTGGTCGAGGTCGGGCCCGGCCTCGGCTCGCTGACCCTGGCCCTGCTGGAGGCGGCCGACCGGGTCGTCGCCGTCGAGATCGACGACGTGCTCGCGGGCGCCCTGCCGGCCACCGTCGCCGCACGGCTGCCCGAGCGGGCCGACCGCTTCGCCCTCGTCCACTCGGACGCCATGCTCGTCACCGAGCTGCCCGGCCCGGCGCCGACCGCGCTCGTCGCCAACCTGCCGTACAACGTCGCCGTGCCCGTGCTGCTCACCATGCTGGAGCGGTTCCCCACCATCGAGCGGACGCTCGTGATGGTGCAGGCCGAGGTCGCCGACCGGCTCGCCGCCCGGCCCGGCAACAAGGTCTACGGCGTGCCGTCGGTCAAGGCCAACTGGTACGCCGACGTCAAGCGCGCCGGGTCGATCGGCCGCACGGTGTTCTGGCCCGCGCCCAACGTCGACTCGGGCCTGGTGTCCCTGGTCCGGCGTACGGAACCGGTCCGTACGACCGCGAGCAGGGCCGAGGTCTTCGCCGTCGTGGACGCGGCCTTCGCCCAGCGCCGCAAGACGCTGCGCGCGGCCCTCGCGGGCTGGGCGGGCTCGGCGCCCGCCGCGGAGGCCGCCCTGACCGCCGCGGGGATCTCGCCGCAGGCCCGGGGCGAGGCCCTGACCGTCGAGGAGTTCGCCGCCATCGCAGAGAACAGGCCGGAGCCCACCGCATGACCCGCAGCGTCACCGTCCGCGTACCCGCCAAGGTCAACGTGCAGCTCGCGGTGGGTGCCCCCCGCCCCGACGGCTTCCACGACCTGGCCAACGTCTTCCTCGCCGTCGGCCTGTACGACGAGGTCACCGTCACCCCCGCCGGCACCCTGCGCGTCACCTGCGCGGGACCCGACGCCGACCAGGTCCCGCTGGACGCCACGAACCTCGCGGCCCGCGCCGCGACCGCCCTGGCCGCACGCCACGGCATCGACCCCGGTGTACACCTCCACATCGCCAAGGACATCCCCGTCGCGGGCGGCATGGCCGGCGGCAGCGCCGACGCCGCCGCCGCACTCCTGGCCTGCGACACCCTGTGGGGGACCGGAGCGAGCCAGGAGGAACTCCTGGAGATCTGCGCCGAGCTGGGCAGCGACGTCCCGTTCAGCCTGATCGGCGGGGCGGCGCTCGGCACCGGCCGGGGGGAGCGGCTGACCGTCCTGGAGACCGGCGGCACCTTCCACTGGGTGTTCGCCGTCGCCGACGGCGGGCTCTCGACCCCGGCGGTGTACGGCGAGTTCGACCGCCTCACCGCCGGCACCCGGGTACCCGAACCGGCCGCCTCCCCGGCGCTCCTGACCGCCCTGCGCAAGGGGGACGCCACCGCCCTCGCGGACGCCCTCGGCAACGACCTCCAGCCCGCCGCCCTCTCGCTGCGCCCCTCGCTGGCCGGAACCCTCGCGGCGGGCACCGCGGCGGGCGCGCTGGCCGCACTGGTGTCGGGCTCCGGGCCGACCACCGCGTTCCTGGTGGCCGACGAGGAGTCCGCGCGGAAGGTGGCCGACGTACTGCTGGCCTCGGGTACCTGCCGGACGGCGCGGGTGGCCGTGTCCCCGGCGCCGGGCGCCACGGTCGTCTGACCGCCGCTCCCCGTACCGCGGTCGGACACGGTCGCGCCGCCGCCCCGGGGCGTACGGCGCGACCGTGTCCGCACGGGACCACGTGTCGTCGCGGCCTTCCGCACCCTCGAACGGCCGCGTCCCCGGCACGCCCGCGAACGGCGCGGGAGCCGTCCCGGCGACCGGCGCGGCCCTCGCCCCGCTCGGTGTCCTGGACCCGTCCGCGATGGGCCGCGCGGGACCGAGGGGAGGGCGCACCGCACCGCTGACAGCCGCCCACGTCAGCGCCCCCGCCGCCGAGGCGACGGCACTCGGCGGCCGGTCGAACGGGCCGGACGCCGAGGGGCCCGGCGGTGCGCGGGGGATCCGTCAGCCCGCTTCCAGGGTCCTCTTCGCCAGCTCGTACGCCGGAAGCATCTCCTCGTGCTCCGGGGAGTCCAGTCCGCCCAGGTGCACCACGACCGGGCCCTCGGGCGTCGTGACGGCGAAGGCGCGCTCGCGCTTCGGCCCGTCCAGCAGCTCGCCGTCCACGGTGTACCCGGCCTCGGTCGCGGGCAGCGCACCCGCGCGGACCTCCGCGTACGCGGCCCCGGCAGCCCCCGGTTCGGCGGCCACGAAGGCCTCCAGCACCTCACGGGAGCCGGTGCCGGACGGCTTTCCCCGCCACACTCTGAGGTATCCGATGTTCCCCGCCGGCTTCGCGTCGATCTCGCAGACCAGCGTGAGCGGCCCCTGCCGTCCCAGCTCCTCCAGGCCCGAGCCGGGCTCCACCGTGACCGCCTGCGGCTCCCAGTCCTCCGCCAGGCCGAAGGCCACCGGCAGCGCGCAGGCCGAGCCCGCGCCGCCCAGGGTGCCGCCCCGCGTCGCGACCGCGCTGTCCGCTGACCTCGCGGGGGCGGCGTCGCCGTTCTTGGGCGCCGGAGCACTTCCGTCACCGCCGCCTGACGGCGACGCGCACCCCGCCAGCGCCACCGACGCCACGATCGCCGGAACCAGGACCCGCCCCGCGCCACGCATCATGAAGACCCCACCCGCAGATGTTCCCGAACCGCTCCGACCTGGGGTTACTCCCGAGGATCGATCGCCGCACGCTACCGCACCCCGCGCGGCGACTACTCTGGGACGTCGAGCGGTCCCCGACGCAGGGATCCCCGAGGCAGGAGTGAAATGGCCGTCAATCTGGTCAATGTCGAGCAGGTCAGCAAGGTGTACGGCACCCGTGCCCTGCTCGACGGTGTATCCCTCGGGGTGTCCGAGGGCGACCGGATCGGCGTCGTCGGCCGCAACGGCGACGGCAAGACGACGCTCATCCGGATGCTGGCCAAGCTGGAGGAGGCGGACACCGGCCGCGTCACCCACAACGGGGGGCTGCGCCTCGGCGTCCTCACCCAGCACGACTCGCTGGACCCCGGGGCCACCATCCGGCACGAGGTGATCGGCGACCTCGAGGACCACGAGTGGGCGGGCAGCGCCAAGATCCGCGACGTGCTGACCGGCCTCTTCGGCGGCCTCGCGCTCCCCGGCTTCGAGCACGGCCTGGACACCGTCATCGCCCCGCTCTCCGGTGGTGAGCGCCGCCGGATCGCCCTCGCGAAGCTGCTCATCGCCGAGCAGGACCTGATCGTGCTTGACGAGCCCACCAACCACCTCGACGTCGAGGGCATCTCCTGGCTGGCCGGACACCTGCGGACCCGGCGCTCCGCACTGGTCTGCGTGACCCACGACCGGTGGTTCCTCGACCAGGTCTGCACCCGCATGTGGGACGTCCAGCGCGGCTCGGTCCACGAGTACGAGGGCGGTTACAGCGACTACGTGTTCGCCCGCGCAGAGCGGGAGCGGATCGCCGCGACCGAGGAGTCCAAGCGGCAGAACCTGATGCGCAAGGAGCTGGCCTGGCTGCGGCGCGGGGCCCCCGCCCGGACGTCCAAGCCGCGCTACCGCATCGAGGCCGCCAACGAGCTGATCGCCGACGTGCCGCCCCCGCGCGACACCAGCGAGCTGATGAAGTTCGCCAACGCCCGGCTCGGCAAGACCGTCTTCGACCTGGAGGACGTGACCGTCCAGGCCGGGCCCAAGACCCTGCTCACCCATCTCACCTGGCAGCTCGGCCCCGGTGACCGGATCGGCCTGGTCGGTGTCAACGGCGCGGGCAAGACCTCGCTGCTGCGCGCCCTCGCCGAGGCGTCCCGCAGCCAGGGCGACGTACAGCCCGCCGCCGGGAAGATCGTCGTCGGCAAGACGGTCAAGCTCGCCTACCTCTCCCAGGAGGTCGCGGAGCTCGACCCGAAGCTGCGGGTGCTCGAAGCCGTCCAGCAGGTGCGCGACCGGGTCGACCTCGGCAAGGGCCGTGAGATGACGGCCGGTCAGCTCTGCGAGCAGTTCGGCTTCGCCAAGGAGAAGCAGTGGACTCCGGTCGGGGACCTGTCCGGTGGTGAGCGCCGCCGGCTCCAGATCCTGCGTCTGCTGATGGACGAGCCCAACGTCCTCTTCCTCGACGAGCCCACCAACGACCTGGACATCGAGACGCTGACCCAGCTGGAGGACCTCCTCGACGGCTGGCCCGGGTCGATGATCGTGATCTCCCACGACCGGTTCTTCATCGAGCGGACCACGGACCGGGTGATGGCGCTCCTCGGCGACCGGGCGCTGAGGATGCTGCCGCGCGGCATCGACGAGTACATCGAGCGCAGGCAGCGCATGGAGGAGACGGCCACCCCCGCCTCCGCCGCCGGATCGCCGGCGCCCAGGCAGGCCCCGGCCGAGGCGGTCTCGCCGCAGGCGGCGCGTGCCGCGAAGAAGGAGCTCCAGAAGGTCGAGCGACAGCTCGACAAGATGTCGACGAAGGAGACGTCACTGCACGCGGAGATCGCCGGGAACGCCACCGACTTCGAGAAGGTCGCCGCGCTCGACGCCGAACTGCGTGCGCTGGTGGCGGAGCGGGACGTCCTGGAGATGCGCTGGCTGGAGCTGGCCGAGGAGGCCTGACGGACTGTCGGGGCCGGACCCGGGCGGGTGGTAGAAAGTAGGACCGCCCGGGTCGGAGTGACCCCTGCGGAGCCATGTCCGTACGAGGGGATCCGCCGATGACCCAGCCTCCCGGTCCGCAACCGCAGGAAGGCTTCGGGGCACCGTACGATCCGCCGCCGGAGCCCCCGCAGGCCCCCGCCCCGGGGTACGGCCCCCCGGCCGCGCCGGGAGAGGCCCCGGGGCCGTACGGGCGGCAGCCCGGCCCGTACGCGCAGCCGGCCGGGCCGTACGGGCAGTCCCGCCCCGGGCCGTACGGGCACCTGCCGGGACCGTACGGGCAGCGACAGCCGGGTCCGCCGCGGCCGCCCGCGGTCGCACCGCCGCACGGGCCGGGCGGCAAAGGCCCCTTCAGGGGCAGGACCGGCCTGCTCGTCGGTGCCGTGCTCGCCCTGGTCCTGATCGCCGGCGGCGGTGTCTGGTTCGCCGTGAGCGGCGACGACGGGAGGAAGCCCGTCGCCGGTGAGGCGTCGGGCTCCCCGGAGGACGACGGCGACGGCAAGGCCGCCCGGATCAGCGACACGGAGCTGGCCGCGCGGCTCGACGCCCGGCGCGAACCGGGGGAGGCGAAGGTCCGGTGGGTGCAGAGCCTGGGCGTGGACCTGCCGGGCAGGGCCATGACCGTGTACGGGCCCTGGCGGGCCGGGGACGTCGTCGCCAAGGCCATGCACCGCACCGTGTACGGCTATGCGATGGCCGACGGCGAGCAGCTGTGGAGCCTGCGGATGCCGGACGACATCTGCGCGGCCCCCACCCGGCCCACCGACGACGGCAAGATCGTGGTCGCGGTCGAGGCCGAGAAGTCCGACAACGGGACGGACTGCACGGTCCTGCAGATGATCGACCTGCGCACGGGGAAGCCGGGCTGGAGGAAGACCCTGGAGGCGGCCGCCGTCGCGGAGACGGAGAAGCGGGTCGTCATGGCGTCGAACGGTGACACGGTGACGTACTCCCGGCCCGGCCACGTCCACACCTACCGGGCGGGCGACGGACAGGAGCTGTTCGCGTCGGAGCCCCGCGAGTGCCGCTCGTACGCGTTCCTCAGCGGCGCCCGCACCCTCGCGGTCGCTGACTGCCCGGGCGGCAACACGGTCCAGGAGTTCGACCCCGGCTCCGGGAGGAAGAAGTGGGAGTACGCGGTCGAGCAGGGCTGGTTCGTCGACCAGGTCCACTCCGTCAGCCCCCTGCTCGTCTCGGTGCTCAAGGGCGACCGGTGGCGGCTCCTGGCCCTGCGGGACGACGGCACCCTGCGGTCGCGCGTCGAGCTGGGCACCCGGGACGTCGATCTCGGCTTCGCCGAGTACGAGGTGCGGTGCGGCGGCTACCTGGTGGTGACCCGGAACAGGGACGACTGCGCGGGGGTCGCCGCGGACGACGACACCTACTACGTCTCGACCAAGCGGAAGCACGTCGACTTCGACGTCGACAACCGGGTCGTCGCCTTCGACCTGGACACCGGCCGGCAGAAGTGGACGGCCGACGCCCCGCCCGGCCGGAGGATGGAACCGCTGCGCACGGAGGACGGGAAACTGCTGCTCCACATCGCGGCGACCCGGACACGGGGCGGCGAGATCGCCACCCTCCCGCTCACCGGAGGGGCCCCTCGGACCCTGCTGGCCCATCCGGCCTCGTCGGCCTCGATCGAGGCGGGCATGACCGCGGCGGAGGTCGTCTACGAGGACGGCCGTTCCCTGCTCAGCCTCCCGACCGTCGGCACGGTCGAGGACGACGACGCCGAGGCGGAGATGAAGACGATGATGGCCTTCGGTGAGTGAACGGGCGGGCGTCACCGAGGTCCGCTCTCCGAGCCGAAGGACGCCTGCCGGGACGGGCGTTCCTTCCCGCTCCCGTGGCGCGCGGGCGAGGAGCGGGACAGCGACGGGAAGCCGCCGGCCGCCGCGCCGGACTTCGGTGAACGAGGCCGTGACTGCGTGGATTCCGTGAAGACCGCTCTCACCGGACGGAGTTGACGGAGCGTCGGATCGGCGTGCTCCGCATGGTCACGACAGGCGCGTAACGGCGGCATCACGGCCCGGTTCTCCCTTGGGAACAGGGCGTGGACCGAACCGGTGCGCCGTGTGGTGCGGGTGGTACAAAGAAGCCCCGCTCGACTGTCGTACCGCAGCGGAACCCATGCCCGATTCGCTCCTTTCCGGAGGGAATTCAGAGTGTTCGAGCACGTCATCCTCTGAACCCAGCGGAATCGCGGGGGAGACCGGACCGGGCACCGGACCGCACGAAGGGGGACGTGCTGATGACCCAGCCGCCCAGCCAGCAACCGCCGCAGGGGGGTTCCGGGGCTCCGCAGGACCCGCAGGACACTCCTCGGCCGCCCCAGCCGCAGTCACCGCCGCCGATGCCGCCCGCCCCTCCGCGGACGCCGCTCCCGGGAGCACCGCAGACGCCTCCCGCGCAGCCGGGTTACGGCTATCCGCAGGCACCCGGGGCGCAGCCCGGTCACGGCTACCCCCAGGCACCGGGCCAGCAGCCCTCCGGCCCGTACGCGCAGGCACCCGGCCCCTACGGCCCGCAGCCCGGCGGGCCGGGCCCCTACGCGCAGCAGCCGGGCCCCTACGCGCAGCAGCCCGGCCACGGCTACCCGCAGCAGCAGTACCCCGGCGCTCCCGCGCCCGGCGGCGGTTCCGGGGGCGGGCCTTTCAAGGGCAAGCCCGCCGTCATCATCGGTGCGGCGCTCGCCGCGATCCTCGTCGTCAGCGGCGGCGTCTTCCTCGCCACCCGGGACGGCGGTGGCGGCGGGAAGGAACCCGTCAGCAAGTCCAGCGAGGGCGCCGTGGAAACCGGCGGGCCGGACGACGTCGACCAGGGCGACGGGAAGGGCGACGGCCGCGAGGCGAACGACGACCTGAACGCCGGCCGCAAGGACGGCGAGGCGAAGGTCCTCTGGCTGACGAAGAACGACGTCGACCTCCCGCGCAACGGTGCGAACGTGTACGGCCCGTGGATCGTGGGGGACACCCTCGTCAAGGGCATGTACCGCTCGGTCAACGGCTACTCGGTGGCCGACGGCAAGCAGAAGTGGAGTGTCCCGCTGCCCGCGAAGATGTGCGCGGCGCCCGGGAACGCCACGGCGGACGGCAAGATCGTCATCGGCGTGATGAGCGGCACCACGGAGAAGGCGGACTGCTCCGTCCTCCAGATGATCGACCTGAACACGGGCAAGGCCGGGTGGAAGAAGCCCATCAAGAAGAACGGCACCTGGGACCTGATGTCCGACATCGGGCTGGCGGTCAGCGGCGACACCGTGACGGTCGGCCGCACGAGCAACTCCAACGCCTACCGGGTCAGCGACGGCACGGAGCTGTTCGGCAAGCCCGCGGGGGACTGCCAGCCGTTCGCCTTCGCCGGAGGCCCCAAGCTCATCGCCGCGGTCAACTGCCGCACCGACGACGTCGACAACCCGCAGCAGCAGGTCCAGGAGCTCGACCCGGTCACCGGGAAGGCCAAGTGGACCTACCAGCCCCAGCGCGGCTGGGAGATCGACAAGGTCTACTCCGTCAGCCCCCTGGTCGTCTCGGTGACCCAGCGCGAGGAGAAGAAGTGGTCCATCCTCGCGATCAAGGAGAACGGAACTCTCCGTTCCCAGCTGGTCGGTGACAAGGGCGACAACTTCTCCGTCGACTGCGGCCACGACTTCGCGGTCTTCGGCGAGAAGCTCGAAGGGTGCAGCGGCCTCGCCGCCGACGCCGACGCCTTCTACCTGATGACCGAGGACGACACCAGCGGCACCGGCCGCACCAACAAGGTCGTCGCCTTCGACCTGAACACCGGCAAGACCAAGTGGAAGTCGCCCGCCCCCGCCGAGCGCACCATGAAGCCGCTGCGCATGGAGGGCGGCAAGGTCCTGGTCTACCTGGAGCCCTCGTACGACAAGGGCGGGGCGATCGCGACGCTCGCACCCACCGGAGGCGCCCCCCAGGTGGTGCTCCAGCACCCGGACTCGACGACCCGGATCGAGAACTTCTTCACGTCCAAGGTCGCCTACGCGGGCGGCCGTTCCTTCGTCGTCAACGACCGGGTCAGCGCCGGGAACGACGAGGAGGAGAAGGAGCAGACGACCATGATGGCCTTCGGCAGGTGACGGCCGCCGACGGCAACCGCAGCCCCTTCTCCTCAGACACCGCAGAGGTACGTACGCCATGACTCAGCCGCCCAGCGAACCGCCCCAGGGCGGATTCGGCGCCCCGCAGGACCCGCCGCCCGGCGGATTCGGCGCCCCCACCCCGCCGCCCGCAGACCCGCTCGGCAAGCAGCCGCCGGCCACCCCGCCGGCCGGGGGGTACGGCAGTCCGCCGACCCCGCCCGCCGGGGGGTACGGCGGCCCGCCGCCGGCCGCGCCGGGGCAGCCGCCGCAGGATCCGGCGTACGGCTATCCGCAGGCCCCGCCGCCCGGACAGCCGCCGGCCGGATACGGCTACCCGCAGGCCCCGCCGGCCGGGTACGGCTACCCGCAGGGGCCGCCGCCCGGACAGCCCGGCATGCCTCCGCAGGGGTACGGCTACCCGACCGCACCCATGCAGCCGCAGTACGGCACGCCCCCGCCCGGCGGCGGCAAGAAGTTCGGCACCCAGGCGCGGATCATCCTCGCCGCGGTCGTCGCCATCGTGCTGATCGTCGGCGGCGGCATCGTCTACGCCTCCGGCGGTGACGACGGCAGGCAGGACGACGTGGCCCCGGCCGGGACGGGCGGCGGCGAGGACAAGGGCGGTGAGGGCGACGGCCTGGCCGGCGGGACGGAGAAGGCCCCCTCCGACACCAAGTCCAAGGTCGGCTTCCAGCTCCCGCACCCGAAGGTCACCGACACCACGGTCGTCGACGGCTCCTGGGTCACGGACAAGGTGTACGTGAAGACCGGGGTCTACGAGATCGTCGGCTACGACCTCGCCAAGGGCACCAAGGTCTGGTCGATCCCGCTGACCGGCCAGGTCTGCGCCGCGTCCCGGCACATGAGCAAGGACTACAGGACGGCCGTCGCCTTCGAGTCGGGCAAGCCCAGCGCCGCGAACAAGTACCCCTCGTGCACCCAGGTCGGCGCGCTCGACCTGGCCACCGGCAAGCTCCTGTGGAGCAAGTCCGTCACCTCCGCGTCCAGCGGTGACAAGCCCGTCAGGTTCGGCGAGGTCACCCTCAGCGGATCCACGGTCGCCGCGGGCGGGACCGGCGGCGGTGCCGCCTTCAACCTCGCGGACGGCGCCGAGCTCTGGAGGCCCAAGGCCGACACCAACAACTGCTACGACACGGGGTACGGCGGCGGTGAGGCCCTCGCGGTGGTCCGCAAGTGCGGCAGCTACGACGACCCCCAGCTCAGCATCCAGGCACTGGACCCGGCCACCGGCGCGCCGATCTCCTCGTTCGACATGCCGGCCGGGGTCGACTACGCGAGCATCGTCTCCACGAAGCCCCTGGTCGTCGCCGCCGACGTCGGCGACACCGCCGGTGACGGCAGCGGCATCTCGGACTTCTTCTCCATCGACGCGGCCACCGGCAAGCTCATCGTGCGCATCTCGGCCGACGCGGACAAGTACGCCGGTGACTGCGACTCCACCGAGGTCGAGCAGTGCACCGCGCTGGTCGTCGGCAACAACAAGATCTACGTGCCGACCGAGGAGCACGAGGGCGAGGGCGAGTACGGCAACACCAACGAGATCGTCGCCTTCGACCTGACCACCGGCAAGCTCGCCGGCGGCAAGGCCGACGCGGGGGACCGGTACAAGCTCACCCCGCTGCGCATGGACGGTTCCAACGTCATCGCGTACAAGCAGCCCCCCTACGACAAGGGCGGCCAGATCGTCTCCATCGACGGCTCCACCTTCAAGGAGACCGTGCTGATGGTCAATCCGGACGACAAGGCGGTGCGTGACGCGGAGACCAGCTTCTCCGTCGACTACGCCGAGTTCCGCTACGAGAAGGGCCGGCTGTTCATCTCCGAGAAGATGGTCAGTGAGCCCAGGAAGTCCGCTGCGGTGGACGACAAGCAGTACCTCGTCGTCTCCTTCAGCACCGGCTGATCCGCCCGGCCCGCACCCCGGGCCCGCGACGACGGCCCTGCCGGTTGATCATCCGACCGGCAGGGCCGGTCGTTTTCCGCCCGCCATCCAGCCCCGAACGGCGCAGAATTCGGCATTCTGAGGGCTTCTGCCGGGTAGTGGGCGCGCCGCGTCGAACAAGCGTGTAACTTGCCGGGTCAGAGGGGCCGGGGGGCCTGTTCAGGGTTACGCGGCGGTTCGGCGCCGCACACTTGGGGGCTATCTCGATGGGCGTGCGGCTCATGGTGGTCGACGACCACCGTCTGCTCGCCGAGGCACTCGCCTCGGCGCTGAAACTGCGGGGGCACCGGGTGCTCGCCGCGGCGGCGCCGACGTCCGGGTCCGCGGAACTGGTCGTCAGCAGGGCGCCGGAGGTCTGCCTGTTCGGCACCGCGGCGCCCGCCGAACCAGGGGCGTTCGACCCGATCGCGCGGATCGGGCGGGAGCGCCCGCAGGTGGCCGTGGTGGTCCTCGGCCCGGTGCCGAACCCGCGCGGGATCGCCGCCGCCTTCGCCGCGGGAGCGGCCGGGTACGTCCGCCACGACGAGCGGATAGAGGGCGTCGAGCGCGCCATGGTCAAGGCCCGCGCGGGAGAGGTCGCGGTCGCCCCGCAGCTGCTGCGGGGCGCGTTCGCCGAGCTGCTGCATCCCGCGGTCCAGCCGGACGACGAGGGCCAGCGGCTGCTGCGGATGCTCACCCCGAGGGAGATCGAGGTGCTGGTCAGGGTCGCCGAGGGTGAGGACACCCGGCTGATCGCGGCCGGTATGGGCATCGCGCCGAGCACCGCGCGTACGCATGTCCAGCGGGTGCTGATGAAGCTCGGCGTCGGCTCCCGGCTGGAGGCCGCCGCGCTCGCCGCCCGTACGGGACTGCTCGACCGGGCGGCGGGAACGCGGCGGGGGCCGGACGGCCTCGCGTGAACGCGTGACCGGACGGCCCCCGCGGGCGGTTCCGGTTCAGTCCTCCGGCGTACCGGGGTCCTCGTGCGGTACCTGGACCGGGCGCAGCTTCATCCAGATCAGGAAGAAGAGTCCGAGTGCCAGCATGGCCAGGCCCGTCCACAGGTTGATGTGGACGCCCTCGGCCTTCTCCAGGTCGGCGTCGGACGGGTCGATGCCGGCGATGGTGACGATCACTCCGTAGACCACGAAGAGACCGCCGATGATGCGCCGGATGTCGAAGAGCCGGGCCGCGGTCGCGGACGTGCGCTCCAGTTCGGAGACTTCCTTGTGCAGGTCGGACATGGTGAGTGCCTCCGATCAGAGCGAGTAGGGCAGGTAGCACAGGGCGGCGAGGACGATGGCGCCCCAGCCGAGCAGGGCGGGCCTGCGGTACCAGGCGCTGTCGCCCTCCTCCGGTGCCTCGTCGGCGTCCGGGGACTCCGTCCCGTAGACCAGACCGGCCAGTTCGGCCTCCGGCTTGGGCTCGGTGAAGAGGGTGACGACCACCATGACGACCGCGCCGGCCACGAATCCGACGATGGCGGAGACGAAGTTGGCGCCCTGGTCGGACGGGATGCCGATGATGCCCTGCTCGTAGAGGACGAAGTAGTTCACCATCGCGGCCGAGGTGCCCGCGACGAGGCCCCAGACACCGGACTTCATCGAGGCGCGCTTCCAGAACATGCCGATGATGAAGACGACGAACATCGGGACGTTGAAGAAGGAGAACAGCGTCTGGAGGTACGTCATGATGTTGGAGAAGCTGGCGGCGATGAACGCCGTGCCGATCGAGGCCAGCACACCCACCGCCGTGATCACCCGGCCGAAGCGCAGGTAGTAGGCGTCCGACCGGTCCTTCTTCACGTACCGCTGCCAGATGTCCGTGGTGAACACCGTGTTGAACGACGACACGTTGGCGGCCATACCGGCCATGAACGCGGCCAGCAGGCCGGTGACCGCGATGCCGAGCACACCGTTGGGAAGCAGTTCCCGCATCAGCAGCGGGATGGCGTCGTTGTACGTGAGGCCGGATTCCTTCGACCCGATGTTCGGGACGACGACGGCGGCGACCAGGCCCGGGATCATCACCGCGAAGACGATGAAGATCTTCGGGAAGGCGGCGATCAGCGGGGTGCGCTTCGCGGCGGACAGGTTCTTCGCGGACAGGGCGCGCTGCACCTCGGCGAAGTTGGTGGTCCAGTAGCCGAAGGAGAGCACGAAGCCCAGGCCGAGGATGATCGTCAGCCAGTTGGCGCCGAGCGGGTTGGCGTCACCGATGCCGGTACCGCCCCAGGCGGACATGAAGTCCGCGCCGTGCTGGTCCTCCAGCGAGCCGCTCAGCCCGTCCCAGCCGCCGACGCGCTTGAGGCCCAGGATGGTGAGGGGGATCAGCGCGGCGAGGATGACGAAGAACTGCAGCACCTCGTTGTAGATCGCGGAGGAGAGCCCGCCGATGGTGATGTAGAGCAGGACGAAGACGCCGGCGACGACGATCGCCACCCAGCGGTCCCAGCCCAGCAGCGCCTCCACGACGATCGAGAGGGCGTAGAGGTTCACGCCCGCGATCAGGATCGCCGCGAAGGCGAAGAGTATGGAGCTCAGCAGGTGCGCCGACCTGTCGAAGCGCTGGAGCAGGAACTCCGGCACGGAACGCACCTTGGACCGGTAGTAGAACGGCATCATCACCAGGCCGAGGAAGACCATGGCGGGAATGGCGCCGATCCAGTACCAGTGGACGACCGCGACGCCGTACTGCGCGCCGGTCGCCGCCATGCCGAGGATCTCGGTGGCCCCGAGATTCGCCGCGACGAAGGCCAGCCCGGTCACCCAGGCGGGCAGCGACCGCCCGGAGAGGAAGAAGTCGAGGCTGGTCTTCACGCTGGCCCGGGCGGCGAAGCCGATGCCGAGCACCACGACGAAGTAGATCGCCAGAATTGTGTAATCGAGCCCGTTCGTGGGGAGCCGGAGCCCTTCGGCCAGATAGTTCATGGGGGGTACTCGCTTCGTTGCGCGAACTGAACCCGTCGGAACCTACGCTTCTGTGTTCAGAAAATGAACAGTTCACCTGGCGTTCTTTGTTTGATCGTGATCGGAAGAGTTGAAATGTCCCCATACCTCCCTACGCTCGTGTAGTCGGTTCACAGGATTCGGCGGCATTGACGCATCGTGTTTACTTGTGATTTGTTATGTGCGGTTCTGTTTAGAGGGCGTTACATGGAGGAGCCTGGTGAAGAAGACGGTTACGACCCTCGCCGACGGACGTGAGCTGATCTACTACGACGCCGCGGACGACCGCGTCCGCGACGCCGTCGACCCCCGGCCGCTGGACGCCGTCTCGACGTCCTCGGAGATCCGCCGCGACCCGCTGCTCGGCGACTCGGTGGCCATCGCCTCGCACCGGCAGGGGCGCACCTACCACCCGCCGGCCGACGAGTGCCCCCTCTGCCCCTCGGGCGGGGGCCGGCACAGCGAGATCCCCGACACCGACTACGACGTCGCCGTCTTCGAGAACCGCTTCCCCTCCCTCGCCGGTGACTCCGGCCGCTGCGAGGTCGTCTGCTTCACCTCGGACCACGACGTGTCCTTCGCCGGGCTCACCGAGGAGCAGGCGGCCCTGGTCCTGGAGGCCTGGACCGACCGCACCGCCGACCTGGCCGAGCTTCCGCAGGTCGCCCAGGTGTTCTGCTTCGAGAACCGCGGCGCCGAGATCGGCGTCACCCTCGGGCACCCGCACGGACAGATCTACGGCTACCCCTTCGTCACCCCGCGCACCGAGCTCATGCTGCGCTCGATGGAGACCCACCGCGCCGCTACCGGCCGCAACCTCTTCGACGACGTCGTCGCCCGCGAACTGGCCGACGGCGACCGCGTCGTCCTGGAGGGCGAGCACTGGGTCGCCTTCGTGCCGTACGCCGCGCACTGGCCCTACGAGGTCCACCTCCACCCGCGCCGCCGCGTTCCCGACCTGCGGGAACTCGACGAGGGCGCCCGCACAGAGTTCCCACAGATCTATCTGGAACTCTTGAGGCGATTCGACCGGATCTTCGGCCCCGGCGAGCCGCCGACCCCGTACATCTCCGCCTGGCACCAGGCTCCCTTCAGGGCCCCCGGCCGTGAGGAGTTCGGGCTGCACCTCGAACTCTTCACCATCAGGCGGACCACCGGAAAGCTGAAGTTCCTCGCGGGCTCCGAGTCCGGCATGGGCGTGTTCATCAACGACGTGCCGCCGGAGGCCGCGGCCCAGCGACTGCGAGAGGTAGCGAGCGAGTGAGCAACACCGGCAAGAAGTACCTGGTGACGGGCGGCGCGGGATACGTCGGCAGCGTCGTCGCCGCACACCTGCTGGAGGCCGGTCACACCGTGACCGTCCTCGACGACCTGTCGACCGGCTTCCGGGAAGGCGTCCCGCAGGGCGCCGAGTTCATCGAGGGCCGGATCCAGGACGCCGCGACGTGGCTGGACGCCTCCTACGACGGAGTGCTGCACTTCGCGGCGTACTCCCAGGTCGGGGAGTCCGTCGTCGACCCCGAGAAGTACTGGGTCAACAACGTCGGCGGCACCACCGCCCTCCTCGCCGCGATGCGCGACGCCGGGGTGCGCACCCTCGTCTTCTCCTCCACCGCGGCGACCTACGGCGAGCCGGTCTCCAGCCCCATCACCGAGACCGACCCCACCGCCCCCACCAGCCCGTACGGCGCCTCCAAGCTCGCCGTCGACCACATGATCAGCGGCGAGGCGACCGCCCACGGGCTGGCCGCCGTCTCCCTCCGCTACTTCAACGTGGCGGGCGCCTACGGCAGCTGCGGCGAGCGCCACAGCCCCGAGTCGCACCTCATCCCGCTCGTCCTCCAGGTCGCCCTGGGGCAGCGCGAGGCGATCTCCGTCTACGGCGACGACTACCCCACCCCGGACGGCACCTGCGTACGCGACTACATCCACGTCGCCGACCTCGCCGAGGCCCACCTCCTGGCCCTGGAAGCGGCCACCGCCGGCGAGCACCTCATCTGCAACCTCGGCAACGGCAACGGCTTCTCCGTGCGCGAGGTCATCGAGACCGTCCGCCAGGTCACCGGCCACCCGGTCCCCGAGACCGCCGCCCCCCGGCGCGGCGGGGACCCTGCCGTCCTCGTCGCCTCCGCCGCCACCGCCAGGGAACGGCTCGGCTGGAAGCCGTCGCGCGCGGACCTGGCCGCCATCGTCGCCGACGCGTGGACGTTCGCACGCCGAGAGGAACCCACCGCATCATGACCGACAACGCCGAGCTCACCGCCTCCTTCACCGAGCTGTACGGGAGGGCCCCCGAGGGGATCTGGGCCGCACCCGGACGAGTGAACCTGATCGGTGAGTACACCGACTTCAACGGTGGCTTCGTCATGCCGCTCGCCCTCCCGCACACCGCCCGCGCGGCCGTCGCCCGCCGCACCGACGGACAGCTGCGCCTGCACTCCACCGACGTACCCGGCGGGGTCGTCTCCCTGAGCGTCGACGAGCTGACCCCGCACTCCGGCCACGGCTGGGCCGCCTACCCGGCCGGCGTCGTCTGGGCGCTCCGCGAGGCCGGCCACCCGGTCACCGGTGCCGACATCCAGCTCACCTCGACGGTCCCCGTCGGCGCCGGTCTCTCCTCGTCCGCCGCCCTGGAGGTCGTCACGGCGCTCGCGCTGAACGACCTCTTCGAACTGGGCCTGAGCGCTCCGGAGACCGCCCTGCTCGGCCAGCGCGCCGAGAACGCGTTCGTCGGTGTGCCCTGCGGCGTCATGGACCAGATGGCCTCGGCGTGCTGCACCGAGGGCCACGCGCTGTACCTCGACACCCGCGACCTCACCCAGCGCCAGGTCCCCTTCGACCTGGCCGCGCACGGACTCCAGCTGCTCGTCGTCGACACCCGGGTCAAGCACGCCCTGGGCGACGGCGCGTACGCGGAGCGCCGGGCGGGCTGCGAGGCGGGCGCCCGCGCGCTCGGCGTCAGCGCCCTGCGCGACCTTCCGTACGAGGACCTGGACGCCGCGCTGGACAGGCTCGCCGCCGCGGGTGAGGACGAGTCCGTCGTGCGCTACGTCCGCCACGTGGTGAGCGACAACCACCGCGTGGAGCAGGTCATCGCGCTGCTCGACGCGGGCGACGTGCGCGCCGCGGGCCCGGTCCTCGACGCGGGCCACGCCTCGCTCCGCGACGACCTGCGGGTCTCCTGCCCGGAGCTGGACCTCGTGGTCTCCACGGCCGGGGCGGCCGGGGCGCTCGGGGCCAGGATGACCGGCGGCGGCTTCGGCGGCTCGGCGATCGTGCTGGTGGAGGAGGCGATGGCGGACACCGTCGCCAAGGCGGTGTCGGAGGCCTTCAGCGCGGCCGGCCACGCAGCCCCGGGAGTCTTCCCCGCGGTTCCCTCGGCGGGGGCCCGTAGGATCGCTCCAGCCGCTTGACCAGGATGAACTCCGCGACGCCGGGCGGGTAGTCCTCGACCTCGCCGACCACCTCGTACCCCTGCTTCCGGTAGAAGTCCGGGGCCTGGAAGCCCCAGGTCTCCAGCCGGGAGCGGGTACAGGCCCGGTCGTCGCGGGCGAGGCGCTCCGCCTCGGCGAGCAGCCGCGAGCCGAGGCCGAGACCGCGGTGGCGGTCGTCGACCCAGAGCAGGTCCACATGGAGCCAGTAGGCCCAGGTCCGCCCGCTCAGCCCCCCGGCCAGCCCGCCGGCGTCGTCCAGGAGCCATACGTCCAGGGGCACTTCGTGTTCGGCGGAGGTCGTGTGCAGGGCGCGCAGCTCCGGTGATCCGTCCCAGTTGGCGTCGTGCAGCCGGCGGCCCAGCAATATACGACGTTCCTTGTCCACTTCGGTCTCAAGACGGAACATGGACAACACCCTAAACACGTTGGGTGGTCAGTTCCGCGAATCGCCTTCCGGCACCCACCGCCCCCCGTACGCTGATGCTCAGCACCGGTGGGGGCCGGTGTCGTTTCAGGGGACGAGACAGTCGGACACGACGCCCGGGGCGGGCGGCGACGGGCACACGGCGGCGGCCGTGCGCCGGACGCCACCCGGAACGCTCCGGGCGCCGTGTCCGCCGCAGTCGGTCCCCGTCGGGGCCGGCCATGAACGGGGCGCCCCAGGAGTTCACACAGCATGGGGGTGTCTGTGGCGCGTATCCGGGTTCTGGTGGTCGACGACCACCGCATCTTTGCCGAGTCCCTCGCGGCGGCCCTCGCCGCCGAACCGGACGTCGACGTGTCCGCGGCGGGCAGCGGTCCCGCCGCGCTGCGCTGTCTGGAGCGTGCGGCCGCCGAGGGGCGCCGCTACGACGTGATGCTGGTCGACGCCGACCTGGGCGTCCTCGCCACGGGAGGCGGCCGTCCCGTGCCGGCGCCGCGCGGGGCGCCCGACGGCGGGTCCGCGGGCGCCCCGGTGGACGGCATCGCGCTGGTGGCCGGGGTGCGTTCGGGGCAGCCCCACATCCGTACGGTGGTGCTCGCCGAGAGGGACGACCCGCGCCGGGCCGCGACGGCGCTACAGGCCGGTGCCTCCGGGTGGGTCGCCAAGGACTGCTCCCTGCAACGCCTGCTGGCGGTCATACGGGGCGTGCTGCGCGACGAGACGCACCTGCCGGCGGCCCTGCTGACGGGTGTCCTGCGGGAGCTGACGGCGGCCCGCAAGCACCGCACCGAGAGTGAGCAGCTCGTCGAGTCGCTGACGCCGCGCGAGCGCGAGGTGCTGCGCTGCATGGTGGCGGGCCTGGGGCGCAAGGCGGTCGCGGAACGGCTCTTCCTGTCCCCGCACACGGTGCGTACGCACATGCAGAACGTGCTGGGGAAGCTGGGCGTCCACTCGACCCTGGCGGCGGTGGCGCTGGCCCGGAGGGCCGGGGTGGGCCCGGCCGCGCTAACCGGGGACGTTGTCGAACGGGGCGGTCAACTGGCGTAGCAGTCCGGCCAGTTCGGACCGCTGCTGGCGGGAGAGCTCGCCCAGGATGGCCCGCTCCTGGTCGAGCAGCCCGGCCAGCGACTGGTCGGCCTTGTCCCGGCCCCGGTCCGTCAGCCGGACCAGGACGCCGCGGCGGTCGCTCGGGTCGGGCAGCCGCTCCACGAGGTGCTTCTTGGTCAGCCGGTCGATGCGGTTCGTCATCGTGCCCGAGGTGACCAGCGTCTGGGTGAGCAGCTGGCCGGGGGAGAGCTGGTACGGGGCGCCGGCGCGGCGCAGGGACGTCAGGACGTCGAACTCCCAGGGCTCCAGCTCGTGCTCGGCGAAGGCGATCCTGCGGGCCCGGTCCAGGTGCCGGGCCAGGCGGGAGACGCGGCTCAGGACCTCGAGTGGTTCCACGTCGAGGTCAGGGCGCTCGCGACGCCATGCAGCGACCAGCCGGTCGACCTCGTCCTCCATGTCGATCAGTGTAGAGGGTCCCTCGACATGAAGTCTCTTGAATTCAAGTGTCTTGACATCAAGATACTTTCCCGGTGATCCTGGCCCCATGACCGCACCGACCTGGGACCCCCGGCAGTACCTCCGCCACGCCGACCACCGCACCCGCCCCTTCCACGACCTCCTGGCCCGTGTCGGGCCCCTGCCGCACGAGGAGGCCCCCCGCATCGCCGACCTCGGCTGCGGGGCGGGCAACGTCACCGCCCTCCTCGCCGCACGCTGGCCCGGCGCCCGCGTCACCGGCTACGACAGCTCGCCGCAGATGCTCGAACGCGCCCGGACCCACGCGGGCCCCCGCCTCGACTTCACTGAGGCCGACGCCGCCACCTGGGCCCCCACCGAGACGTACGGCCTCATCGTCTCCAACGCCCTCCTCCAGTGGGTCCCCGGCCACACCGCCCGCTTCCCCCGCTGGCTGGACGCCCTCGCCCCCGGCGGCACCCTCGCCTTCCAGGTGCCGGGCAACTTCGACGCCCCCAGCCACACCCTCATGCGGGAACTGGCCGCGTCCCCCCGCTGGCACGACCGCCTCGGCGGCCTCCTGCGCCACGGCGACGCCGTGCACACCCCTGCCCACTACCTGGAGCACCTGGCCGCCCCCGGGCGCACCGTGGACGTCTGGGAGACCACCTACCTGCACCTCCTCCAGGGCGAGGACCCCGTCCTCGACTGGGTCAAGGGCACCGGCCTGCGCCCCCTCCTCGACGCCCTCGCCGACGACCCCGGGGCCCGGGAGGCCTTCCTGGCCGAATACCGCGACCTGCTCCGCACCGCGTACCCGGCGGGCCCGCACGGCACGGTCTTCCCGTTCCGCCGGATCTTCGCCGTCGCCCGCACCGCCGGGTGAGCCCGGCCGCCGGGCGCTCGGAGCGCGCCGAGCGCCCCCGGCGAGGTGTCCGGCGGGGCGGGACGCCGGTCCTCGGCCGGTCATGATTCCCCGGGACGGGGTTCCGGGTCCGGCCCGGCCGCGGTGGGGTCCGGTCCGCGGCCGCGTCATCACGACGGGTGAGCACGCGTGCGACGCGGCCGGGCTCAGCTCTTGCGGTGGCCTATCAGCCGCGGCTTCGACTCCAGGTTCTCCAGCCCGTGCCACGCCAGATTCACCAGATGGGCGGCGACCTCGGCCTTCTTCGGCTTCCGCACGTCCAGCCACCACTGGCCGGTCAGCGCCACCATCCCGACCAGGGCCTGCGCGTACAGCGGGGCCAGCTTCGGGTCGAAGCCCCGGGCCTTGAACTCCAGGCCCAGGATGTCCTCGACCTGGGTGGCGATGTCGCTGATCAGCGACGCGAAGGTGCCCGTGGACTGGGCGACCGGGGAGTCACGGACCAGGATCCGGAAACCGTCCGTGTACCTCTCGATGTAGTCGAGCAGCGCGAACGCGGCCTGCTCCAGCAGCTCACGCGGATGACCGGCGGTGAGCGCCCCCGTGACGAGGTCCAGCAGCTGGCGCATCTCACGGTCGACCACGACGGCGTACAGGCCCTCCTTGCCGCCGAAGTGCTCGTACACCACGGGCTTGGAGACCCCGGCGCGCGCCGCGATCTCCTCCACCGACGTGCCCTCGAAACCCTTGTCGGCGAACAGGGTGCGGCCGATGTCCAGCAGTTGCTCGCGGCGCTCCTTACCCGTCATCCGGACCCGCCGGGCCCGTCGCGTGGGGGCAGGCATGCTCTTCTCGCCGCTGGTGCTTCCGTCGGTCGCCACGTCGTCAATCATGCCGGGTCGGCGCCCGCGGGCTTGCGCCGGGAGGCGATACGGGAGGCGTCGGGCCAGCGGACGTCGTCCGCCCAGCCCAGCTTCTCGAACCAGCGGATCAGCCGGGCGCTGGAGTCGATCTGCCCCCGGAGCACCCCGTGCCGCGCGCTCGTCGGGTCCGCGTGGTGCAGGTTGTGCCAGGACTCGCCGCACGAGAGCACCGCCAGCCACCAGACGTTCCCCGACCGGTCGCGGGACCTGAAGGGACGCTTGCCGACCGCGTGGCAGATCGAGTTGATCGACCACGTCACGTGGTGGAGCAGCGCCACACGGACCAGCGAACCCCAGAAGAAGGCGGTGAACGCACCCCACCACGACTGGGTGACCAGGCCGCCGACCAGCGGCGGGATCGCCAGTGAGAGGATCGTGAAGCCGAGGAAGTGACGCGAGATCGCGCGGAGCGCCGGGTCCCTGACCAGATCGGGGGCGTACTTCTGCTGAGGCGTCTGCTCCTCGTTGAACATCCAGCCGATGTGGGCCCACCACAGGCCCTTCAGCAGTGCCGGGAGGTTCTCGCCGAACCGCCACGGCGAATGCGGGTCGCCCTCGGCGTCGGAGAACCGGTGGTGCTTGCGGTGGTCGGCCACCCAGCGCACGAGCGGCCCCTCCACCGCCATCGAACCCGCGACGGCCAGAGCGATGCGGAGCGGACGCTTCGCCTTGAACGAGCCGTGCGTGAAGTAGCGGTGGAAGCCGATCGTCACGCCGTGGCAGCCCCAGTAGTACATGACCACCAGCAGCCCCAGGTCGAGCCAGCTGACACCACGGCCCCAGGCCAGCGGCACCGCCGCGACCAGGGCCGCGAACGGCACCACGATGAACAGCAGCAGCGCGATCTGTTCGACCGAGCGCTTCTTGTCCCCGCCGAGCGTGGCGGAGGGGAGTGCGGGATCGCCTGCCGTCGCCGGCAGGCCGTCGTCGATCACATCGGGGCTGATGGGCATTGGGGAGTCCCCTGTGAGGTGAGGAAATATGACGGTATGAGTGGGCTACGCTTCCGTAACCTACGGCAACGTAAGTATGGCAGCGAAGAGGCGCACCACACGAGACCGCCGCTGCCGCGACCCGCGTGCGCCGCACCCTCTCGCCCCTCGCCCTCCGCCGATCGGAACCACCGCGCAGGGCACCGAGCACACCGGACCCCCGGACACCTATCCTGGGTGCGTCGGACAGCGCGGTCCGCACTCTGCACATCCGGGGTGCCCCGTCAGCACCGCGAGCGCCCCGGCCCCCCTGACAGACGTGCTCAACCACTGCAAGGAGCCGCACACTGTGAGCAGTGCCGACCAGACCCCTGCCGCGAACACCGAACTGCGGGCAGACATCCGCCGCCTCGGAGACCTGCTGGGCGAGACCCTCGTACGCCAGGAGGGCCAGGATCTCCTCGACCTCGTCGAACGCGTCCGCGCCCTGACCCGCACCGACGGCGAGGCGGCAGCCGAACTCCTCGGCGACACGGACCTGGAGACCGCCGCGCAGCTCGTGCGCGCCTTCTCCACCTACTTCCACCTCGCCAACGTCACCGAGCAGGTCCACCGCGCCCACGAGATGCGCGACCGCCGGTCGGCCGAAGGCGGGCTCCTCGCCCGCACCGCCGACCGCCTGAAGGACGCCGACCCCGAACACCTGCGCGAGACGGTCAAGAACCTCAACGTCCGGCCCGTCTTCACCGCACACCCCACCGAAGCGGCACGCCGCTCCGTCCTCAACAAGCTCCGCCGCATCGCCGAGCTCCTGGACACCCCCGTCATCGAGGCCGACCGCCGGCGCCACGACCTCCGGCTCGCCGAGAACATCGACCTCATCTGGCAGACGGACGAGCTCCGCGTCGTACGCCCCGAGCCCGCCGACGAGGCCCGCAACGCGATCTACTACCTCGACGAACTCCACGCCAACGCCGTCGGCGACGTCCTCGAGGACCTCGCCGCCGAACTGGAGCGCGTCGGGGTCGAACTCCCCGCCGGCACCCGCCCCCTCACCTTCGGCACCTGGATCGGCGGCGACCGCGACGGCAACCCCAACGTGACGCCCGCCGTCACCTGGGACGTCCTCATCCTCCAGCACGAGCACGGCATCACCGACGCCCTCGAACTCGTCGACTACCTGCGCGGACTCCTCTCCAACTCCATCCGCTACACCGGAGCCACCGACGAGCTCCTCACCTCCCTCCAGACCGACCTGGAGCGACTCCCGGAGATCAGCCCGCGCTACAAGCGGCTCAACGCCGAGGAGCCCTACCGGCTCAAGGCCACCTGCATCCGCCAGAAGCTCGTCAACACCCGCGAGCGCCTCGCCGCAGGTACCCCCCACCGCCCCGGCTGCGACTACCTCGGCACCGCCGAACTCATCGCCGACCTCGCGGTCATCCAGACCTCCCTGCGCGAGCACCGCGGCGGACTCTTCGCCGACGGCCGCATGAACCGCACCATCCGCACGCTCTCCGCCTTCGGCCTCCAGCTCGCCACCATGGACGTCCGCGAACACGCCGACGCCCACCACCACGCCCTCGGCCAGCTCTTCGACCGGCTCGGCGAGGAATCCTGGCGCTACGCCGACATGCCCCGCGACTACCGGCAGAAGCTCCTCGCCAAGGAGCTCCGCTCCCGCCGCCCCCTGGCCCCCACCCCGGCCCCCCTCGACGCGGCCGGGGACAAGACCCTCGGCGTCTTCCACACCATCAAGCAGGCCTTCGAACGCTTCGGCCCCGAGGTCATCGAGTCCTACATCATCTCGATGTGCCAGGGCGCCGACGACGTCTTCGCCGCCGCCGTCCTCGCCCGCGAAGCCGGGCTCCTCGACCTCCACGCCGGCTGGGCCAAGATCGGCATCGTGCCCCTCCTGGAGACCACCGACGAGCTCCGCGCCGCCGACGTCATCCTCGACGAGATGCTCGCCGACCCCTCCTACCGCCGCCTCGTCTCGCTGCGCGGCGACGTCCAGGAGGTCATGCTCGGCTACTCCGACTCCTCCAAGTTCGGCGGCATCACCACCTCCCAGTGGGAGATCCACCGCGCCCAGCGCCGGCTCCGCGACGTCGCCCACCGCTACGGCGTACGCCTGCGCCTCTTCCACGGCCGCGGCGGCACCGTCGGCCGCGGCGGCGGCCCGTCCCACGACGCGATCCTCGCCCAGCCCTGGGGCACCCTCGAAGGCGAGATCAAGGTCACCGAACAGGGCGAGGTCATCTCCGACAAGTACCTCATCCCCGCCCTCGCCCGCGAGAACCTGGAACTGACCGTCGCGGCCACCCTCCAGGCCTCCGCACTCCACACCGCACCCCGCCAGTCCGACGAAGCGCTCGCCCGCTGGGACGCGGCCATGGACACCGTCTCCGACGCCGCCCACGACGCCTACCGCAAGCTCGTCGAGGACCCGGACCTGCCCGCGTACTTCCTGGCCTCCACCCCGGTGGACCAGCTCGCCGACCTGCACCTCGGCTCGCGGCCCTCCCGCCGGCCCGGCTCGGGCGTCTCGCTCGACGGCCTGCGCGCCATCCCGTGGGTCTTCGGCTGGACCCAGTCACGGCAGATCGTCCCCGGCTGGTTCGGCGTGGGCTCCGGCCTCAAGGCGCTGCGCGAAGCCGGCCTCGACACCGTCCTGGACGAGATGCACGAACAGTGGCACTTCTTCCAGAACTTCCTCTCCAACGTCGAGATGACCCTCGCCAAGACCGACCTGCGCATCGCCCGGCACTACGTCGACACCCTCGTCCCCGACGAGCTCAAGCACGTCTTCGACGTCATCCAGGCCGAGCACGAACTCACCGTGCAGGAAGTCCTCAAGGTCACCGGCGGCAAGGAACTCCTCGGCACCAGCCCGGTGCTCCAGCAGACCTTCGCCATCCGCGACGCCTACCTGGACCCCATCTCCTACCTCCAGGTGTCCCTGCTCGCCCGCCAGCGCCAGGCCGCCGAAAGCGGCCAGGAGCCCGACCCGCTGCTCGCACGGGCCCTGCTGCTCACCGTCAACGGTGTGGCCGCGGGCCTCCGCAACACCGGCTGACCCCACCCGGGAACACCCCGCGGGTGCGGCCCTGTCAGAGGGCGACGAACGTCGCCGTCAGCAGGACCGCACCCGCGATCCCCGTCCCCCACGCCGTCCGCGTCATCCGCATACCGCCACCGATCACCAGGGCCGCCAGCACCAGCGCACCGCCCAACGGCAGCCAGGAATGCAGCAGGCCCGCGGTCCCGGTCCGCACGACGTCCCCCGTCCCCGGCTTCACCACGACGGGGAAACGGTCGCCCTTCTCCGCCGCGACGGACCGCTCCACCGACACCGAGTCCCGCTCCCGCGCATCCGCGTCCGGCGCGAACGACCCCGTGCAGGTGTCCTCACCGCACGCCGTCACCACCATCGTCCCGTGCTCACGGCCCTTGGCCAGGACGATGTGGTGCGCCGTGTCCCACGACGACCAGGCGCCCGCGAACAACAGCAACAGGACGACACAGCCCGCGGCGAACGTACGGCCGTGGGCCAGCAGCCGGTGCGAGGTACTCCGTTTCATGGGGGCAGATCTTTGGGCAGAGCCCTGCCGCCGGTCAACCTGTGGCCGAAAAACACCCAGGAAGCACCAGGAATGTCAGGAGTTGTACGCGGACTGGGCCCGCTCCAGCCCCTCCGCCAGCAACGACTCCACGGCGTCCGCCGAGCGGTCCACCAGATACGCCAGTTCCTTGCGCTCCGCCGACGAGAAGTCCTTCAGCACGAAGTCCGCGACCTGCATCCGCCCCGGCGGCCGGCCGATCCCGAACCGCACCCGGTGGTAGTCCGGGCCCATCGCCTTCGTCATCGACTTCAGCCCGTTGTGCCCGTTGTCGCCCCCGCCCAGCTTCAGCCGCAGCATCCCGAAGTCGATGTCCAGCTCGTCGTGCACCGCCACCACGTGGTCCGTCGGCACCTTGTAGAAGTCCCGCAGCGCCGTGACCGGCCCCCCGGACAGATTCATGTACGACATCGGCTTCACCAGCACCACACGACGGCTCAGCGGCCCGGGCGGACCGATCCGCCCCTCCAGCACCTGCGCCTGCGCCTTCGGCGCCCGCTTGAACTTCCCGCCGATCCGCTCCGCCAGCAGATCGGCCACCATGAAGCCCACGTTGTGCCGGTTCGCCGCATACTCGGGACCGGGATTGCCGAGGCCCACGATCAGCCAGGGGTCGGTGGCGTCGGACATCAGAGCTCGGTCTCCTCGCAGTGCGTACATACGGGTCGATACAGGCGAACGGGGCGGCGGAACCCCCGGAAGGGAACCGCCACCCCGTCAGTCAAGCAGGTGGGGCGAGGCTCAGGCCTCGGCGCCTTCGGAGTCGGCACCCTCGGCCGGCGACTCCTCGGCCTGCGCGGCGACGACCTGCAGCACGATGGCGTCCTCGTCACCGGCGAGCACGGCACCCTTGGGCAGCGTGATGTCCTTCGCGGCGATCGAGTCACCCGCGTCCAGGCCGGCGACGGAGACCGTGACCGACTCGGGGATGTGGGTGGCCTCGGCCTCGACGAGCAGGGTGTTCTGCACGTACTCGAGCAGGTTCGCACCCGGCGCCAGGTCGCCCTCGGCGTGCACCGCGATCTCGACGTTGACCTTCTCGCCGCGCTTCACGGTCAGCAGGTCGACGTGCTCGATGTTGCCCTTGATGGCGTTGCGCTGCACGGCCTTCGGGATCACGAGGGCGTCCTTGCCGTCGATCTCGAGACCGATCAGGACGTTCGCGGTACGCAGGGCGAGAAGCAGCTCGTGGCCCGGCAGGTTGATGTGGACCGGCTCAGCACCGTGGCCGTAGACGACCCCGGGAACCAGGTTGGCGCGACGGGTACGACGGGCAGCGCCCTTGCCGAACTCCGTACGGACCGTTGCGTCGAGCTTGATCTCAGCCATGCTGCACTCCTCGTGAGGTGACGAAAAACCGATGGTCACCCGGCCCACGACAGGCCTGCTACGAAGAGCGCGTCGATAACGGAGCACCGACTCCCATGACCACGCATGAGAACGGCCTCCCTCGCCGAGCAACTCACTGAGTCTACCCGGCGGGGAGGCCGCACCCAAAGTCGATCACCCCGGACGTGACCGCCCGGGGCCGTCACCCGCGGAGGGTCACCCGTGGGTGATCACTCCTGCTCCTCGAAGAGGCTCGTCACCGAACCGTCCTCGAAGACCTCACGCACCGCACGCGCGATCGTCGGAGCGATCGAGAGAACCGTGATCTTGTCGATTTCCAGCTCACCCGGGGTCGGCAGGGTGTCCGTGAAGACGAACTCGCTGACCTTCGAGTTCTTCAGACGGTCCGCGGCCGGCCCGGACAGCACGCCGTGCGTGGCCGTCACTATGACGTCCTCGGCGCCGTGCGCGAACAGCGCGTCGGCGGCGGCGCAGATCGTGCCACCCGTGTCGATCATGTCGTCGACCAGCACGCACACCCGGCCCTCGACGTTACCGACGACCTCGTGCACGCTGACCTGGTTGGGGACGTCCTTGTCGCGGCGCTTGTGGACGATCGCCAGCGGCGCGTCCAGACGGTCGCACCAGCGGTCGGCGACCCGCACCCGGCCGGCGTCCGGGGACACGATCGTCAGCTTCGACCGGTCCACCTTCGCGCCGACGTAGTCCGCCAGGATCGGCAGCGCGAACAGGTGGTCCACCGGGCCGTCGAAGAAGCCCTGGATCTGGTCCGTGTGCAGGTCGACGGTCAGGATGCGGTCCGCACCCGCCGTCTTCATCAGGTCCGCGACCATGCGCGCCGAGATCGGCTCACGGCCACGGTGCTTCTTGTCCTGGCGCGCGTAACCGTAGAACGGCACGATCACCGTGATCGACCGGGCGGACGCGCGCTTCAGCGCGTCCAGCATGATCAGCTGCTCCATGATCCACTTGTTGATCGGAGCGGTGTGGCTCTGGATCAGGAAGCAGTCGGCGCCACGCGCGGACTCCTGGAACCGTACGTAGATCTCACCGTTGGCGAAATCGAAGGCCTTCGTCGGCACGAGACCGACACCCAGTTGATGTGCGACCTCCTCGGCCAGCTCGGGGTGGGCGCGGCCGGAGAAGAGCATCAGTTTCTTCTCGCCGGTCGTCTTGATCCCGGTCACAGCACAGTCTCCTCGGACGTGTATCTGGCACCGCGCGCATGAGTCCCGATGTGCGACGAGCCAGCCGAAATGGGGTGAGCATCTATCACGGTACGCCGCCTTTGGCGCACCTGTTTCCGGTCAGCTTTCGCCGTCGGGCTCCTGCGTGGCCGCCTGAGCCGCCTGGGCCGCCGCGCTCCCGGGGCGCTTCCGGGCGACCCAGCCTTCGATATTCCGCTGCTGGCCCCGGGCCACGGCCAGCGAACCCGACGGTACGTCCTTGGTGATGACCGAACCGGCCGCGGTGTAAACGCCGTCCCCGACCGTGACAGGCGCCACAAACATATTGTCCGACCCGGTCCGGCAGTGCGACCCGATCGTCGTGTGGTGCTTGGCCACCCCGTCGTAGTTCACGAAGACGCTGGCCGCACCGATGTTGGTGTGATCACCGATCGTCGCGTCACCGACGTAACTCAGGTGCGGGACCTTCGTGCCCTCGCCGATCGTCGCGTTCTTCATCTCCACGTACGTACCCGCCTTGGACCGCGCGCCCATGCGCGTCCCCGGCCGCAGATAGGCGAACGGACCGACCGTCGCCCCCGGGCCCACCTCGGCGCCGTCGGCGACCGTGTTGTCCACCCGCGCGCCCGCGTGCACGACCGTGTCCTTCAGCCGCGAGTTCGGGCCCACCTCGGCGTCCTCGGCCAGGTGCGTCGCCCCCAGCAGCTGCGTGCCCGGGTGCACGACCGCGTCGCGCTCGTACGTCACCGTCGCGTCGATCAGCGTGGACGCCGGGTCCACGACCGTCACGCCCGCCAGCATCGCGCGCTCCAGCAGCCGCTCGTTGAGCAGCCGCCTCGCCTCCGCCAGCTGGAGCCGGTTGTTGATGCCGAGGATCTCCCGGTGGTCGCCGGCCACCGACGCGCCCACACGGTGCCCGGCCTCACGCAGGATCGACAGCACGTCGGTGAGGTACTCCTCGCCCTGGCTGTTGTCCGTACGCACCTTGCCCAGGGCGTCACTCAGCAGACCGCCGTCGAAGGCGAAGACCCCGGAGTTGATCTCGCGGATCGCGCGCTGCGCCTCGGTGGCGTCCTTGTGCTCGACGATCTCGGTGACCGCGCCGGTGGCGGCGTCACGGACGATCCGGCCGTAGCCGGTCGAGTCCGGGACCTCGGCGGTCAGCACGGTGACGGCGTTCGCGTCGGCGGCGTGCGTCGTGGCGAGGGCGGAGAGGGTCTCGCCGGAGAGCAGCGGGGTGTCGCCGCAGACGACGATGACGGTGCCCTCCACGGTGCCGCCGAGCTCCTCCAGGCCCATCCGGACCGCGTGCCCGGTGCCGTTCTGCTCGGCCTGGAAAGCGGTGCGCACGGGGGTGTCCCCGGCGGAGAGGTGCGCGGTGACCTGCTCGCTGGCGTGGCCGACGACCACGACGAGGTGCTGCGGGGCGAGCTCACGGGAGGCGGCGACGACATGTCCGACGAGCGAGCGCCCGGAGATCTCGTGCAGGACCTTGGGTGTCTTCGACTTCATGCGGGTGCCCTCACCCGCTGCGAGGACGACGACGGCGGCCGGGTGGTGGACGCTCACGGAATTGCCCTTCGGCTTCGGGTGGTGGACACCCGCAGGATACCGGGGGCGTATATGCCCGAAACGAGCGCGGGCCCCGACCGTGAGGTCGGGGCCCGCGCTCAGGGCTCCCGGGGAAGGAATCGAACCCTCATTCAATGGACCAAAACCATTTGTCCTGCCATTAGACGACCCGGGATAGCTCGTGGCGTTGTGTCCGATTTCCTTGATCGACGCATCGCGCAGCCCCTACTATGCCGCACCACCGGCCCTCGACGCGACGGTACGGCTCCGCACTCTCCGGAACCCGGACCACGGGACAACCCCGTTCATCCTCGCCCGTGTTCTTCCGTGCGGGCCCACGCCCGGGGGAGGAGCCCAGGTGGGCCGGTCCCGGCTCCGCCGCCCTCCGCCGGGGTGCCCGTCCCGTGCCGCGCCGCCGGAGTGCCGTTTCCCGGCCGCGGCGAGCGGTCCCGGAGGTCCGCCCCGGAGTGCGTTCGCGTTCCGGCTCCGGCGCAGCCCGCACCCGGCGCGGGACCGAGCCCCTCGGGCGGCCCCGCTCCCGTCGGATCCGGTCGTGGGCCGGGCCCCCGGGCCCGCGGTTCCGGAGCCGTACGGCCGCCTCCGTGCGCGGGCCCCCGGAAGCGGCGTACGCGCAGTGGCGTGCGTCACTCGGGCGGGGTCGTCCGGAATGCGAGCGTCCGGGGCGAGGGCGGGTTCGGTCCGCCCGCGTCCGTGGCCCGACCGGTCACTTTCCGTGCACGAGGAGTCTCAGGAAAAAGAGATGCGTCCGCCCGTAGGCTGGATGCCATGACCGCAACGGGGGCAGACCGGGAAGCGGCGGGTCCGGCCACCCGCGGCTACTGGTGGTGGGAGCGGCGGCGGAGTGTCGCCCTGGACGTGGGGCTGGCGCTGGTCTCGGCGCTGGAGTGCGCGCTGGAGGGGCTGGAGTTCGCCGAGGACACCGGGCTGCCGGTGCCGCTGGCGGTGCTCTTCGGGCTGCTGGCGGGGTCGGTGCTGGTGGTGCGGAGGCGGTGGCCGATCGCGGTGGTGCTGGTGTCGATAGCGACGACGCCCGCCGAGATGGGTTTCCTGATGGGGATCGTCGGCCTGTACACGCTGGCCGCCTCCGACGTGCCGCGCAGGATCACGGTCGTGCTGACGGGGATGACGCTGGTCGGCTCCTTCATCGTGTCGTACGTGCGGCTGCGGCAGAGCCTGGACGCGCATGCCGATTTCGGGCCGGGGGTCTGGTACGTCCCGGTGGTGTCCCTGTTCATGTCGCTGGGGCTGACGGCGCCCTCGGTGCTGTTCGGTCTGTACATCGGGGCGAGGCGCAGGCTGATGGAGAGCCTGCGGGAGCGCGCGGATTCGCTGGAGCGGGAGCTCTCGCTGCTGGCGGACCGGGCCGAGGAGCGGGCCGAGTGGGCGCGTACGGAGGAGCGGACCCGGATCGCCCGGGAGATGCACGACGTGGTGGCGCACCGGGTGAGCCTGATGGTGGTGCACGCGGCGGCGCTGCAGGCGGTGGCTCCCAAGGATCCGGCGAAGGCGGTGCGTAACGCCGCGCTGGTGGGGGACATGGGCCGGCAGGCGCTGACGGAGCTCCGGGAGATGCTCGGGGTGCTGCGGAGCGGTGACGCTCTGGTGTCTCCGCGGCCGGGGCGGGTGCCGCTGGCTTCGGTGGGGCGGGCGGCGGCCCGGGCCGCGGTGGTGGCGGAGGACGGGCCGCGGCTGCGTGAGGTGGAGGCGCTGGTGGCGCAGTCCCGCGAGGCGGGGATGACGGTGGAGCTGTCGGTGGAGGGGGAGCTGCGTCCGTACGCGCCGGAGGTGGAGCAGACGGCGTACCGGGTGGTGCAGGAGGCGCTGACGAACGTGCACAAGCACGCCGCGGGTGCGAAGACGTGGGTGCGTCTGGCGCACCGGGGGGAGGAGGTGGCGATGCAGGTGGAGAACGGCCCGTCGGACGGTGCGGCGGCGGATGCGGGGCTGCCGAGCGGTGGCAACGGGCTGGTCGGGATGCGGGAGCGGGTGCTGGGGCTCGGGGGTGTGTTCGTGTCGGGTCCGACGGACGCGGGGGGTTTCCGGGTGTCGGCGGTACTGCCGGACGGCGAAGCGGCGTAGGGGGTCAGCCGGAGGTGAGCCGTGCGGGCTGGGCTCCGGTGACGAGGGTTTCGAGGGCGCGGTCGATGTCGGAGCCGAGGTACCAGTCGCCGGTGTGGTCGATGGAGTAGACGCGGCCCTCGTTGTCGATGGCGAGGACGGCCTGTCCGTCGCCTTCCTCGCCGAGGGGGGCGACCTCGGTCTCGAGCGCGCGTCCGAGGTCGCCGAGGGTGCGGGCCAGGTGGAGTCCGCGCAGCGGGTCGATGCGCACGGTCGTGGTCGCGATCTGCCGGCCCGGTGCGGGCGGGGTGATGCGCAGACCGCCGAATTCGGCCCAGGCCTCGACGGCGGCGGGGAAGACGGCGTGCTGGTGTCCGGCGGGGGAGGCGTGCGAGCGGAGGGCGTCGGCCCACTCCTCGGCCTGCCGGATGTCCCAGCGGCCCGGTCGCCATCCGGCGTCGCGGAGCGCGGTGTCGACGGCGGCGGGGAAGCGGCTGCTGGTGGTGCGGCCCTGTCGGCCGGGCAGGTCGGTCGGGTCGTGCATGGTGGCGGGGTCAGCCCTTCTCGGCGGTGGCCGCCGCACTCGTGGTGAGGTCGACGGGGCGTACGCCGAAGTGGGCGAGCATCACCGTGCAGGAGCGGCAGGGGGGTGTGTAGCTGCCGTGGAGGGGGTCGCCGTCCTCACGGATGCGGCGGGTGGTGATGCGGGCGTGCTTGAGGGCGCGGCGGGCTTCACCGTTGGTGAGGGGTTTGCGCTGGGCTCGTTTGGAGCGGCTGTCGTCGGCGGCGGTGAGCTGGCGTGACAGGAGTATGGCTTCGGGGCAGCGTCCGGTGAAGCGTTCGCGCTGGTTGCTGGTGAGGGTGTCCAGGAAGTCCTGTACGAGGGGGTGGAGTACGGGTGGCTGGTCGCCCTTGCCCGCGGTGCAGGTGAGCGTTTCCCCGCGTACGGACAGGGCTGCGGCCACCGCGGGCAGGATGCCGTCGCGGCGGTGGTGGAGGTGGGGTGCGCGGTGTGGCTCGGTGGTGCTCCAACTGAGTCGCGGATCTCCGGATGTGACTGTTTGTGCTGTGTGCATGGTGCTCGCTTCCCTCCCTGCAATCCCCCGAGTTGCGGGGGACAGCCTGCCAAATGTGCAGGGTGGTGGGGAAGCTGGGTGGAGGAATCGTGTCTTCGTGTCGCGGCCGGGTGGCCGTGTCGTGGCGTGTCCGTCACGCGCCGGTGACGTTCGGTGAGGGGGCGCGGGGGCCGGGGGGCCTTGTTGCGGCACGGCATAGGCTGTGCCGCAACACCGGACGCAGCAGGGGGCAACCGCCATGACGACAGGTCGGCTCGGGCAGCAAGCCGCGCCACCGAACGCGGCTTATGCCGGGCAGGTCGTGCACTTCCCGGATCCTGTCCGGGCGTCCCGCCACCCCAGAGGTGTGCGCGTGGACGGTGACGGCTATCCGGTGCTTTCGCCGTACGCGCGTGCCGCCGCGGAGATCGCCGACCCCCCTCCGGGCTTCGGGGTCGACGAGTTGCGGCTGACGGACTACGTGTCGGCGAACGCGGCGCTGGCGGCGAGTGGTCATGAGCTGTGGGACACGATCCCCTCGGTGGCGACTCCGCACGGGTGGACGTGGCATCACGTGGCGGGTGGCCGGCGGATGGAGCTGGTGCCGGTCGAGGTGAAGGCGCTGCTGCGTCATCACGGTGGGCTGGCGACGACCGCGGTGGACCAGAACCGTCGGGGCACGCGTCCGCTGCAGGAGACGCGGCCCGCCCATTTCCGGCTGCCCAAGGCGGCTGTGGCGGTGGGGGAGCAGCAGATCCTGGGTGTCGAGGAGGACCTGGGGTACCGCCTGCCGGGCGCGTACCGGTCGTTCCTGAAGGCGGCGGGCGGTTCGGCGCCGGTGGGCGCGGCGCTGGACGCGGAGCTGGGCCTGCTGGTGGACCAGCCGTTCTTCACGGTGCGTGAGGAGGCCGCCATGAACGACCTGGTGTACGTGAACAAGTGTCTGCGGGACCACTTCACGAAGGACTTCCTGGGCGTGGGTTTCGTCCAGGGCGGCATCGTCGCGGTGAAGGTGCGTGGGGGTGGCGTGGGGTCGGTGTGGTTCTGCGCGTACGACGACGCGCGGGATCGGGACGGGTGGGGGGTGCAGGAGCGGGTGGACCGGCTCCTGTTGCCGTGCGGTGAGGATTTCGATGCGTTCCTCCAGCGTCTGGCGGGCAATCCGCCGGAGTTGGAGACGGTGGCGAACCTGATGGTGGACGGTGGCTTCGCGCGGGCCGTCCCGGTGGAGGGGTGAGCGCGGTGGTGACGTTCGCGCAGGCGCAGGAGCGGGCGGATGAGTGGGTCAACGGTGACGTGCCCGCGTATCAGCACCGTGAGGTCCGGGTCCGTGAGTTCGAGCTGGGTTTCGTGGTGTGGGCCGAGGACCGGGCGGAGGGCCCTGTTTCGGACGGGGGCCGTCAGCGGCTGGTGATCGCCCGGGACAGCGGTGAGGCCACGTTGTGGCCGGGGCTGCCGGTGGGCGAGGTGATACGGCGCTACGAGGAGCACTACGGGGCGCCGGTGGACGCGCGGCCGGCTCCGGAGCCGCCGCAGCGTATCGACCTGAACCAGACGTCGTTCCTGCTGACTCCGCCGGAGTGGCTCCAGGAGGCGGCGGACAAGCTGGGGATTCCGGACGGGCGTGCGGAGTCCGAGGGGGCTTCCGCGGGCCCCGCGGAGCGGTCCTCCTCCGCTCCGGTGCCGGAGCGCCCGTCGCCGCCCGCCCCTCCTGCGGGTCCCGCGCCCGCGCCCGCCGGTTCGGGGGCGTTGTGGCCTGCCGCCGGCGGGCAGGGGGATCACGAGCCGACGGCGAACGACGGGGTGCCGGCCGGGGGGACTCCCTGGGCGGGTACGGACACCAACGGGGGCGCGGACGAGGGCGCGGTGCCGCTGCCCGCGACGGTGTTCGCGCCGCCGCTCTCGGGTTCGGACGACGACGGTGCTCCGCCGCCGGTCGTTCCGGCGGAGGCGCCGACGGCCCTGATGTCGGGTGGCAGCCATCTGCCGCCGACGGCGGTCGTTCCTGGGCTCGATCCGCAGGCTGCGCCGCCGGGTCCGCCCGCTCCCGCCGCCCCGGGTGCTCCGGGTGCCGGGGCGGGGGACATCGCGGACGCGGCCACGAGCAAGGCGGTCGTGCCGCCACGGGGTGCGCGGGGTTCGGGTGCGACGACTCCGCCGCCGCCGGGGGCGCCCGGTACGCCGGGGGTGCGTCCTGGGGCGGCTCCGCCGCCTCCGGGGCCGGGTGCGTCGGCGGGCGGGTACGTGCCGACGCAGCTCGTCTCGCAGTCCGGTCCTCCGGCTCCGGGTGCGCAGCCGCCGCCTCCGCCCGCTCCGCCCGGTTCCACGCCGCCTCCGGGCGGAGGGGTGCATCACGCCCCGACGATGTTCGCCGACGCGAGCATCGGTGGTCCGAACGCGCCGCGTCCTCCGGGTCCGCCCGGGCCTCCGGGCCCTCCGGGTGCTCCGGGTGCGGTGCCGCCGCCTCCCGGTCCCGCGTCGCCTCCCGGTCCTCCGGCTCCTCCCGGTCCTCCCGGTCCTCCTCCGGGTGCGACGCCGCCTCCGGGCGGCGGGGTGCACCATGCCGCGACGATGCTGGCGGGTCCGGGTGTGCCGCAGCCGCCCGGTCCGCCGGGGACTCCCGGCGCGCCGGGTCCCGGCCAGGGTCCGCACACGCCGCCGCCCCCGGGGGCGTACGGCTATCCGCAGCAGCCGGCCGGGCAGCCGACGGTCGGGCCGGGGTACCAGGCCGTGCTGCGCTTCCGTGCGCCCGACGGCAGTGAGCAGCAGCTGATCCGGCGTTCGGCGCCGGGTACCGGGCATCCGGAGTGGCAGATGCTGCACGAGCTGCGGGCGATGAACGTGCCGCCGCAGCAGGTCATCGAGCTGCACACGGAGCTGGAGTCGTGCGAGCTTCCCGGTGGTTACTGCGCGCGGATGATCCGGGAGACCTGGCCGCAGGTCCGGATCACGAGTGTGGCGCCGTACGGTACGGACCACGCGAGCAGGCAGCAGGGGATGCGGCATCTGCTCACGCACCAGGGCGAGTTGCACCAGGTGGCGGACGGCCCGGCGCGGCCGGCGCCGGTGCGGGCGCCGTTGCCCCAGGTGCCGCAGGCGGCGGCGGTGCCTCCGGAGGCGCTGGCGGAGGAGCTGCACGGGGCGTTCGGCCCCGGTGTGCTGCGGTTCGACCAGCGGGCGGTGTCCCGTCAGGGCGTGCCGGACGTGGTGGCGCGGACGCTGGTGTGGGCCGGTCTGCCGGCCGATTTCGGGCCGTTCTTCTGGGCGCAGCCGGGGCATCCGGTGGTGCCGACGCTGGCGGAGCTGGCGGGGCAGCGCGGGGTGCGGCCGGCGTCGGACGCGGGGTCGTACCTGGTGATGGGTTCGGACTTCGGCCGGGCGATCTGTGTGCAGTACGGAACGGCGAACATCGTGGCCGTTCCGGTGGAGGCGGGTCCGGACGGCGGGTCGGTGCCGCCGCAGTTCGTGAACACGGGGCTGCCCGAGTTCGTCCGGTCGATGGCGTTGCTGGGCCGGATGTGGCGGCTGCGGTACGGGTTGAATCCGGAGCAGGCGGGCCGCTGGACGGTGGACTTCCAGGCGCAGCTGGTGGCTCTGGATCCGGCGGCGCTGGCGTCGCCGGAGAGCTGGTGGTCGGTGCTGCTGGAGCAGATGTGGGACGGGCTGCTGTGATCCGGCCCGATCGGGTCTGATCAATTGTGCGCGAGAGGCGTTCGTCCTGTGGTGAGGGCGGACGCCTTTTGTGCAGGGTTCTGTGATGCGGGTCGCTTCGGTCCTGAATGCTGTTGATCGATTCAGACTTCCGTGCCAATTACCGCATCCTTGACGTATTGCTTCATGGTCGGGGAGTCGGCGAGCGGGAAAGAGGGCTCAGGGATGAGTGGTGGACCGGTGTCCGCGCACGGTTTTGTCGGCGTACGGGGGCGTGGTTACCGCCCTGAGCAGGTGGACCGCGTGATCGCCTCGCTCTCGGCGGAGCGGGACGGGGCTCTGGAGCGGCTCTCGCGGCTGACCGGGCTGGCGGAGGAACTGGCGGCGGAGGCGGCGCGGCTGGGTGAGGTGGTGGCCTCGCTGGCGCCGCAGACGTTCGTGTCGCTGGGGGAGCGGGCCCAGCAGATCCTCGCGCTGGCGGAGGCCGAGGGCGAGGCGGCGCGGGGCGCGGCACTGGAGGAGGCGCAGGCGCTGCGGGACGCGGCGGACGCGGCGGGCCGGGAGGTCCGTGAGGCGGCGCGTCAGGCCGCGGGCGGCGTGCGGGGCGCGGCGGACGCCCGTGCGGAGGAGTCGCTGGCGCGGGCGCGGGAGGCGGCCGGCGCGCTGGTGGAGGCGGCCCGGCAGGACGCCGGTGAGCTGCGCGGTGCGGCGGAGTCCGAGATGGCCGCGACGCGTCGGCGCACGGCGGGTGTGCTGACGCACCAGGAGCAGGAGCATGCCGAGCGGGGCAAGGCGGCCGATGCGGAGATGGCGGCGGCGGAGGCCGCCACGGCGGAGCGTGAGGCCGAACTGGCCTCCCGGGGTGAGGCGTTGCTCGCCCGGGCGCGACGGGAGCTCGCGGAGACGGAGGAGGCGGCCCGGCACGGCCAGGAGGACGCGGAGGCGCGGGCGGCCGAGCTGCTGTCGGCGGCCGGAGTGGCACAGGAGCGCGTGGTCCGGGAGACGGAGCGGGTCCTGCGGGAGCACGAGGAGAGCCGCGAGGAGGTGCAGGCGCACATGGCGCACGTACGCAGTTCGCTCGCGGCCCTGACGGGGCGCGCGGTGGGGGGCCCGGTCGAGTAGTCCCGGCCCCCGGGCGGCGGGTCAGCCGCCCTTCGGGGCGGGGCTGTCGTGTTCGTCCAGGACGGGGAAGCGGCGCGGGGCCAGGACGACGAGTACCAGCAGGGCGAGTGCGGCGGCGACCGCGGCTCCGGTGAACACGTGGTCGACGGCCGTGTCGACGGCCCTGCGCAGGTAGTCGGTCGCCGCGGCGGACAGGCTCCCCGGGTCCTCCAGGGCGCGCGAGACCGCGTCCAGGTCGCCGGGCAGTCCGGGGACGGGGGCGTCGGCCAGCCGGGAGGCGAGTACGCCGTTGGCGACGGCCCCGAAGAGCGCGGCGCCCAGGCTCTGGCCGACCTGGCGGCAGAAGAGCACGGACGCCGTCGTCGTCCCCCGCTCGGTCCAGCCGACCGTCGACTGGACCCCGACGATCAGCGGGAGCTGGAAGAGGCCGAGCGTCGCGCCGAGCAGCAGCATGAGCAGGGCGGGCTGCCAGGCGGCGCCGGGGTAGGGCAGCAGGGGGAAGCAGAGCAGGACCAGCAGGGCCCCGGTCATGCCGGTGATGGCGGTGCGGCGGAAGCCGATGCGGTTGTAGACGCGGTCGGAGAGGGCGGCGGAGACCGGCCAGCTCAGGGTCATCACGGACAGCACGAACCCGGCGGCGATCGGGCCGAGTCCGAGGACGGACTGCGCGTAGGTCGGCAGGAAGACGGTCGGCGCGACCATGAGCAGCCCCATGGCGCCCAGCGCGAGGTTGACCGAGGCGATGGTGCGGCGCCGCCAGACCCAGCCGGGGATCACGGGTTCGGCGGCGCGGCGCTCGATGACGACGGTGAGGGCGGCCAGTGCGGCGGCGGCCGCCAGCAGTCCGAGGGAGGGGGCGGAGAACCAGGGCCAGGCGACGCCCCCCTGGACGAGCGCGGTGAGCAGCAGCGCGCCGGTGGCGAAGACGCCGAGCGCGCCCGCCCAGTCGATGCGGGGGCGGGTCGCGGGGCGGGGCCGGGCGGGTTCGTGGAGGTGACGGACCACCAGCCAGAGGGCGAGGGCGCCGACCGGCAGGTTGATGAGGAAGATCCAGCGCCAGTCGGCGTACGCGGCGAGGAGTCCCCCGGCGGCGGGTCCCGCGACGGCCGAGGTGGCCCACACGGTGGACAGCTTCGCCTGGATCTTCGGGCGCTCCCTGAGCGGGTAGAGGTCGGCGGCTATGGTCTGCACCGTGCCCTGGAGGGCGCCGCCGCCGAGGCCCTGGACGACCCGGAAGGCGATGAGGGCGGCCATGTTCCAGGCGGCGGCGCAGAGCAGGGAGCCGGCCAGGAAGACGATGATGCCGGCGATCAGGACGGGCTTGCGGCCGAAGGTGTCGGAGAGCTTCCCGTACACGGGCAGGGTGACGGTGACGGCGAGCAGGTAGCCGGAGAAGAGCCAGGAGAAGACCGAGAAGCCGCCGAGGTCGCCGACGATCTGCGGGACGGCGGTCGCCACGATGGTGCCGTCGATGGCGGCGAGCCCCATGCCGAGCATGAGGGCCGCGGCGACCGGGCGGCGGCTGCGGCCGGTGTCCGGTGCGCCGTCCGGGACGGCCGCCCCGGGTACCGCTTCCTGGCTGTCCGTGCCGCCGGTGCCGTCCGTGCCGCCCACAGGGGTCCCTTCCCTATGCATCTATTTCCTGGGGGTCACTGTCTCACCGCCCGTGGCTCCGCGGGAGTCACGGGCCGAGGGGTGAGACCCCTACACGGATCCCGGCCCCGATGCCCGGACCCCTAGGGGGAGCTACGGAGTTGCGCCCGGGGGCCGTTCCTCCCGCCGGAGGACGAGGGCGGGGTGCGGCCCTCCTTACCGTGTTCCTACAGCGCTGATGTGGCCCGCCGCAGGGGGAGGGGTGGGGAAAACCCCACATGAAGACTGCGCCGGGCACCAGCGCGCCCGACCCCTCTCGCACCAGAGACTCGGCACGTACCCAGAGACGTCCGCGCATCAACCGGCATAGGAGACATACCGTGACATCGGCTGTGACCATTCCCAGGCACGGGGACACTGGAGGGCGTACGGCCGTCGCCGCGCGAGCACGGCAGGTCGTGAAGGCGTACGGGGCGGGCGAGACCCGGGTCGTGGCGCTCGACCACGTCGACGTGGACATCGCCCGGGGGCAGTTCACCGCGATCATGGGCCCGTCCGGGTCCGGCAAGTCGACCCTGATGCACTGCCTCGCCGGACTGGACACGGTGACCTCCGGTCAGATCCACCTGGCCGACACCGAGATCACCGGCCTCAAGGACAAGAAGCTCACCCAGCTGCGCCGGGACCGGATCGGTTTCATCTTCCAGGCGTTCAACCTGCTCCCGACGCTCAACGCGATCGAGAACATCACGCTGCCGATGGACATCGCGGGCCGCAGGCCCGACGACGCCTGGCTGCGGCAGGTCGTGGAGACCGTCGGCCTCGCCGAGCGGCTCAAGCACCGGCCCACCCAGCTCTCCGGCGGCCAGCAGCAGCGCGTCGCGGTGGCCAGGGCGCTCGCAGCCCGCCCGGAGATCATCTTCGGTGACGAGCCCACGGGGAACCTGGACTCCCGGGCCGGCGCCGAGGTGCTGTCCTTCCTGCGCAGATCGGTCGACGAGCTCGGCCAGACGATCGTCATGGTCACGCACGACCCGGTGGCCGCCTCCTACGCGGACCGGGTCCTCTACCTCGCGGACGGCTCCCTCGTCGACGAGATGAGCAACCCGACGGCCGAGCAGGTCCTGGACCGGATGAAGGACTTCGACGCACGCGGGCGGACGTCATGACCGTCTGGAAGACCTCGATGCGCAACTTCCTCGCGCACAAGGGGCGGATGGCGCTCTCCGCCGTCGCCGTCCTGCTGTCGGTGGCGTTCGTGTGCGGCACGCTCGTCTTCACCGACACGATGAACACCACCTTCGACAAGCTCTTCGCGGCGACCTCGGCCGACGTCACGGTCAGCCCGAAGAGGCCGAAGGGCGACGACGGCCCCGGCGACGGCAAGCCCGAGGCGCTCCCCGCGTCCCTGGTGGCCCGGGTCGCCGGTGCGGACGGCGTACGCAAGGCCGAGGGCGCGGTCAGCAGCATGGCCGTCACCCTCGTCGACAGCCGCGACAGGAACCTCGGCTCCGACACGGGTGCCCCGACGATCGCCGGCAACTGGACCGACAACGACCTGCGGTCCATGGAGATCACCGCCGGCCACGCCCCGCGCGGCCCGACCGAGGCCATGATCGACGCCGACACCGCGGAGAAGCACCACCTGGAGCCCGGCGACGAGGTGCGCACCATCTCCGTCACCGGGGACATCAGGGCGAGGATCAGCGGCATCGCCGCCTTCACCGTGACCAATCCCGGCGCCGCCGTCGTCTACCTCGACACCGCCACCGCGCAGCAGAAGCTGCTGGGCGCCCCCGACGTCTTCACCCACATCCAGGTGACCGCCGAACCCGGAGTGAGCGACACCGAGCTGAAGAAGAACGTGGCCGCGGCCCTGGGCGGCCCGGCCGTGTACGAGCTGCGGACCCAGCAGGAGGCCGCCGACGCCGGCAAGGACTCCATGGGCTCCTTCCTGGACGTCATGAAGTACGCGATGCTCGGCTTCGCCGGGATCGCGTTCCTCGTCGGCATCTTCCTGATCGTCAACACGTTCTCGATGCTCGTCGCGCAGCGGACCCGCGAGATCGGCCTGATGCGGGCCATCGGCTCCAGCCGCAAGCAGGTCAACCGGTCCGTGCTCGTCGAGGCGGTGCTGCTGGGTGTCGTCGGATCGGTCCTGGGCGTCGCCGCCGGCATCGGGCTGGCCGTCGGGCTGATGAAGCTCATGGGCGCCGTCGGCATGGAGCTGTCCACCAGGGACCTCACCATCGCCTGGACGACGCCCGTGACCGGGCTGGCGCTCGGCATCGTCGTCACCGTCCTCGCCGCGTACGTCCCGGCCCGCCGGGCGGGCAAGGTCTCCCCGATGGCGGCCCTGCGGGACGCCGGGACCCCGGCGGACGCGAGGTCGGGCTGGATCCGCGCCGTGATCGGCCTGGTCCTCACCGGGGCCGGGGCGGCGGGTCTGTGGGCGACGACGCGGGCGGACGAGGCGAGCGAGGGCTCCCTCTACCTCGGTCTGGGCGTGGTCCTCACCCTCGTCGGGTTCATCGTGATCGGCCCGCTGCTCGCCGGCGCGGTCGTGCGGGTGCTCGGCCTCGCCGTCCTGCGGCTGTTCGGCCCGGTCGGACGGCTGGCGGAGCGCAACGCGCTGCGCAACCCGCGGCGTACGGGAGCGACGGGCGCCGCCCTGATGATCGGCCTGGCGCTGGTGGCCTGCCTCTCGGTCGTCGGCTCCTCCATGGTCGCCTCGGCCACCGACGAGCTGGACAAGTCGGTCGGCACGGACTTCGTCGTCCAGTCGGGCACGGGCCAGCTGATCGTGCCGCAGGCCGCCGAAGCCGTCGTGAAGGTGCCGGGCATCGCGCGGGTCACCGACTACAAGGTCCTGCCCGCGAAGCTCACCAACCCCGACGGTTCGACCGTCGACGAGGAGGTCACCGCCGCCGACCCGACGTTCCCGCAGGACCTGCGGCGCGAGACCGTGGCCGGTGACCTGGCGGCGGCGTACGGTCCGGACTCCATGTCGGTCGGCTCCGACTACGCCGCCCGGCACGGGATCGGCGTCGGGGACGAGATCACCGTCGCGTTCAGGGCCGGCGGGACCGCGAAGCTCGAGGTCGCCGCGATCACCTCCGACGACACGACGGTCGACCAGGGCGCGATGTACATGAACGTCACGACCGCCGAGCGTTACGTCGCCGCCGACAGGATGCCCGCGAACATGATCATGTTCGCCACGGCACGGGACGGCAAGGAGAAGGAGGCGTACGCCGCCCTCAAGAGCGCCCTGGCCGCCTACCCGCAGTACACGGTGCAGAACCGGGCCGACTTCAAGCAGGACCTGAAGGACCAGGTCAACCAGCTGCTCAACATCGTCTACGGGCTGCTCGCCCTCGCGATCGTCGTCGCGGTGCTCGGCGTGGTGAACACCCTCGCGCTGTCGGTGGTCGAGCGGACCCGCGAGATCGGCCTGATGCGGGCGATCGGCCTCTCCCGGCGCCAGCTGCGGCGCATGATCAGGCTGGAGTCGGTGGTGATCGCCCTGTTCGGCGCGCTGCTCGGGCTCGGTCTGGGCATGGGCTGGGGGACCTCGGCCCAGAGACTGCTGGCCCTGGAGGGGCTCGGGGTCCTGGAGATCCCCTGGCCGACGATCCTCACGGTGTTCGTCGCCTCGGCCTTCGTCGGACTGTTCGCCGCCCTGGTCCCGGCCTTCCGGGCCGGCCGGATGAACGTCCTGAGCGCGATCGCCACGGACGGGTGACGGTGCCGGACGCGGGATGACCGGGCCGGCCCGGGGCGTTCCTCCGGGCGCCCCGGGCCGCCCCGCGTCCGGACACGGTCCGGGCGGGCGTGCCCGGTACGCCCTGCCGATGCCCCACGGGCGACGGCCGTCCGGCCTCCGGCCGGGGCCCGGCGCGGCGAGGACGCGGACGGAGGGGGCACGGTGGAGCGGGGACGCGGCCCGCCCCGTGCCCCGTGGTGATCGCGGGCCGGTCCGCCGCCACGGAGCCTTTCAGCCGGAGGAAAGGGAACGGGTCCCGCACGGTGATCGCCCGCGGAGGCCTCCGCGCCGGGGTGGACGGCGGTCCCCGCCGACGGGGTCTCGCCCGGCCGCCCGCGGTCTCCCCGCCGACGGGGTCCCGGCCCGTCGCCCGGATCCGGGAGCGTGTACGTCCGGGGCCCGCGCACGCGGTGGCGCCGGAGCGCCCTCCGCGGCGTACCGCACGGGGCGTGGGCCGGCCGGGGGCCGTCCCCGCCGCCGTGCGGACAACGGCGTTCCCCCGCGCGAGTGACACACCGGCGTCGTACGCTGGACACCCCGGCCCGTCCCACGTGTCGGGCCCTTCGCGTTGCTCACTCGCCACACCGGACGGAATGTCTTCATGAGCCTGCACGGTCTGCTGGATGCCGTCGTCACCGACCCGGCGCTCTCCGAAGCGGTGAAGGCCGCCGCCGACGGCCACAGGGCCCATGTCGACCTGGTCGGTCCGCCCGCCGCCCGCCCCTTCGCCGTGGCCGCGCTGGCCCGTGAGACGGGGCGTACGGTGCTCGCCGTCACGGCGACCGGCCGGGAGGCCGAGGACCTGGCGGCCGCGCTGCGGACCCTGCTGCCGGCCGACACCGTGGCGGAGTTCCCCTCCTGGGAGACCCTGCCCCACGAGCGGCTCTCGCCCCGCTCCGACACCGTGGGCCGCCGCCTCGCCGTGCTGCGCAGGCTCGCGCACCCCCGGCAGGACGACCCGGAGACGGGCCCGGTCGGCGTCGTCGTCGCGCCGGTCCGTTCCGTGCTCCAGCCGCAGGTCAAGGGGCTCGGCGATCTGGAGCCGGTGGCGCTGAGCAGTGGGCAGAGCGCCGATCTGGGAGAGGTCGTGGAGGCGCTCGCCGCAGCGGCGTACGCCCGTGTCGAGCTGGTCGAGAAGCGCGGCGAGTTCGCGGTGCGCGGCGGCATCCTGGACGTCTTCCCGCCGACCGAGGAACACCCGCTGCGGGTGGAGTTCTGGGGCGACGACGTCGAGGAGATCCGGTACTTCAAGATCGCCGACCAGCGGTCCCTGGAGGTCGCCGAGCACGGGCTGTGGGCCCCGCCCTGCCGTGAGCTGCTGCTCACCGAGGACGTACGCGCCCGCGCCGCCGCACTCGCCCTGTCGCACCCGGAGCTGGGCGAGCTGCTCGGGAAGATCGCCGAGGGGATCGCCGTCGAGGGCATGGAGTCCCTGGCCCCGGTCCTCGTCGACGAGATGGAGCTGCTGCTCGACGTCCTGCCCGCCGGTTCGATGGCGCTGGTCTGCGACCCGGAGCGGGTGCGGACCCGGGCCGCGGACCTCGTCGCGACCAGCCAGGAGTTCCTCCAGGCGTCCTGGGCGGCCACCGCCGGCGGCGGCGAGGCCCCGATCGACGTCGGCGCGGCCTCCCTGCGGGGCATCGCCGACGTCCGGGACCGGGCCCGCGAGCTGGGCATGATGTGGTGGTCGACCTCCCCGTTCGCCGCCGGTGAGGACCTGGACGGGGACACCCTGAAGCTCGGGATGCACGCCCCCGAGGCGTACCGGGGCGACACCGCCCGCGCGCTCGCCGACACCAAGGGGTGGCTGGCCGAGGGGTGGCGCACCGTGTACGTCACCGAGGGGCAGGGCCCCGCCTCCCGCACGGTCGAGGTGCTCGGCGGCGAGGGCATCGCGGCCAGGCTCGACCCCGACCTGGCCGACCTCGCGCCCTCGCTCGTCCACGTCTCGTGCGGAGCCATCGACCACGGCTTCGTCGATCCCGCGCTGAAGCTGGCGGTGCTGACCGAGACGGACCTGACGGGGCAGCGCACGGCCAGCAAGGACCTGGGGCGGATGCCCGCCAGGCGCCGCAAGACCATCGACCCGCTGACCCTCCAGGCGGGCGACTACATCGTCCACGAGCAGCACGGTGTCGGCCGCTACATCGAGATGGTCCAGCGCACGGTGCAGGGCGCGACCCGCGAGTACCTCCTCGTCGAGTACGCCCCCGCCAAGCGCGGCCAGCCCGGGGACCGCCTCTACATCCCCACCGACCAGCTGGAGCAGGTCACCAAGTACGTCGGCGGCGAGGCCCCGACCCTGCACCGGCTCGGCGGTGCCGACTGGACGAAGACGAAGCAGCGGGCCAAGAAGGCGGTCAAGGAGATCGCCGCGGACCTCATCAAGCTGTACTCGGCGCGGATGGCCGCCCCGGGTCACGCCTTCGGCCCGGACACCCCGTGGCAGCGGGAGCTGGAGGACGCCTTCCCGTACGCGGAGACGCCCGACCAGCTGTCGACGATCGCCGAGGTCAAGGAGGACATGGAGAAGTCCGTCCCGATGGACCGGCTGATCTGCGGCGACGTCGGTTACGGCAAGACGGAGATCGCGGTGCGCGCGGCCTTCAAGGCGGTCCAGGACGGCAAGCAGGTCGCGGTGCTGGTGCCGACGACCCTGCTGGTCCAGCAGCACTTCGGCACGTTCACCGAGCGGTACGCCCAGTTCCCCGTGAACGTGCGGGCGCTGAGCCGCTTCCAGTCGGACACCGAGTCGAAGGCGACGCTGGAGGGGCTGAAGGACGGGTCCGTCGACCTCGTCATCGGCACGCACCGGCTGTTCTCGTCGGAGACGAAGTTCAAGGACCTGGGCCTGGTCATCGTCGACGAGGAACAGCGCTTCGGCGTCGAGCACAAGGAGCAGCTGAAGAAGCTCCGGGCCAACGTGGACGTGCTGACGATGTCGGCGACCCCCATCCCCCGTACGCTCGAGATGGCCGTCACGGGCATCCGCGAGATGTCGACGATCACGACGCCCCCCGAGGAGCGGCATCCGGTCCTCACCTTCGTCGGGCCGTACGAGGAGAAGCAGATCGGCGCGGCCGTCCGGCGTGAACTCCTGCGTGAGGGCCAGGTGTTCTACATCCACAACCGGGTCGAGTCCATCGACCGGGCCGCGGCGCGGCTGCGGGAGATCGTGCCCGAGGCGCGGATCGCGACGGCGCACGGGCAGATGGGGGAGAGCCAGCTGGAGCAGGTCGTCGTCGACTTCTGGGAGAAGAGGTTCGACGTGCTGGTCTCCACGACGATCGTCGAGTCCGGCATCGACATCTCCAACGCCAACACGCTGATCGTGGAGCGCGGTGACAACTTCGGCCTCTCCCAGCTGCACCAGTTGCGCGGCCGCGTCGGGCGTGGCCGGGACCGTGGCTACTCCTACTTCCTGTATCCGCCGGAGAAGCCGCTGACGGAGACCGCGCACGAGCGTCTGGCGACGATCGCCCAGCACACCGAGATGGGTGCGGGCATGTACGTGGCGATGAAGGACCTGGAGATCCGCGGCGCGGGCAACCTGCTCGGCGGTGAGCAGTCCGGCCACATCGCGGGCGTCGGCTTCGACCTGTACATCCGGATGGTCGGCGAGGCGGTGGCGGACTACCGGGCCGCGGTGGACGGCGGGGTCGAGGAGGAGCCGCCGCTGGAGGTCAAGATCGAGCTCCCGGTCGACGCGCACGTCCCGCACGACTACGCCCCGGGCGAGCGGCTGCGCCTCCAGGCGTACCGGGCCATCGCCTCCGCGAATTCGGAGGAGGACATCAGGGCGGTGCGCGAGGAGCTCACCGACCGCTACGGCAAGCTGCCGGAGCCGGTGGAGAACCTCCTTCTGGTGGCGGGCCTGCGGATGCTGGCGCGGGCCTGCGGGGTGGGCGAGATCGTGCTCCAGGGGCCGAACATCCGCTTCGCGCCGGTGGAGCTGAGGGAGTCGCAGGAGCTGCGGCTGAAGCGGCTGCACCCGAAGACGGTCATCAAGCAGGCCGCCCACCAGATCCTGGTGCCGAGGCCGACGGCCGGCCGGATCGGCGGGAAGCCGGTGGTGGGCCGCGAACTCCTCTCGTGGACAGGGGAGTTCCTCACGACGATCCTGGGGTCGTGACGCCAGGCGTCCGGAGGAACAGGAGTCCGGCGAGGTCCCGGAAGACGTCCTCGGGGGCGCTGTCGCCCACGGGTGCCGTCAGGTTGCCGCTGAGCAGCAGGGTGGCGAAGCCGTGGGCGAGGGACCAGGCGGCGACTCCCGCCGGCCGGTCGTCGCCGCCCCGGGCGTTCCCCGGCAGGCCGGAGACCCCGGCGCGCAGCGCGTCGGTGGCGCGGGCCTTCGCCGCGGCCGGCTCCCGGTCGTCGCTCCGGTGCAGTTCGGGGCGGAACATCACCTGGAAGTGCGCGGGGTGCCCCGCCGCGAACCGTACGTAGGCGACGCCGCGCTCCCGTAGGTCCGGGGCGTCGGCCCGTCCGAGAGGCGGAGGGGCCGCCCTGGTCCGAGGGCGGGCGGCCCTGGCCTGGCAGTGGGCGGGGCGGACCGGGACAACGGGTGTGCTCCGAGGGGTGATTCCCGGTCGGCGCACGTCTGTGCGGGCCCGAACAGCGGTGGCGGGTGGGCGAGCCACGGGCCCCGGCCAGGGCGGCACGGCCGGACCGGGCGTGCCGCCGACGCCCTGACCGGCAGGCGGACGGGTCGCCGTCAGCGGGTGGTGGCCTCCGTCGGGGTGCCGCCGCTGGGGAGCTTCCGGTCCGGGCAGTCCTTCAGCACCTTCGTCATCGCGTCCTTCTCGGCCTGCGTCACCCACAGCCCGTACTTCTTCTTGACCGCGACCTGCCCCGCCACGTAGGTGCAGCGGTACGCCGTGTTGGGCGGCAGCCAGGTCGCGGTGTCCCCGTCGCCCTTGCTGCGGTTGGTGGAGGAGTCGGCCGCGACGAGGTTCAGCGGATCGTTCGCGAAGGCCCGCCTCTTGGCGTCGCTCCACTTCTGCGCGCCCTTCTGCCAGGCGTCCGACAGGGCGACGAGGTGATCTATGTCGATCTTGCTGCGTCCGCGCTGGAACGTGACGCGGCCCCCGGTGTACGGCTCCGGGTCCAGGACCCCGCGCAGCACCTTGCAGCCGTCGGCGTCCCGGGAGACGTCGTCGAGCTGCTCGGCCAGTATGTCGTCCCGGGTCCCGCATCCGTTGTGGTCGGTGTCGATCCAGCCCGAGCCGAAGGCGCCGCGCTCGTAACCCGTCTTGGGCGCACGGCCCTTCACCGGCAGGCCGTCGGAGGCCTGGAGCGCCGAACCGGCCGCGGCGGGCCCGGGCGCCGTGTCCGCCGGACCGTCCGTCACCTCGCAGCCGGACAGGGCGAGCGCGCCGGTGAGGGCCAGGGCGGCGACGGGAAGGGGGCGGCGGCGGGCGCGGAGCGAGGCGCGGAAGAGTGTCACGAGGCATCAGGGTAGGCGCAGCGGGCGGTGTCAGGGAGGGCGCATGGCGTGCGGGCCGTCCGCCGGCGCCCCGGAAACGGGCCGGCCCATGGGCGCGGACGCGTGGCATCGGGAGAGAACGTGATCACCACCACTCCCGCCGAACGCCCGGAACCCGCCCGGGCGGTGAGGAGACGCCCGGCGTCCGGCCCCGGGCGTACGCGAGGGCCCGGTCGGCTGAGGCGGTTTCCCCAGGGCCGGGCGGGAGTCCCCGGGGGTACGGGCTCGTGGCCACCGGCCCCCGGGGTGTGGTGGTGGCGCGCGCCCGCGGTGTGCGGTTCGCCCTTCGGGCGCCGGGACGCGGGCGGATACCGGCACCACCGGCCTCCGGATGTGGTGATGGCGCGCGCCCACGGTGTGCGGTTCGCCCCTCGGGCGCCGGGACGCGGGCGGATACCGGCACCACCGGCCCCCGGATGTGGTGCGGGTGCGGCAGCGGACTTCGAGGGACCACGGGGCCGGCCCGCCCGTGAGGGAGGCCGGCCCCGTGGAGGCGGGCGGAGGGGAGGTGAGAGCCTGCGGGCGGCCTTCCGCCCCTCGGACGGACGGCACGCGGACCGGTGGAGGGGCCTCGCGCGCGGTCCGTCCGTCAGAGCTTCAGCTCCCACTGGCTCGCGTCCCAGTCGAGACCGGGGCCGACCTCGACGGTCAGGCTCCGGGCGTCGGCCGGGGCGTCGAAGGCGTACGTCGCCGTGATCTTCCTGCCCGGCATGACGGTGCCGGTGAAGCCCTCGCCGACCTTGCCGTCGAAGATCTGCTCGGCGCTCACACCGTCCTCGCCGGCACGGGCGTCGACGCCGACGAGCGTCGCGTCGAACTTCTCCTTGCCCTTGTTCTCGATGACGACCGAGACCGTGTAGGCGCGGTTGCCCTTGGTGTGGCCGATCGCGAACTCGTCGGCGGTGTACGCCGCGGGGGCCGCCACCGTGATCTCCAGGCCGTCGTCGTACGCGGCGGAGTCACCCGCCCGCAGGACGTCGTCCTTGCCCTCGGTGCCGCCGCCCGCACCGCCACCGGTGGCCGGCTTCGCGGAGGCCGAGGTCTCGGCGACCGTCTTGTTGACCTCCTTCACCACCTCGTCCACCGCCTTGAAGGTCAGGACGGCCCCCACGACGGACAGGATCAGCGCGACCAGGCCGAGGGCCGCGCCGAACGTCGTGACGCCCTTGTTCGTGGCCTCCCCGCGCTTGGCGCGGCCCCGTCCGGCCAGACCGAGGATCAGGGCGATGAGGCCGAGGATCCCGGCGAGCCAGAAGAAGAACGGGATCAGCCCCGAGACCGTCCCGATGATGCCGAGCACCAGGGCGGCGGTGCCGAGGCCGTTCCGGGCCGGGCGAGCGCCCGGCATCTGCGCGGGGGCGTACGGCTGCTGGGGCTGCGGCGGCTGTGTGTACTGGGACATGGCTGTGCCCTTCCGATGAACAACGAGGAGTGTGAGCGGGACAGTTCGCCGCACCAGTGGGCGACGGGTCAATAAGACCATTGTCTGTGAACCGAGTCAACAGAAGCAATCTTGTGAACCGACGGCGCCGCGCTGTCGGTATGCTCACCCCCACACAGCATCGACACCGATGCGCGGAACGGGAGACAGCCCAGTGCCGGATAGCTCGACAGAGGTGACCGCGGCCGGAATCGCCAGGCTCGCGGGGGTGGGCCGCGCGGCCGTCAGCAACTGGCGCCGCCGGCACGCCGACTTCCCGAAACCTGTCGGGGGCACCGAGGCCAGCCCCTCCTTCGCGCTCTCCGAGGTCGAGCACTGGCTGCGCGACCAGGGCAAGCTCGCCGAGGTCCCGCTGCGCGAGCGGGTCTGGCAGCAGCTGGCCGGCCACCCCGACGGGGCCGTCACCGCCCTGGTCCACGCGGGGTGCGCGCTCCTGCTCGTCCGGGACAGGCCCAGCGCCTGGCTGGAGATCACCGCCGTCTCGGACGCCCGGATGGCCGGTGTGCTGCCGGGCGCCCTGGACCACGTACTGGCGGACCGCTTCGGAGCGGAGCGGGCCCTTCCCACCCCCACGGCCTCCGCTCTCCTGCCGTCCGTGCCGCTGCTGCGCGCCGTGGCCGAACTCGCGGCGGAGACCGGCGCCCGGCAGGCCTTCGACTTCCTCTTCGGCCGCCAACTGGACGCCAACCCGCGCCAGTACACGCTCACGCCGCCCGGCCTCGCCGAGCTCATGGCGGACCTCGCGAAGCCGGCCGGGGGCGCCGCCCGGCGAAGCGGCGGACCGGGCTCCCCCACGGTCCTCGACCCGGCCGCCGGAACCGGGGCCCTGCTGCGCGCCGCGGGCCGGCCCTCCGCGCTCTACGCGCAGGAGGCCGACCCCGACCTGGCGGCGCTCACCGCGCTCCGCCTCGCCCTGCACTCCGCGGCGGGCGGGGCCGACGGTCCCGCGCTCGCGGTGCGGACCGGCGACACCCTGCGCGGCGACGCGTTCCCCGGACTCACGGTGGACGCGGTGCTCTGCCACCCGCCGTTCAACGAGCGCAACTGGGGCCACGACGAACTGGCCTACGACCCGCGCTGGGAGTACGGCTTCCCCGCCCGCACGGAGTCCGAACTCGCCTGGGTCCAGCACGCCCTCGCCCATCTGCGGGAGGGCGGCACCGCCGTGCTGCTGATGCCCCCGGCCGCCGCCTCCCGCCGATCGGGCCGCCGGATCCGCGCCGACCTGCTGCGCCGCGGCGCCCTCCGGGCCGTCATCGCGCTCCCGGCCGGCGCCGCACCCCCGTACGGCATCCCGCTGCACATCTGGGTCCTGCGCAAACCGGGCGCCGAACTGACCTCCACGCCCGAACTGCTCGTCGTCGACGCGGCGGACCCCGAGACCTCCGGCGCCCCGGCCGGCCGCGACCGGCTCGACTGGCCCACGGTCCGCGACGCCGTACTCGACGCGTGGACCCCCTTCGACGCGCCGGGACGCCGCGACCCCGTCGAGGAACGCCCCGGCACCAGCCGCGCCGTGCCCGTCATCGAACTCCTCGACGACGACGTGGACCTGGCCCCCGCCCGCCATCTGCCGCCACCGGCCGGCGGCGGCGGCGCGGCCGAACTGGTCCGTGTGCGGGAGCGGCTGGACGAGACCCTGAAACTGACCGCCCGGCTCACGCCCCCGCCCGCCGCCCCCTGCGACACGGTCCGGCGGCCCTTCACCACGGTCGGTGAACTGGCGCGCGCGGGGGCCCTGCACCTGCGGACCGGGTCCGGAGCCGGCCACGGCGCGGTGCCGGTGCTCACCGAGCACGACGTCCTGGCCGGCACGGCCCCCAGCGGTACGCCCTCCACGCAGGCCGCGTCCCCGGAGGACGAGCCGCTCCTGCTGGAGGCGGGCGACGTCGTCGTGCCGGTGGTCGGCGGCGGTTCGGTCGCCAGGGTCGTCGACGAGGCCACCGCGGGCGCCGCACTCGGCCGCAACCTCCAGCTGCTGCGGCCCGACCCGGCCGCCCTCGACCCCTGGTTCCTCGCCGGTTTCCTGCGCGGCACCGCCAACAACCGGCAGGCCAGCAGCTACGCCTCCACCACCACCCGGCTCGACGCCCGCCGCCTCCAGGTGCCGCGCCTTCCGCTGGCCGAACAGCGCACGTACGGTGAACAGTTCAGCGCGCTCGCCGCGTTCGAGGACGCCCTGCGCACGGCGGGGCGCCTCGGCGGGCAGCTGGTGCAGGGGATGTACGACGGCCTCACGGACGGTTCGATCGCTCCGAAGTGACGTGAAGCACAACGGTTGTGCACAACCGAGGACCGGTTGTCCGTGTCGGTGTATACGCTCACTGCACACGTCCGATCCACGCCCGGGAGCAGCACATGCACGGCTACGGCTATCCGCCGGAGCAGCAGCCGACGCGTCGTCCGTCCTCGTCCACCCTGGTGACGCTGCGTGTGGTCTTCGTGGCTCTCGCGCTGCTGAGCTGCGGATTCCTCGCCTGGGCGGCCATGCTGCGGCTGGCGATCGTCACCCGTAAGCGGCGCGACTGGTGGATGTTCGGTCTCGTGCTGGCGCTGAACACGGGGCTGATCATGTACCTCGGGTCGCTGCCGGAGGAGGACGACGTGCTGACCGACGGTCAGGCGATCGTCATGCTGACCTGGATGCTGGTCACCTTCGTCGGCACGGTCACCTACTACCTGTACACGGAGATACGGCACTTCGGTCCGTACGGCGGCCCGCCGGCCAACCCCTACGCGGCGCCCTTCGCCGGCCCGTACGGCGGCAACCCGGGGGCGCCCACGTTCCCGTCCGGGGGATACGCCTCGCGGGCCACCGTGCCCGACCCGCCCGTGGCCGGCACTCCCGCGTACGGCTACCCGTCCGCCCCGGGGCAGGGCCCCGGCCCGCGGCAGGGTCCGACGCCGCCGCCCGCGGCGCCGAGGCCCCCCAAGCCCCAGCGCCTGGACCAGGTGCGCGCCGAGCTCGACGAGCTGAGCGACTACCTCCGCAAGGAGGGTGACGGGCGGTGAACGGGCGCGTCATCGCCGGGCGTTACGCCCTGGCCGCCCTTCTCGGCCAGGGCGGCATGGGGCAGGTCTGGACGGCGTACGACCAGCGCCTCGACCGCAGGGTCGCGGTGAAGCTGCTGCGCCCCGACCGGGTCGCGGGCCCCTCCGGCAGCGAGGCGGCCGACGAGCTGCGCCGCCGGTTCGTCCGCGAGTGCCGGGTCACCGCGCAGGTCGACCACCCCGGCCTCGTCACGGTCCACGACGCGGGGAGCGACGGCGAGGACCTCTACCTCGTCATGCAGTACGTCGAGGGTGCCGACCTCGCCGACCACCTCGCCGAGCACGACCCCTACCCGTGGCCCTGGGCCGTCGCGGTCGCCGCCCAGCTCTGCGCGGTGCTCTCCGCCGTGCACGCGGTGCCGATCGTCCACCGCGACCTCAAGCCGCGCAACGCGATGGTCAGGCCCGACGGCACCGTCACCGTGCTGGACCTCGGCATCGCCTCCGTCATGGACACCGACACCACCCGCCTGACGCACACGGGCTCACCGATCGGTTCCCCCGCCTACATGGCCCCCGAGCAGGCGATGGGCGGCGCCGTCGGCCCGTACACCGACCTCTACGCCCTCGGGGTGCTCCTGCACGAACTCCTCAGCGGCGACGTGCCGTTCGCCGGGTCCACCGCCCTGGGGGTCCTGCACCGCCACCTCTACGAACCGCCCCTCCCGGTCCGCCAGCTCAGGCCCGAGGTCCCCGCCGCGCTCGAAGCGGTCGTCCTGCGGCTGCTCTCCAAGGACCCCCAGCACCGTCCCGCCTCCGCCCAGGAGGTCTACGAGTCCCTGAGGCCCCTGCTGCCCGCCGGCGGCGCGCCGGCCGGCCCCCTGGACCCGACCAGGCCCTTCCTGCGCCCGCACGCCCCCTGGCCCGACCGGGCCGCCGTCCCCGCGCCCGCGCCCGCCCCCGTACCGCCGCCCGCCGCGCCCCGGGAGGCGCCCGCCCGGCCGAACGTGGCGCAGGCCGTCGACGACGTGAAGCGGCTGCTCGGGGAGGGCCGCATCACCCAGGCCGTCGACATCCTCGGCGGGATCCTGCCCGCCGCGGCACTGGAGCACGGCGAGCACTCCCCGGTCGTGCGGATCCTGCGCAAGCAGTACGCGGCGACCCTGATGGACGACGGCCAGTACCGCCGCGCCCTGCCGGAGCTCCGCCGCCTGGCGGACGACCGCGCGGCGGAGGCGGGCCCCGCCGACCCCCGGACGCTCCAGTTCCGCTACGACGCCGCGCAGTGCCTGGAACAGCTCGGCGAGGCGACCGCCGCGCTCGCCGAGTACCGCGCGGTCCTTCCCCACTACGAGAACGGCTACGCCGCCTCCGACGGCCCCGGCCGGGCCTTCGACATCCGCCGGCGGATCGCCCACCTCCTGCTCGGGATGGGCGACCACCACGCGGGCCGCGCCCAGCTCCAGGCCCTCCTGTACGACACGGAGCGCGCCTACGGCCCGCACCACCCGCTCCCCACGGAGCTACGCCGCCAGCTGACCCACCACCAGGACGTACGCGGCTCGGTGTGAGGCGCCCACCGGCCGAAAAGGGCGGAACGGAAGGGATTTCGCCCCCGACCCCACACTGACCGGTCCGGAAATCGTTGGTCGAAGCAGTGGCCCGAACCACGTCCACTGCCTAACATCGATCACCGCAAGGCTTTGTGCACTGATGCACAAACTCTCCCCGGGAGGCTCCTTTGCACCGCCGACGTCGCACCGCGCTCGCACTCACCGCCGCCACGCTCGTCGCGGCACCTCTCCTGACCGCCTGCGGCGGCGCGGCCCACCCCGGTGCCGCGGCGGTGGTCGGCGGCGACCGGATCGACGTGGCCACGGTGCAGGCGCAGGCGGCCGACGTGCGCAGCGCGCAGCAGGAACCGGGGCGGTCCGCGGAACTGGTCACGAAGTCGGGTCAGCTGATCCGCGTCAAGCTGTCCGGTCTGATCTTCGGCCGGGTCCTGGACCGGGCCGCGAAGGACGCCGGGGTGAGCGTCAGCCGCAAGGAGATCCAGCAGATCCGCAGCACCGCCGCCGCGCAGTCCGGCGGGGAGCAGGGGGTGCGGACGCTGATGCTGGAGCAGCGCTGGGTGGCGCCCGGCCAGATCGAGGCGAGCCTGCGCCAGGAGGTCCAGCTCCAGAAGCTGGCCCAGGCGCTCGGCGCCGACCTCCAGAGCCCCGCGGGGGTGCAGGCCGTCGGGGAGGCCCTCACCGGGGCGTCGAAGGCGCTGCGCATCGACGTCAACCCGCGCTACGGCGCCTGGGACAACCAGAAGGTCCAGCTCAGCACGTACCAGGCGCCGTGGATCACCCAGGTCACCCCCGTGCGCGGCCAGGACCCCGAGGCGGGCGCCTGACCCCCGCCGCCCGGGGGTAGGTTCGGGGGTGTGAACGCTGAAGACCCCGGCCGTATCGTCCTGCTCACCGCCAGCCACCGGGTCGCCCCCGGTCTGCTGTCCTGGCCCGCCTGGCAGACACTGCACGCGGCCGACCGGGTCCTGTGCTCCGAGCGGGAGCACCCGCAGCTGCCGTACCTGGCGGAGGCGGGTGTCGCCGTCGGGCACGGGGTGCCCTCGGCCGAGGAGCTGGTGGACGACTGCGCGGGCGGCCGGACCGTCGTGGTGCTGGTGGGCGGCGAAGGAAACCAGCCACTCACCGACGGCCTCGCGCGGCTCGGCGGTTCGGGCCGGGTGCGGATGCCGGACCTGGAGCTGCTGCCCGGTTCGTACGACCTGCCCGGCGCGCGCCTCCTGGACCTGGTCCAGGTCATGGACCGGATCCGGCTCGAATGCCCGTGGACCTCGCAGAAGACGCACGAGGGCCTCGCGAAGTACGCCATCGAGGAGTCCTACGAGCTGGTCGAGGCCATCGAGGACGGCGACCGCGCGGAGGTGCGCGAGGAGCTCGGCGACGTACTGCTCCAGGTCGCCCTCCACGCGCGCATCGCGCAGGATGACCCGGAGGAGCCGTTCGGTATCGACGACGTCGCCGCCACGCTCGTCGAGAAGCTGATCCACCGTCATCCGCACGTGTTCGGCGACGAGACCGCCGAGACGCCGGAGGACGTGCACGCCCACTGGCTCCGTACGAAGGCCGTCGAGAAGCAGCGGGAATCGGTCACCGACGGGGTGCCGCTCGGGCAGCCCGGTCTGGCGCTGGCGGCCAAGCTGGGCGGCAGGGCCCGTACGGCGGGTCTCGAGGTCGCGCTCCCCGGGGGCGAGGGGGTCGGTCACCGGCTGCTCGCCCTCGCCGTGGAGGCCGAGCGGGACGGTGCGGACCCGGAGGCCGCCCTGCGGGCCGCCGCCCGCGCCTACCGGGACGCGATCCGGGCGGCGGAGGGGCTCGCGACCGCTCCCGATAGCGTCGAGGAGTGAACGACAGCTCTGAGACCGCCTCCGCGCCCGCAGCACCCGAACTCTTCACCTGGGAGTTCGCCACCGACCCCTACCCCGCCTACGCCTGGCTCCGTGAGCACAGCCCCGTGCACCGCACGTCGCTGCCCAGCGGGGTCGAGGCCTGGCTGGTGACCCGGTACGCCGACGCCCGGCAGGCCCTCGCCGACACCCGGCTCTCCAAGAACCCGGCCCACCACGCGGGGTCCGCGAGCGCCAAGGGCAAGACGGGCATTCCGGGGGAGCGCAAGGCCGAGCTGATGACGCATCTGCTCAACATCGACCCGCCGGACCACACCCGGCTGCGCCGGCTCGTGTCCAAGGCGTTCACCCCGCGCCGGGTCGCGGAGTTCGCGCCCCGCGTGCAGGAGCTGACGGACCGCCTCATCGACGGTTTCGCCGGGAACGGCGAGGCCGACCTCATCCACGACTTCGCGTTCCCCCTCCCCATCTACGCGATCTGCGACCTCCTGGGAGTGCCGCGCGAGGACCAGGACGACTTCCGCGACTGGGCGGGCATGATGATCCGGCACGGCGGCGGACCGCGCGGCGGGGTCGCCAGATCGGTCAAGAAGATGCGCGGGTACCTCGCCGAGCTCATCCACCGCAAGAGGGAGAACCCCGGTGACGACCTCATCTCGGGGCTGATCCGGGCGAGCGACCACGGCGAGCACCTCACCGAGAACGAGGCCGCGGCGATGGCCTTCATCCTCCTGTTCGCCGGTTTCGAGACGACCGTGAACCTGATCGGCAACGGCACCTACGCCCTGCTGCGCGATCCCGCCCAGCGTGAGCGCCTGGAGCGCTCGCTGGCGGCGGGGGAGACGGAACTGCTCGCCACGGGCATCGAGGAGCTGCTGCGCTACGACGGGCCCGTGGAGCTGGCGACCTGGCGCTACGCCACCGAGCCCGTGACGCTGGGAGGGCAGGACATCGCGGCGGGGGACCCCGTTCTCGTGGTGCTGGCCGCCGCCGACCGGGATCCGGAGAGATTCCAGGATGCGGACACCCTGGACCTCGCACGGAGTGACAATCAGCACCTCGGGTACGGGCACGGCATCCACTACTGCCTGGGGGCGCCGCTGGCGCGGCTGGAGGGCCAGGTGGCGCTCGCGACACTGCTGCGACGCCTCCCTGACCTGCGGCTCGCTGCGGAACCTGCCGATTTGCGCTGGCGCGGCGGGCTCATCATGCGTGGACTACGCACGCTTCCCGTGGAGTTCGGTCCCGGGCGCCCGCCCGGTGAAGGTGACAGATTGTCAACTCCGTGACTTTCACGTGATCTCCGCTGCATCGACTTGTGACACACGTTCGAGTAGGGCTAGGTTCACCGTTCGACTCACCCGTCACATGTCAGTCACACGGAAGGCAATCCCATGGGCTCCGCGACCGGCAGACACCGTCGCCCTCGCCAGGCACCCGCCATCGTCGTCGCCGCAGGCGTCACCGGATCGGCCATCGCCATCCCGCTGCTCGGTGCGGGCGGCGCGCAAGCCGCCGACGCGTCGACCTGGGACCGGGTCGCCGAATGCGAGAGCGGCGGCATGTGGAGTGCCGACCTCGGCAACGGCCGCTTCGGCGGCCTGCAGTTCACCGAGGACACCTGGGACGCGTACGGCGGTACGGCGTACGCCATGCGGGCGGACCTCGCGAGCCGCTCGCAGCAGATAGCCGTCGCGGAGAAGGTGCTGGACGCCAAGGGCCCGCAGGCCTGGCCCAGCTGCGCCGTGATCTCCGGGCTGGCCCTGGACGGCGTGCTTCCGGGCGTCGACCCGGGCACCGACCCGACCGCCGAGCCCTCGGACACCGCCACACCGTCCGGGACCCCCTCGCCCGAGGTGTCGGACCCGGCCGACGCGGCGGACGGCACGGACGGGGCCGACACGGAGAGCGGCACCGACAAGGACGCGTCCGGCGACACGGCGGGCAAGGGTGACGGGGCGGGCAAGGGCGGCACGACTCCGTCCGCCACGCCGTCGCCCGAGGCGTCCGAGACCTCCGGTTCCGCGAAGGGCGACGGCGCGAAGGCCGGGAAGCACCGCGGCGCGCCGGCCCCCGAGGCCAGTGCCGGAACGGACCTCGACGACAGCCGTGAGGGCGGCAGGCACGCCTCGCGCGGCGCCTCGGAGGCCCGTCAGGGCGCCGAGGGGACGTACACCGTCCAGGAGGGCGACAACCTCTGGGCGATCGCCGACGCGCAGGAGCTGCCCGGCGGCTGGCCCGCGCTCTACGAGGCCAACAAGGACGCGCTCGGCTCCGACCCGGACCTGATCCTTCCCGGCCAGAGCCTGGACCTCGGCCTCGCGTCGGACGCGCAGACGGAGACTCCCGCCGCCAGCTGATCAAATACGGGAAAACACCCCGAAAGCGGGGGCAGTTCAGAGGCCTATGTCCACTTATGCGTAAGTGAGACATGGGTCTCTTTGCTTCAACTGGTGCGCCCCGTCCGCCCGGTCCGTCCATATTGGCTCCGACCTGCGGAAATGATCCGTCCTCCCGAACCGTTACGCGCTGATTGCTCGTTATGTCCATCTTTGAATGTAGGGGTTGCGTGTGTTTACGGTCGGAGCCGCTCGCACCGCGGGCACCTTCGACCGTCACGCCGAATCCTGCCGTCGGCCGAAGGGGACCCACGCGTAAAGCGCCGTAGGCAGGAGCGGGGGACCCAGGTAGGTGCCGGACCCGGCCGTCGCGAGACGGTGAGGGTGCGGCTCGGGGTGAAGCCGTCCGCGAGTGCGGGTGGCCGGGCAACTCACAGGCCCGAACCCGACAGCTCACCTCGTAGGCGTCGGTGAGGAGAACCATGCTGCTTTCCAGCAAGGGCAAGCACCGCCGCCCGTCCAGGGCCGTCCGCATCGCGACCCTGGCCGGCGTCACCGGTGCCGCCGTCGCCGTGCCGCTGATGGGCGCGACCGGCGCCTCGGCCGCCTCCGTCGACACCTGGGACGCCGTCGCCCAGTGCGAGTCCGGCGGCAACTGGTCCATCAACACCGGCAACGGCTACTACGGCGGCCTGCAGTTCTCGCAGTCCAGCTGGGCCGCCGCCGGCGGTACGCAGTACGCCGCCCGCGCCGACCTGGCCACCAAGGACCAGCAGATAGCCGTCGCCGAGAAGCTCCTCGACCTCCAGGGCCCGGGCGCCTGGGCCTGCGCCGGTGCCGGCGGCCTGACGAACGACGGTGTGGACCCGGGCGTCGACACCGGCTCCGCGAAGAACGGCGACACGGCCCCGAAGGCCGCGCCGGAGCGCGGGACCGAGCAGCCCGCCACGCGCAGCGAGAAGCGCACGGCCCCCGAGAAGACCGTCACCACCCCGACCGGCGAGAAGGTCGAGAAGGGTGACGGCGAGTACAAGGTGAAGGCCGGCGACACCCTCAGCAGGATCGCCGGCGCCGAGAAGGTCGAGGGCGGCTGGCAGAAGCTGTTCGAGCTGAACGGCGACATCGTCGACGACGCCGACCTGATCTTCCCGGGCCAGCAGCTCCACCTGAAGTAACCGCGAGCGGTCCGGGGTCCTCCTCCGCCCCGGCGGCCCGGCCCGGCGCGCAGACCCCCCGCGCGCCGGGCCGCGGCCGTGTCAGGGCCCTGCGGGGCCGGCGTGCCCGGGGCCCTGTCGCGGGGCGCGCCGCCGGGGGTGCGCCCGGTCCTTGCGGTTACTTGCCAGTAAGATTCTGGCGCTTTGCCCGTAATGAAGGCCCTTGAGTGCTTTTTCGTCCCAGGGGACGGGCGGACGGCCGACGGAGCGGGCCGAGCCGGTTAGGCTCGTGGCGCAAGGCCACAGTGACCCTGCACAACCAGTGTCAGATCCCAGAAGGAGATGCCTCGTGCCGTCCATCGACGTCGTCGTAGCCAGGGAAATCCTCGACTCCCGGGGCAACCCCACGGTCGAGGTCGAGGTTGGCCTCGACGACGGCAGCACGGGACGTGCTGCTGTTCCGTCCGGCGCCTCCACCGGTGCGTTCGAGGCCATCGAGCTTCGCGACGGTGACCCCAACCGCTACCAGGGCAAGGGCGTCGAGAAGGCCGTCCTCGCCGTGATCGAGCAGATCGGCCCGGAGCTCGTCGGTTACGACGCCACCGAGCAGCGCCTCATCGACCAGGCGATGTTCGACCTGGACGCGACCGAGAACAAGGGCTCCCTCGGCGCCAACGCCATCCTCGGCGTCTCGCTGGCCGTGGCGCACGCCGCGTCCGAGGCCTCCGACCTCCCGCTCTTCCGCTACCTCGGCGGCCCGAACGCGCACCTGCTGCCCGTTCCGATGATGAACATCCTGAACGGCGGCTCGCACGCCGACTCCAACGTGGACATCCAGGAGTTCATGATCGCGCCGATCGGCGCCGAGTCCTTCTCCGAGGCCCTGCGCTGGGGCGCGGAGATCTACCACACGCTCAAGAAGGTCCTGAAGACCAAGGGCCTGTCCACCGGTCTCGGTGACGAGGGCGGCTTCGCCCCCAACCTCGAGTCCAACCGCGCCGCCCTCGACCTCATCCTGGAGGCCGTCAAGGAGGCCGGTTACGTCCCGGGCCGCGACATCGCGCTCGCGCTCGACGTCGCCGCGTCCGAGTTCTACAAGGACGGCGTCTACGAGTTCGAGGGCAAGTCCCGCTCGGCCGCCGAGATGACCGAGTACTACGAGGAGCTCGTCTCCGCGTACCCGCTGGTCTCCATCGAGGACCCGCTGTACGAGGACGACTGGGCGGGCTGGAAGGTCATCACCGACAAGCTCGGCTCCAAGGTGCAGATCGTCGGTGACGACCTGTTCGTCACCAACCCCGAGCGCCTCGCCCGCGGCATCGAGGAGGGCTCGGCCAACGCCCTGCTCGTCAAGGTCAACCAGATCGGTTCGCTGACCGAGACCCTCGACGCCGTCGAGCTGGCCCAGCGCAACGGCTTCAAGTGCATGATGTCCCACCGCTCCGGTGAGACCGAGGACGTCACCATCGCCGACCTCGCCGTCGCCGTGAACTGCGGCCAGATCAAGACCGGCGCCCCGGCCCGCTCGGACCGCGTCGCCAAGTACAACCAGCTGCTGCGCATCGAGGAGATCCTCGACGACGCCGCCGTGTACGCCGGGCGTTCGGCGTTCCCGCGGTTCCGCTTCGAGGGCTGACAGCCCGAGTCCGGAGCACCAGCCTCCGTCCGTCCCCGCATCCGGTCCCGTACCGTGTGCGGGGACGGACGTGCGTAACGGGGAGGCGTGAGAGATGGCCGGGAAGGACCGCGACCGGTTCTCCACCGCGACCAGGCTGCGGCTGCTCGGCGAGCAGACGGCGGCCCGTGTCTACCGGTCCCAGAACCGGCGCCAGGCCCGGCGCTCCCGGCTCACCGGCCGGGCGGCGTTCCTCGCGCTGATCGTCTGCTCCCTGGTGGTCGCCCTCGCGTACCCCATGCGGCAGTACATCTCCCAGCGCGACCAGATCGCGGAACAGGAGAGGCTCTCGCAGCAGGCGCACCGGCGGACCGAGGAGCTGCGCGACGAGAAGGCGCGGCTCAGGGACGACGCGTACATCCGCCGTCTCGCGCGCCAGCACCTCCACTACGTCATGCCCGGCGAGACCGGTTACACGGTCGTCGACCCGGACGCGGCCGAGGTGCGCCGGGGCGAGCCGGGGGCGACGGGGCGGCCCTGGCACACGAACCTCTGGGACGGCGTGGACAGCGCCGACCGCCGATGACCCCGCACCGGTGCGGGTCCGCGGGCACGTGCCGTGCCCCGGCCCCGCGCCGGTTCATACAGTCCGACCGATGACATTCAAGGCAGGCATGGACACGCCCCCTCCGCAGACCGAATCCACCACGCCCACCGCCGCGGACATCGCCGCGTTCGAGCTCCAGCTCGGCCGGCCGCCGCGCGGACTGCGCGCCATCGCGCACCGCTGCCCCTGCGGCAACCCGGACGTGGTCGAGACACAGCCCCGTCTGGAGGACGGCACGCCGTTCCCGACGACGTACTACCTGACCTGCCCGCGTGCCGCGTCCGCGATCGGCACGCTGGAGGCCAACGGGGTCATGAAGGAGATGACCGAGCGGCTCGCGACCGACCCCGAGCTGGCCGCCGCCTACCGGGCCGCGCACGAGGACTACCTCGCGCGGCGCGACGCGATCGAGGTCCTGGAGGGCTTCCCGAGCGCGGGCGGCATGCCGGACCGGGTCAAGTGCCTGCACGTCCTGGTCGGCCACTCGCTGGCCGCCGGCCCCGGGGTGAACCCGCTGGGCGACGAGGCCCTCGCCATGCTGCCCCGGTGGTGGGCGAAGGGCCCGTGCGTCACGCCGTGCGCCCCCGACGCAGGACCCGAAGCGTCCTGACCCCCGCGCGGTACCCGTACAACCACAGGAGCCCCATGACCCGCGTTGCCGCCATCGACTGCGGTACCAACTCCATCCGCCTGCTCGTGGCCGACGTGGACCCCGCAGCCGGGGACTTCGCCGAACTCGACCGCCGCATGCGGATCGTCCGGCTCGGCCAGGGCGTCGACCGGACCGGCCGGCTGGCGCCCGAGGCGCTGGAGCGGACCTTCGACGCCTGCCGCGAGTACGCGGCCGTGATCAAGGAGCTCGGCGCCGAGCGGATCAGGTTCGTCGCCACGTCCGCGTCCCGTGACGCGGAGAACAGCGACGACTTCGTCCGCGGGGTCCTGGACATCCTGGGCGTCGAGCCCGAGGTCGTCACCGGCGACCAGGAGGCGCAGCTCTCCTTCGACGGTGCCACCAAGGAACTGGTGGGCAGCGACCGCCTGGAGAAGCCGTACCTCGTCGTGGACATCGGGGGCGGCTCCACCGAGTTCGTCGTCGGCGACGACCGGGTCCGCGCCGCCCGGTCCGTGGACATCGGCTGCGTGCGGATGACGGAGCGTCACCTCGTCGTGGACGGGGCCGTCGTGGACCCGCCCACGGCGGACCGGATCGCCGCGATCCGGGCCGACATCGGCGCCGCCCTGGACCTGGCCGAGCGGACCGTGCCGCTCTCCTCGGCGGCGACCCTCGTCGGCCTGGCCGGGACGGTGACCACCGTCGCCGCGATGGCGCTCGGGCTGGAGGAGTACGACTCCGCGGCGATCCACCACTCCCGGGTCTCCGTCGAGCGGGTCAGGGAGCTCACCGAGCGGCTGCTGGCCTCGACGCACGCGGAGCGCGCGGCGATCCCCGCGATGCACCCGGGCAGGGTCGACGTGATCGCCTCCGGGGCCCTCGTGCTGCTCGCGGTGATGGAGCGCGCCGGGGCCCGCGAGGTCGTCGTCAGCGAGCACGACATCCTCGACGGGATCGCCTGGTCGACGGGCTGACCGCGGCGGGGGCGCGGGAGCGGCGGGACGCCGCTCAATCGCATTCCGGCCTGCACTTCTGAGCTTGCGGACGACCTCCCCGGACCTCTCCGGGGAGGTCTTCCGCGAGCCGCCGCGACCAAGTTCGTGAACTTCTTCACAAGGAATTCGGCCCTCCTGGGGGAAGTTCCGCCTCCGAGGGGCCGTGCGGGCGGTCCGGGGGTCCGCGCGCGGGCGGTGCCGTGAGGTTTCGGGGGTGTGGCCGGGGTGTGTCCCGGGCCGCCGGTTCGCCCCGGCCGAGGCCTCAAGGGCCAGCTCACAAGCGGTGAACAACGTTCGCCGGGACCCTGTGGTTCCCCACCCGCATCATGACCTGGGTCACGTGGGCGGCGAAGTGTAGCAGAGGGTGGCGCATACCTTGTGAAGGGGCTCACGAGCATGCCCCCCGAGGGGGGTGGATACTCGATGGCATGAGCACCACGGAGCGTCCCAGGATCCTCGTTGTAGGCGGTGGGTACGTAGGCCTGTACGCAGCTCGTCGCATTCTGAAGAAGATGCGGTATGGAGAGGCGACCGTCACGGTCGTCGACCCGCGCTCGTACATGACGTACCAGCCCTTCCTCCCCGAAGCTGCTGCCGGCAGCATCTCGCCTCGGCATGTCGTCGTCCCGCTGCGGCGCGTACTGCCCAAGGCCGAGGTCCTCACCGGCCGAGTCACGACCATCGACCAGGACCGCAAGGTCGCCACGGTCGCGCCGCTCGTCGGCGAGGCCTACGAGCTGCCCTTCGACTACCTGGTCATCGCGATGGGCGCCGTCTCGCGCACCTTCCCGATCCCCGGCCTCGCCGAGCAGGGCATCGGCATGAAGGGCATCGAGGAGTCCATCGGGCTGCGCAACCACGTCCTGGAGCAGCTGGACAAGGCCGACTCCACGACCGACGAGGACGTCCGCCGCAAGGCGCTCACGTTCGTCTTCGTGGGCGGCGGCTTCGCCGGTGCGGAGACCATCGGTGAGGTCGAGGACATGGCCCGCGACGCGGCCAAGTACTACACGAGCGTGAAGCGCGAGGACATGCGCTTCATCCTGGTCGACGCCGCCGACAAGATCCTTCCCGAGGTCGGCCCGAAGCTGGGCGCGTACGGCAAGGAGCACCTGGAGAGCCGTGGTGTCGAGGTCTACCTCTCGACCTCCATGGACTCCTGCGTCGACGGCCACGTGGTCCTGAAGAACGGCCTCGAGGTCGACTCCAGCACCATCGTGTGGACGGCCGGCGTGAAGCCGAACCCGGCGCTGGCCCGCTTCGGCCTGCCGCTCGGCCCCCGCGGCCACGTGGACACCTCCGAGAAGCTCCAGGTGCAGGGCACCGACTACGTCTGGGCCGCGGGCGACAACGCCCAGGTCCCGGACATGGTCGGCCGCCGCGCGGGCAACCCCAACGCCTGGTGCCCGCCGAACGCCCAGCACGCGCTGCGTCAGGCGAAGGTCCTCGGCGACAACGTCATCTCCGGCATGCGGGGCTTCCCGCAGAAGGAGTACAGCCACGCCAACAAGGGTGCGGTCGCCGGTCTCGGCCTGCACAAGGGCGTCGCGATGATCGTCGTGGGCAAGGTGAAGATCAAGGTCAAGGGCCGTCTCGCCTGGTACATGCACCGTGGCTACCACGGCATGGCCATGCCGACCTGGAACCGCAAGATCCGGATCTTCGCCGACTGGACGCTGGCGATGTTCCTGAAGCGCGAGGTCGTCTCGCTCGGCGCCATGGAGACTCCGCGCGAGGAGTTCTACGAGGCCGCCAAGCCGAGCCCCCCGCCGGTCGCGGCCAAGGCCGACGGCGAGAAGGCCAAGGCCTCCTAGCGCCCGTACGTCACCGAAGGGGTCGTCCGCCATCCGTGGTGCGGGCGGCCCCTTCGGTGTGCCCCGCCGCCACCAACTAGGTGGTGAGTGCAGGTATTTTGCCGTTCCGTTGCCCTGGGGCGGGATGGCGGGGGCGCCGGGCGGCGTTGAGGCTGGTGTACCTCGCCGCGGCCCCGAGGTGTCGCGGCCCGGTTCGGGTGCGTATATGCGAATTTAGGCACATTCGGAAACACCACCACGGAGGTGTGCACCATGGCCGACGCCGCATCGCGGCTGACCGCTCTCGCCGAAGAGTTGCTGGGAGAGTCCCTGCCGGTCAGGATCCGGGCCTGGGACGGCAGCGAATCCGGGCCGCCGGACGCCCCCACCCTCGTACTGCGCCACCGCCGTGCCCTTCGCCGTCTCCTCTGGAAGCCGGGCGAGCTGGGCCTGGCCCGCGCCTGGGTGGCCGGCGAGATCGACGTCGACGGTGACCTGTACGCCGTACTGGACGCCCTGGCCTCGCTCCTCTGGGAACGCGGAGCCGACGCCAAGGACAGCGTCCACCCCGTCCGCGACCCGAAGGTGCGGGCGTTCGGCCGGGGCCTCGTGCGGCTGGCCGGTCCCTGGCCGCCGCCGCCCCCGCCCGCCGAGGAGATCCACCGCCGCACCGGCGCGCTCCACACCAGGCGCCGGGACAAGCAGGCCATCAGCCACCACTACGACGTGGGCAACGACTTCTACGCGATGGTCCTCGGCCCGTCCATGGTCTACTCCTGCGCCTACTGGCAGGAGGGCGCCGGCCTGGAGGACGCCCAGCGCGACAAGCTCGACCTCGTCTGCCGCAAGCTGGCCCTCCAGGAGGGCGACCGGCTGCTCGACGTGGGCTGCGGGTGGGGCTCCATGGCCATCCACGCCGCCCGCGAGTACGGCGCCCGGGTCACCGGGGTCACCCTCTCCACCGAACAGGCCGCCTTCGCCCGCAAGCGCATCGCCGAGGAGGGCCTCACCGACCGGATCGAGATCCGCGTCCAGGACTACCGGGACGTCAGGGACGGCCCGTACGACGCCATCTCCTCGATCGGGATGGCCGAGCACGTGGGCTCGGTCCGCTTCCGTGAGTACGCCGACGACCTCTACGCCCTGCTGAAGCCGGGCGGACGGCTGCTCAACCACCAGATCGCCCGCCGCCCCGAGAGGGACGAGTCGGCCTACCGTGTCGACGACTTCATCGACGCGTACGTCTTCCCCGACGGTGAACTGGCGCCGGTGGGCCGCACGGTGGCCACGCTGGAGGAGGCCGGCTTCGAGACCCGGGACGTCGAGGCGATCCGCGAGCACTACGCACTGACCCTGCGCCACTGGGTGGCCAATCTGGAGAAGCACTGGAAGAGAGCCGTACGGGCCACCTCGCCCGGGCGGGCCAGGGTGTGGCGGCTCTACATGGCCGCTTCCGCGCTCTCCTTCGAGCACAACAAGATCGGGGTCAACCAGATCCTCGCGGTGCGTCCGCGCGAGGGCGGCGCCGCGGGGATGCCGCTGCGGGCCCGCGACTGGACGGCGTCGGCGAGGAGCTGATCCGGGAAGCACGGAGGGCCGGTACCCGCGGGTGCGGGTACCGGCCCTTGATCCGTGCGCCTCGTCTACTCGGTCTTGATGGCCGTCAGCATGTTGAGCTTCGCGCCGCTGCGGGCCGGCCACAGCGCGGCCAGCACGCCCACCAGTCCCGCCAGCGCCAGGAAGACCGCGATCCGGTCCCACGGGATGACCAGGGCGTAGCCCGGGATGTCCGCGGACAGGCTCTTGCCGATCGCCCATCCCAGGAACGTACCGAGGGCGACCCCGACCACCGCTCCGAAGAGCGAGATGACGACGGCCTCCAGCCGGATCATGCGCTTGACCCTGCGCCGGTCCAGGCCGATCGCCCGCAGCATGCCGATCTCCTGCTGGCGTTCGAAGACGGACATGGCCAGCGTGTTGACGACACCGAGGACGGCGATCACCAGGGCCATCGCGAGCAGGGCGTACATGATGTTCAGCGCGGTGTTGATGAACCCGCCGAACATGTCCCGGATGCCCTGGCGGTCCACGATGCTCATCGCCGGGTTGTCGCCGAGCGCGTCGACCACGGCCTTCTCGTTGGCGTCGCTCTGGCCGCCCTCCATGGCCAGCCAGACCTCGCGGATGTCGGCGGCGCTCTCGTGCGGGGCGACGACGGTCTCGGAGATCAGGACCGGGGAGAGGAACTCGTTGCCCTCGTAGAGCGCACCGACCTTCAGGGTCTCCTTCTTCTCGTCCTGGAAGGACACGGGGACGCTGTCACCGGTCTTCCAGCCGTTGGACCGCGCGGTCTTGCTGTCGACGGCGATCTCGCCGTCCTTCAGCGAGGACAGGGAGCCGGAGACCGTCTTCAGGTCGAAGACCTTCTCGACGTCGCCCGGGGTGACCCCGGAGGCCGGGACCCCCTTCTCGTCCTTGCCGACGAGGAGCCAGACGGACCGCTGGGGGGAGGCCGCCGCGACCCCGTCGGCCTTGCGCAGGGCGGTGAGGGCCGACTCGTCGAGCGAGTCCCCGCTGGCCATCGAGACCATGTAGTCGGCCCGGATGTTGTCCGTCGTCATCTTGTCGATGGCCTGGCCGAGCGTGACGCCGAGCACCGAGATGCCGGTGACCAGGGTGAGGCCGATCGCCAGCGCGGAGGCGGTGGCCCCGGTGCGGCGCGGGTTGCGGACCGCGTTCTGCGAGGCCAGCTTGCCGGAGACCCCGAAGAGCTTCCCCAGCAGCGGACGCACCAGCGCGATCACCGGACGGGACAGCAGCGGGATGAGGACGATGACACCGGTGAGGGCGAAGAAGGCCCCGCCGCCGAGGAGCCAGCGGCCGTTCTCGTCACCCTGGGCCGCACCGGCCACGATCAGGGCGGAACCGATGAGGGTGAGCACCGCGCCGAAGGAGTTCCGCAGGACCAGCGACTTGGTGGTGGCCACCGCGTGGACGCTGCTCATCGCCGCGACCGGCGGGATCTTGGCGGCCCTGCGGGCGGGCAGCCAGGCGGCGAACACGGTGATCAGCACGCCGACGGCGAACGCCGAGCCGACCGCGGTGGGGGAGACGACCAGCGGGCCGGCCGGGATCTTCCCGCCGAACATGCCCATCGCGGAACGCAGTCCCACCGCGAGGCCCACGCCGAGGGCGAAGCCGATCACGGAGGCGACCGTACCGACCACGCCGGCTTCGAGCAGGATGGCCCGCTTGACCTGCCGGCGGGAGGCGCCGACCGCGCGCATCAGGGCGAGTTCCTTGGTGCGCTGGGCGATCAGCATGGTGAAGGTGTTGGCGATCAGGAACACGCCGACGAAGAGCGCGATGGCCGCGAAGGCCAGCAGCATCGCGTTGAGGCTCTTGAGGCCGGACTCGGTCATCCTGGCCTCCTCGTCCGCGAGCTCCGCGCCCGTCCTGGCCTCGGCGGTCTCGGGGATGAGGGGCTTCACCGCGTCCAGGAGCTTCTGGTCGGACGTACCCGCCGTGGCGGCCACGGTGACGTCGCTGAACTCGCCGGGCCGCAGGTACAGCTGCTGGGCGACCTCGGTGTCGAAGAGCACCAGGCTGCCGCCGGCGTTCACCGCGCCGTCCTCGGTGGTGAAGATCCCGGAGAGGGTGTACTCCTTCACCGGACCGTTCGTGGCGACCCGCACCGGCTTGCCCACGCGGTACGCGCCCTTGGCGGCGGTCTCCTTGTCGAGGGCGACCTGGCCGGGCCGCACCGGCCCCGTGCCCTCGGTGAACGTGTACTGGGAGTCCTTGCCGCCGGCCCCGGGGGAGAAGTTGGAGCCCGTGTTGGACCAGCCGTCCCCGATGAGCTTGCCGCCGGTGTCGGCGACGCCGGCGAACCCGGAGACGCGGCCGGTGGCCCCCGCCACGCCGTCGAGGTCCTGGATCTTCTTGAGCGTGGCCTCGTCGACGCCGGCGGCCTCGTCGTCGCCGCGCTGGGCCCAGGTCTTGACGGAGACGGCCACGTCGTCGTAGCTCTTGGCCGACTGGTTGCGGAAGGCGTTGCCGAGGGTGTCGGTGAAGACGAGGGTGCCGGAGACGAACGCTACGCCGAGCATGACGGCGAGCACGGTCATCAGCAGCCTGGCCTTGTGCGCGAGCACATTGCGCAGGGCGGTACGGAACATGTCTGTGTGTCCTGGGATGGGTTCCGGAAGGGGGGAGGGGAGCGGCGGCGGTGCCGCGTCAGCTGGTGCGGCCCTTCGCGTCGAACGCCTTCATCCGGTCGAGGACCCCGTCGGCGGTGGGGTTCAGCATCTGGTCGACGACCGCGCCGTCCGCGAGGAAGACCACGCGGTCCGCGTAGGAGGCGGCCACCGGGTCGTGGGTCACCATCACCACGGTCTGGCCGAGCTCGCGCACCGAGTTGCGCAGGAAGCCGAGGACCTCGGCGCCGGAGCGGGAGTCGAGGTTGCCGGTGGGCTCGTCACCGAAGATGATCTCCGGCTGCGAGGCGAGGGCGCGGGCCACCGCGACGCGCTGCTGCTGGCCGCCGGAGAGCTCCGTGGGGCGGTGCTTCAGCCGCTCCGAGAGGCCCACCATGTCGATGACCTTCTGCAGCCAGGCGGCATCGGGCTTGCGCCCGGCGATGTCCATCGGCAGCGTGATGTTCTCCAGCGCGGTCAGCGTGGGGAGCAGGTTGAAGGCCTGGAAGATGAAGCCGATCTTGTCCCGGCGCAGCTGGGTGAGCTGCTTGTCCTTCAGCGTCCCCAGTTCGGTCTCGCCGATGCGCACGGAGCCGCTGCTGAAGCTGTCGAGGCCGGCCACGCAGTGCATCAGCGTGGACTTGCCGGAACCCGACGGGCCCATGATCGCGGTGAACTCGCCCTGCGGGAAGTCCACGGTCACCCGGTCGAGGGCGACGACCTGGGTCTCACCCTGGCCGTAGACCTTCGACAGCTCCGTGGCGCGGGCGGCGACCGCGGTGGTGCGGTGGACGGTGGTGGTGGTCACAGGGGTACTCCAGGTTCGGACGAGAGGTTCGCGGGGACCCCTTCATCCTCGCCTCCGTACCCGTGCCGGGTCGTCAGTCCTCGTACCCGTTCCCGGGGCCCTCTTGAGTCGCACCCGCCGGGCCTCGGCGTACACCTGAGGTAGGAGACCGACCCTGAGTGCCCCGGTCCCCTCAGCGGGGCGGGGCGGTGGACCCGCGGGGCACCAGGCGGGCCGCCGCGTCCTCGAACCCCGGGGCCGAGCCGTCGGCGACCATCGTCAGCAGGGTGCGGGCCGCATGGGTGCCGTAGGCGGGGATGTCCCTGCTCAGGGCGGTCAGCGGAGGGCGTACGACACGGGAGAGCTGGGAGTCGTCCCAGGCGACGAGCGAGAGGTCGGCCGGCACGTCCAGCCCCATCTCCTGGGCGACCGAAAGTCCGGCGACGGCCATGATGTCGTTGTCGTACAGGACGGCGGTGGGCCGGGGGGCGGAGCCGATCAGCCGCCGGGTGGCGTGCGCGCCCTCCTCGCCGGAGTAGTCGGTGTGCACCACCACCGGTTCGTCCAGTCCGAGTTCCGCGCTGATCTCGCGCTGAGCGCTGTCGCGCAGCCGGGTGTGGGCCAGTTCGGGCAGTCCGGCCACCCGGGCGACGGAGCGGTGTCCGAGGGCGGACAGGTACGTCAGGGTGTCCCGCAGGGCCGCGGAGTCGTCCGACCACACGGGGGTGAGGGTCCCGGCCGCCGAGGGATCGCCGATGACGACGGCCGGCATGCCCAGCTCGGCGACGCCCCCGATCCTCGGATCGGGGGAGCGCACATCGGCGAGGAACACCCCGTCCACCCGGCCCTCGCCCCACCAGCGGCGGTACATCTCCAGTTCCTGCGCGGGGTCGGCGACGACCTGGAGGAGCAGGGCGCAGCCCCGGGCGGAGAGCTCGGTCTCGATCCCGCTGATCAGCTCCATGAAGAACGGCTCCACGCCGAGCATCCTGGCCGGGCGGGACAGCGCCAGGCCCACGGTGTCGGCCCGTGCGCGGGTGAGGGCGCGGGCCGCGCTGTTGGGGCGCCAGCCGATCTCCTGCGCGATGGCCTTGATGGAGGCGCGGGTCGCGGGGGAGACGCCCGGGCGGTCGTTCAGGGCGTACGACACCGCGACCTTCGATACCCCGGCGCGGCGTGCGATGTCGGCGATCGTGGGGCGGTGCTTGGACATGGGACCTCGCTTAACCGGTTCGTGTTCAGCACGCATCCTAGCCGCAGGTCCCTGACCTCCGTCTTCCCGTCGGCGGTCCAGACCTCTCTGAAAGTCCCTGAAACAAGAGGGATGGGAGCGCTCCCGCACCCTTGACACTCCTCCGGGGCCCCCATACCTTCACGGGCACTTACCCGGTTCAGTAACTCCGCTCGGCAGGGACGGCGGGGGGAAGAGGAGGGGCTATGGGTACGCGTACCCGGATGCGGGTCGCCACCGCGCTCGCCGTGTTCACACTCGCCGCGACCGCGTGCACGGGAGGCGGATCGGGTGCGGGCGGCACGGGTGGCCCGGCCGGCAAGGGCGGCTCGCTGCCGCGCGGCGAGACGCTCTACACGACCGGCACCCAGTGGGGGCCCCCGGCCAACTACAACCCGCTGCGCAACTGGGACCACGCGACCGGCACCAAGGGGCTGGTCTACGAGACCCTGTTCCACTTCGACCCCCAGGAGGGCAGGCTGACGCCCTGGCTCGCCGAGTCGGGCGGCTGGACCGGGGACAAGACGTACGAGGTGAAGCTGCGCCAGGGCATCACCTGGGCCGACGGCGAGCCGCTGACCGCGAAGGACGTGGCGTACTCCTACGGCCTCGGCAAGATCGAGGCCTCCGCCTTCCACTCGCTGTGGAGCTGGCTGTCCGGCGCGGAGGCCGTGGACGGCACCACGGTCCGCTTCACCTTCAAGGAGGCCCGCTACCAGGAGTGGGACTACACCCTCTACGGCCAGCCGGTCGTCCCCGAGCACGTCTGGGGCTCCCGCACCGAGGAGGACATCCTCAACGGCGTCAACGACAAGCCGGTCGGCACCGGCGCGTACCGGCTGAAGAGCAAGACCCAGGACCGGGTCGTGTGGGAGCGGCGCGACGACTGGTGGGGCACGAAGGCGCTGGACATGACCCCGGCCCCCCGCTACATCGTCGACGTCTCCAACCCGAGCAACGAGGTGGTCATCGGGCAGCTCGGCCAGGGCCAGCTCGACCTCAGCAACAACTTCCTGCCCGGCGCGTCCTCACTGGTCAAGAGCAAGAAGGTCGTGTCTTACTACGACAAGGCCCCCTACATGCTGTCCGCCAACACCGCCTGGCTGGTGCCCAACACCACGAAGAAGCCGATGGACGACGCCGCCTTCCGCCGGGCGCTCGCCGCGTCCGTCGACACCGGAAAGATCGTCAAGGGGGTGTACGGCGACCTGGTGAAGCCCGCCTCCCCGACCGGACTGCTGCCCCAGTGGGAGCAGTACGAGGACAAGGCCCTCATCGCCGGGAAGGGCTTCACGCACGACGCCGCCGCGGCGAGGAAGGAGCTCGCGGACGCCGGGTACGAGGACGCGGACGGTGACGGCTTCGTCGAGAACAAGGACGGCTCCGCCCTCGGCCTGAAGCTGGCCGTGCCCTCGGGCTGGACCGACTGGATGGAGGCCGCCAAGGTCATCGCCGCCGGGGCCAAGGACGCGGGCATCAGGATCACCACCGAGTTCCCCGACCAGAACGCCCTCAACGAGCAGCGCGGCAAGGGTGACTTCGACCTCGTCATCAACAACGAGCGCCAGCTCTCCAACACGCCCTGGACGTACTACGACTACATCTTCCAGCTGCCGGTCCAGAAGCAGCAGAACACGGTGAACTTCGGGCGGTACGAGAACCCGGAGGCCTGGAAGCTGGTGCAGGAGCTCGGCGGGGTGAAGACCGACGACACGGCGGGCATGAAGGCCGCCGTCTCGAAGATCCAGGACATCCAGCTGACCGAGATGCCCATCATCCCGCTCTGGTACAACGGCCTCTGGTCGCAGTCCACCACGGGCACCTGGAAGAACTGGCCGTCGGACGCCGCCGGAGCTCCGAAGACGGCACCGGCCCTGTGGCGCAACTGGCTGGAGATGGGCGGCTTCGAGACGCTCACCCAGCTGAAGCCCGCCACGTGACGCCGCCGACTCCATGACCGCCCCGCCGTGCGCGCGCCACCTGACCGCGTGCGTACGGCGGGGCTCTCCACCAGGGGAGCACCCTTGCGCCGCTACTTCGCCCGCAAACTTCTCGTCTACGGACTGACCTTCGTCGTCGCCGTCACCGTCAACTGGATGATCCCGCGCTTCATGCCCGGTGACCCGGTCTCCGCCATGGTCGCCCGTGCCCGCGTCTCGCAGCCGGAGGCGGCCGAGGCGATGCGCACCTACTACAACAACCTGTTCGGCTTCGACGAACCCCTCTGGCAGCAGTACCTGCACTTCTGGGGCGCGCTGCTCCGGGGCGACTTCGGGATCTCCGTCTTCGTCTTCCCGACGCCCGTCGGCGACGTCCTGCTCGACGCGCTGCCGTACACCCTCGGCCTGATGATCCCGGCCGTCCTGCTCAGCTGGTTCGCGGGCAACTGGATCGGCGCGCTGTCCGCCCGCCGCAAGGTCCTCGACAACACCGTGCTGCCGGCCGGGTACCTGCTGACCGCCATGCCGTACATGTGGATCGCCGTCATCCTCGCCTGGGCACTGGGGGCCAAGGCCGGCTGGTTCCCCCTGTCCGGCGGCTACAGCCTGGACATCCAGCCCGGCTGGAGCGCCGGTTTCGCGCTGGACGTCCTGCACCACTGGGTGCTGCCGTTCCTCTCGCTGTTCCTCGTCGCGCTCGGCGGCTGGGCCATCGGCATGCGCAACATGATCATCTACGAGCTGGAGTCCGACTACGCGTCGTACCTGTCGGCCCTCGGCGCACCCCAGCGGCTCATCCGCCGCTACGCCTTCCGCAACGCCGTCCTGCCCCAGATCACCGGACTGGCGCTCCAGCTGGGCGTGCTGGTCGCCGGAGCGCTCGTCACCGAGATCGTCTTCGCCTACCCGGGGCTCGGCTCACTGATCCTGGCCGCGATCCAGAACCAGGACTTCTTCCTGCTCCAGGGCGCGTTCCTGTTCATCGTCATCGGCGTACTGATCGCCAACTTCCTCATCGACATCGTGTACGTCGTCGTCGACCCCCGCACCCGTACGGGCATGGCAGGAGGCACGTCATGAGCACACTGCCCGACCCGGCCCCCGAGGCGCCCTCCGCCGGGCCGCCCCCGGCGGGGCCCGGCCGCGAGTCGCTGCACTACGCGGTGCGCAACCCCAAGCTGATCATCGGCGTGAGCCTGGTCGCCGTCCTGCTCGCGACCGGCCTCCTCGGACCGCTGCTGCTCGACAACGGCAACCCGAACGAGTACGTCGGCCCGCAGGCGGCCCCGCCGGACGGCACCTACTGGATGGGCACCACCACCTTCGGCCAGGACGTGTACGCGCAGTTCGTGCACGGGCTGCGCGCCACCTTCCTGGTCGGCGTCGTCGGCGGGGCCATCGCCGCCGTCATCGCCATGGTCGTCGGCTTCCTCGCCGGCTACCGGGGCGGAGTCACCGACGAGATCCTCAACATGCTCACCAACGTCGTCCTGGTGATCCCCGCGCTCGCCGTCCTGCTGATCATCAACGCCTACCTGGGGGTGCGCAGCGTCGCCGTGCAGGGCCTGTTCATCGGCCTGACCTCGTGGCCCTGGGCGGCGCGTGCGATCCGGGCGCAGACCTTCTCGCTGCGCACCCGGGAGTTCGTGGACCTGGCCCGGCTCAGCGGGAGCGGCACCTGGCGGATCGTCTTCCGCGAGATCGCGCCCAACATGAGCTCGTACCTCTTCATGACGTTCATCCTGCTCTTCGGCGGGTCCATCCTCATCGCGTCCTCGCTGGACTTCATCGGGCTCGGCCCGACGGAGGGCGTCTCGCTCGGCCTGATGCTCCAGAGCGCCCAGCAGTGGAGCGCGCTCCAGCTCGGCATGTGGTGGTGGTTCCTCCCGCCGGGTGCCGGGATCACCGCGATCGTCGGCGCGCTCTACGTCGCCAACGTGGGCCTCGACGAGGTCTTCAACCCGAAGCTGAGGGAGTCCTGAGCACATGACCCTGACCGTCAACGACCTGCGGGTCCACTACCGCACGCTGCGTGGCGAGGTCCGGGCCCTGGACGGCGTCGGCTTCGACCTCGCGGACGGCGAGATCCTGGGCCTGGCGGGTGAGTCCGGCTGCGGCAAGACGACCCTGGGCAAGTCCCTCATCCGGCTCGACGGCCGGATGCGGCACGTCGGGGGCACCGTGACGCTGGACGGCGACGAACTGCCGCTGTCCGACGACCGCGCGATGAACGCCTACCGCTTCCACCGGATCTCGCTCGTCCCCCAGTACTCGATGAGCGCGCTCAACCCGACCCGCCGCATCGGCCGCATGATCCGCGAACTCCTCGCCTCGCGGGGCGTCACCGTGGACACCGGGGAACTGCGCCGCCGGCTCGCGCTGGTCGGACTGGAGCCCGACGTCCTGGACCGCTATCCGATCGAACTGTCCGGCGGCATGAAGCAGCGCGCCGTCATGGTGATCTCCACGCTGCTCGACCCCTCCGTGCTCGTCGCCGACGAGGTCACCTCGGCCCTGGACGTGTCCAACCAGCAGGCCGTCGTCGGCGCCCTCACCGGGCTCCGGGACGAGGGCCTGGTCACCAGCATGATCTTCGTGACCCACGACCTCGGGCTGACCTCGCACATCGCCGACTCGATCATGGTGATGTACGCGGGCAGGCTCGCCGAGAAGGCCCCCACGAAGGTGCTCACGGCCGAGCCCCGCCACCCCTACACGAAGATGCTGATCGGCTCCCTGCCCCAGGTGGGCGCCCGCTACAAGGACAAGCCGCTCAGCGGCATCGAGGGCTCCCCGCCCTCCCTGCTGGACCCGCCGGCCGGCTGCCGCTTCCGCGCCCGCTGCCCGCTCGCCGACAGCGGCTGCGCCGAGGAGCCGCCGGTCGTCGAGGTCGCCCCCCGCCACACCGTCGCATGCTGGAAGGCGGCCTGATGCTGACCCTCGACCGCGTCACCAAGACCTTCCGGGCCGGCGCCTTCGGCGGCGGCTCCGTCACCGCCGTGGACGAGGTGTCCTTCGAGGCGGCGCCCGGTGAACTCGTCTCGCTCATCGGCGAGAGCGGCAGCGGCAAGTCCACCATCGGCCGCATGGTCCTGGGACTCACCCGGGCCAGCTCGGGCAGCCTCACCCTGGACGGCGAACAGGTCCGTCCCGGCAAGGACTTCTACCGCCGGGTCCAGGGCGTCTTCCAGGACCCCTTCAGCTGCTACAACCCCGTCTTCAAGGCCGACCGCGTCTTCGCCCTCGTACGCCAGGCCTACCATCCGGGCGTCTCCGGCACGGAGTGGGCCGACCGGGTGGAGAAGGCGGTACGGGACGTGCGCCTGGACCCCGGGCAGGTCCTCGGCCGCTATCCGCACCAGCTCAGCGGCGGGCAGTTGCAGCGCCTCCTGATCGCCCGCGCCCTCCTGCTCGACCCGCGCTTCCTGGTCGCCGACGAGATCACCAGCATGCTCGACGCCTCCACCCGCATCGACGTGCTCAACCTCCTCGCCGGCCTCAAGGAACGCGGCCTCGGCGTCCTCTACATCACCCACGACCTCTCGCTCGGCACCTACCTCGCCGAGCGGACGGTGGTGCTGCGCAAGGGCCGGGTCGTCGAACGCGGCGACACCCGGACGGTCTTCGGCAACCCGCTCCACCCCTACACCCGTACGCTCCTGGCCGCGGTGCCCCGGCTGAACCGGCCCTGGACGTCCGCCGTACCCGTGGAGGCCTGCGCCTTCCACGAGGCGGGCGCGCCCGGCAGCGGCCTCCACGAGGCCGAGCCGGACCACTTCGTCGCCTGCGCCGGACTCCCCGACTGCGGAAGGACCTCCGCGTGACTCCCCACCACCTGCCCCTGCACGACGGCTGGACGCTGCGCGCCGACGGCGCCGTACCGGTGGCACTGCCCGCGGACGGCGTCCCGGCGACCGTCCCCGGCTGCGTCCACACCGACCTGCTGGCCGCCGGGCTCATCGACGACCCCTACCTCGACGACAACGAGAACCGGCTCGGCTGGATCGGCCGCACCGACTGGACCTACAGCACCTCCTTCACCTGGGCGGACGACGGGCACGACTTCACCGACCTGTGCTTCGACGGCCTCGACACCGTCGCCACCGTCCTGCTCAACGGGACGGAGACCGGCACCACCGCCAACCAGCACCGCGGCTACCGCTTCCCGGTCCGTCCGCTGCTGCGCGAGGGCCTCAACACCCTCACCGTGCGCTTCACCGCCCCCTACACCTACGCCGAGGCGCTGCGCGACGAGCTCGGCGACCGGCCCGGCGCCTACACCGAGCCGTACGCCTTCATCCGCAAGATGGCCTGCAACTTCGGCTGGGACTGGGGCCCGACCCTGGTCACCTCCGGCATCTGGCGGCCGGTCGCCCTGGAGTCCTGGTCCGGTCCGCGCATCGCCCGGGCGAAGGTCCTCGCCGACCTCGACGGCGACGGGGTGCCGCGCCTCTCGCTCACCCTCGACGTCGACCGGGCGGGCGACGGCCCCCTGGAGGCCTCGGTCGAAGTGGCCGGGGAACGGGCCGACTTCACCGTCCCGGCGGGCGAGGACCGCGCCGCCGTCACCCTCGCCGTCCCCGGCGCGGCGCGCTGGTGGCCGCACAGCCACGGCGAGCAGCCGCTCCACGACGTCACCGTCCGCCTCGGCGACGACGCGTGGAACGGCAGGACGGGCTTCCGGAGCGCCGGACTGGAGCGCGAGGCCTTCCGCCTCCTGGTCAACGGCGAGCCCGTCTTCGTCCGCGGGGTGAACTGGATCCCCGACGACTGCTTCCCGGCACGGATCACCCGGCAGCGGATCTCCGACCGCCTCGACCAGGCGGTCGCCGCGGGCGTCAACCTGGTCCGGGTGTGGGGCGGCGGCCTCTACGAGAGCGACGACTTCTACGAACTGGCCGACGAGAAGGGGCTGCTGGTCTGGCAGGACTTCCCCTTCGCCTGCGCCGCCTACCCGGAGGAGCAGCCGCTGTACGACGAGGTGGCCGCGGAGGTCCGCGAGAACCTGGTGCGGCTCGCCCCGCACCCCTCGCTGGTGCTGTGGTGCGGCAACAACGAGAACCTGGAGGGCCACGCCGACTGGGGCTGGCAGGAGAAGCTGGAGGGCCGCACCTGGGGACACGGCTACTACCACGAGCTGCTGCCCGCCCTGTGCGCCGAGACCGACCCCTCCCGCCCGTACTGGCCGGGGTCGCCCTACTCGGGCTCCCCGGAGCTGCCGCCGAACGACCCCGCCCTCGGCACGGTCCACCTCTGGGAGGTGTGGAACCGGGTGGACTACCGCCACTACGCCGACACCGCCCACCGCTTCGTGGCGGAGTTCGGCTTCCAGGGCCCGCCCGCGTACGCCACCCTGCGCCGCGCCGTCAGCGGCCCGCTGGACCCGGGCGCCCCGCTGCTCGCCCATCACCAGAAGGCCGAGGACGGTGACGCGAAGCTGCTGCGCGGGCTGGGGGACCACCTGCCGCGCCCCGCGTCCTTCGACGACTGGCACTGGCTCACCCAGCTGAACCAGGCCCGCGCGGTCGCCTTCGGCATCCGGCACTTCCGCTCGAACAGCCCGTACTGCTCGGGGTCGGTCGTGTGGCAGCTCAACGACTGCTGGCCGGTCGTCTCCTGGGCGGCGGTGGACGGCGACGGCCGCCGCAAACCGCTCTGGTACGCCCTGCGTTCGGTCTACGCGGACCGGCTGATCGCCCTGCGGGACGGCGCCCTGCACCTGGTCAACGACTCGGCGCTGCCCTGGGAGGGCGTGCTGCGGCTGACCCGGCGCTCCCTGGACGGGACCGTCCTGGCCGAGGAGACGGCCGAGGTGGACACGGCGGCCCGCGGGGTCACCCGGGTGCCCCTGCCGGCCTCGGTCGCCGAGCCCGGCGACGCCACCCGCGAGGTGCTGGTGGCCGAGCTGGGCGGAGTGCGGACGGTCGAGTTCTACGAGGAGGACACCCGCCTCGCCCTGGCGCCGGCCCGGTACGACGCGACCGTCACCCAGGGTGACGCATCGGGCATCGGCTACCGGGTCACGGTGACGGCGCGGACGCTGCTGCGCGAGGTCGCGCTCTTCCCCGACCGGCTGGATCCGGCGGCCGAGGTGGACGACATGCTCGTCACGCTGCTGCCCGGCGAGAGCGCCGTGTTCCACGTCACGGGGGCGGTGCTGAAGGACCCGGACGCGCTGCTGTCGCGGCCCGTCCTGCGGTGCGTCAACGACCTCGTCGAGGGGTGAGGTGGCGCGGCCCTGGCGAACGGTGGCGCGGCCCCTGGCGAATGCGCCGTACGGGTGCGGCGACTTTCCGTCATTCCCGTTTGCCAGGGTTCGTCCCCCATGCCCCGGCCGGGCTTGCGCTGAGAGGGAGGCGGGTGTCTGACGGACCCTCACACGATCAATAAAATAAGACAACATCGAGCTGCTGTTCCGCTGTTCGAGGGAGCCCCCGGATAGGGTCATGTGCCAAACGCGGAGCCGCGCGCCCACGCCCGGGTGGTGGAATGCAGACACGGCGAGCTTAAACCTCGCTGCCTCCTCGGGGGCGTGCCGGTTCGAGTCCGGCTCCGGGCACCACCCGCACCGTCGGTGGGGCCGGCCGGCCTCCCGCCGCTCCGGCCGCCCTCCGGACACCACGCCCCTGCCGCCGCCCCCGGCCTTCCCCGCGGGGGCGCGCCCGGCCGGCGTCACCCGGTCACCGAGCGTACGGACCCGCCCACTCCCGGGCACGGACGGACGCCCGCACGGCCGGCCCGTGCCGGACCTGCCGGCATACCCCGGTCCGCGCAGGTCATACCCCGAACCGGGACGTCAGGTGGATGGATCTTCTCTCAAAGATCCTCCTCTGGCACTAGGGTCATTGTTTTGCCTACCCATTACTCTTATGGGAAGGCCACGCACGGTGGCCATGGAGGAGTGAGATGAGGAGCAGCAACCCGGTCTTCTCGCGACGGGGGTTCAGCCGCGACAACGGCTACGCGGGCTTCAACGCGGCGCCGCAGGCCGGGGCCGCCGCAGCGGGTGCGAACCCGTACGCGCAGGGCGCCGCCGCCAACCCGTACGCCACGAACCCCTACGCCCAGCAGGACACCCAGTACGGCGCCCCGCAGGCGCCCGCGCGCTCCGGCGCGATGACGATCGACGACGTCGTCACGCGCACGGCCATGACGCTGGGCACCGTGGTGCTCACCGCCGCGCTCTCCTGGGCCCTGCTGCCGGTCGACGAGGCCAATCTCGGCAAGTCGTACGGCATCGGCATCGGCGCCGCCCTGGTGGCGTTCGTCTTCGCGATGATCCAGTCGTTCAAGCGCAAGGCTTCGCCCGCGCTGATCCTGGCCTACGCGGCCTTCGAGGGTGTCTTCCTCGGAGTGATCTCCAGCACGGTCAGCACCTACATCAGCCCCGGCACGGTGATGCAGGCGGTGCTGGGCACCATGTGTGTCTTCGCCGGTGTCCTCGTCGCGTACAAGATGCGCTGGATCCGCGTCACCCGCCGTTTCTACGGCTTCGTGACGGCAGCGGCCATCGGCTTCGTGCTCCTGATGATGGTCAACATGCTGTTCTCCGTCTTCGGCGGCGGTGACGGCCTCGGCTTCCGCAGCGGCGGCCTCGGCATCCTCTTCGGAGTCATCGGCATCATCCTCGGTGCCTGCTTCCTGGCCCTGGACTTCAAGCAGGTCGAGGACGGCATCAACTTCGGCGCACCGCGCGAGGAGTCCTGGCTGGCGGCCTTCGGCCTCACCCTGACCCTGGTGTGGATCTACCTGGAGATGCTGCGTCTGCTCTCCATCCTCAACGGGGACGACTGACCCCGTAGGCGCGACAGCACACGGAACGGCCCGCAGGCACAGCGCCTGCGGGCCGTTCCGTGTGCTGTCGCGGTGGTGCGCTCCGTTGGGATCCCGCGCGGCCCGCCGCTGCCGCGGGGCAAGGGGGGTCCTTCGGCGGGGTGCGCGTTGGCAGCCGTGCGGTGCGGGCGCGTAAGGTCGCGGCGTGCTCGATACGACCCCGCTGATCACCGCCGTGGACCGGTTCGCCGACCGGCTGCGCAGTACCCCCCAGAGCCGTCTGCAGCACGGCGTGGCCGCCGAGGCGCTGGAGGCGGCCAGGGAGCTGTCCAGCCGTGCCCAGCGCGCGGAGGCGCCGGACCGGGAGCCGAGGATCATGCCCGACGCCGGGATATTCGCCGTCGGCGACCAGCTCGCGGTCGCGGGCCGGGACCTGGCCGCGGCACTGGAAACGGCCTCGTCCCAGGAGCTGGACGAGGCCGTGCGTCGTGTCGAGGAGGCGGCTGCGCGGGCGTTCGCACCCGGGCCGCGCTAGAACGAGGCGATGACGCGGTCGGCGAGGATGTAGACGTTCTCCTCGCCGCACGAGAAGGTCAGCGCGTAGGCGCCGGAGACCCCGGAGCCGCCCAGCAGCACCGGCTGCTCGCCGGAGCGCAGGGAGTCGGCGAGGCGCTCGGCGGTCTCCCGGTGGCCGGGGGTCATGCAGAGCGTGGTGCCGTCGGCGAAGACGTACACGTCGAGGGTCCCGAGGGGGCCGGGGCGCACGTCGGTGAGCTCGGTACCGGTGTCGGCGAGCCGCTCCAGCCGGTTCACGGTACGCTCATGGTCGGTGACCACGGGTGTCTGCACGGGGACGAAGTCCGGGTGCGAGGGGTGGCGGCGGCGGGCCGCGGCCAGCTCGGGGGAGTCCTCGGCGAACTCCGCGTACTCGGTGACCTCTGCGGCCCCGGGGACGTCGGTCAGCTCGGCCAGCTCGGCGAGTTCCTCCAGGGCCTCGGTGGCCTCCAGGTCCATCGCCTCCAGGCCGGCGAAGTCGGTCTGCCGGGGCATGAAGAACGGGGCGTCGTCGCCGAGTCCACCGAGCAGGGACGGGGCGTCGGCCGCGTCACGTGCCTCCTGGGCCGCCCAGAAGGCGCGCGCCTCGGCCAGCTCGCGCTCCCGCTCCTCGGCGAGCGCGTCGGCGACCGCCGCGCGTATCTCCTCGACGGGTGTGCCGGCGCTCCGGTTCTGCTGTTCGGGCACGGACGCCTGGAGGGCCCGTCCCTCCGCCAGCTCCGTGCGGAGGGCTGTCACCTGCTTGCGCAGCCCGTGAGCGGCGTGCAGAGCGGCGGCGCCGACGGCCGTGGCAGCGGCGGTGGTCAGCAACAGGGCAAACGGCATGGCGCTCACTGACATACTCCCGGTTTCAATCGACACCCCCGACTTCCTACATCAGCTTGTCCTGTACCGGTGCCCGCTGTCAGTGCATTACGTCACGAATTGGACAGGTCTTTCGGCCCGGTGTTTAGCCCCGAGTCCGGCGTGACCTGCGGAAACGACTCTCCCCCAGGGTGTAGATCACATCCTGGGGGAGATTCGGTCACGATCGGAGTTCGCGCCGGTTCGGGGTGGGCGCCGTGCGGCAGGGGCGGGGCCGGACCGGGTCCGGCCGACGGTGTCCCCGGCCGCTCCGGCCGCGGCTCAGCTCAGCCGCTCGATGACCATGGCCATGCCCTGGCCGCCGCCCACGCACATCGTCTCCAGGCCGAACTGCTTGTCGTGGAACTGCAGGCTGTTGATCAGCGTGCCGGTGATGCGGGCGCCGGTCATCCCGAAGGGGTGGCCCACCGCGATCGCGCCGCCGTTGACGTTGACCTTGTCCAGCGGCAGGCCGAGGTCCCGGTAGGACGGGATGACCTGGGCGGCGAACGCCTCGTTGATCTCGGCCAGGTCGATGTCGTCGATGGTCAGCCCGGCACGCCTGAGCGCCTGCTTGCTGGCCTCGACCGGGCCGTAGCCCATGATCTCGGGGGAGAGGCCGGAGACGCCGGTCGAGACGATGCGGGCCAGCGGGGTCAGGCCCAGCTCGCGCGCCTTGGTGTCGGACATGATCACGAGGGCGGCGGCGCCGTCGTTGAGCGGGCAGCAGTTGGCCGCGGTGACGAGGCCGTCGGGGCGGAACACCGGCTTCAGGCCCTGCACGCCCTCCAGGGTGACGCCCGCGCGGGGGCCGTCGTCCTTCGAGACGACCGTGCCGTCCGGCGTGGTCACCGGCGTGATCTCGCGCTCCCAGAAGCCGTTCTTGAGGGCCTCCTCGGCGAGGTTCTGCGAACGTACGCCGAACTCGTCCATGTCCTGGCGGGTGACGCCCTTGGTGCGGGCCAGGTTCTCGGCGGTCTGCCCCATCGCGATGTAGGCGTCCGGGACCAGGCCCTCCTCGCGCGGGTCGGTCCAGCTCGCGCCCTCCTGCTCGGCGCGGGCGGCGGTGCGGGCCTCGGCCTCGGCGAAGAGCGGGTTGTGCGTGTCCGGCAGGCTGTCGGAGTTGCCCTTCACGAAGCGGGACACCATCTCGACACCGGCGGAGATGAAGACGTCGCCCTCGCCGGCCTTGATGGCGTGCAGCGCCATGCGGCTGGTCTGGAGCGAGGACGAGCAGTAGCGGGTGACCGTACAGCCGGGGAGGTGGTCCATCCCCATCTGCACGGCGATGATCCGGCCCAGGTTGTTGCCCTGCTCGCCGCCGGGGAGGCCGCAGCCGAGCATCAGGTCGTCGATGTCCCGGGGGTCCAGCTCCGGGACCTTGGCCAGCGCCGTCCGGATGATGGTCGCGGTCAGGTCGTCCGCGCGCAGATCCTTGAGGGAACCCTTGAAGGCCCGGCCGATGGGCGAACGGGCGGCAGAGACGATCACGGCTTCGGACATCACGCGGCTCCATGAGGGCTGGAAGGCAGGAAGGCGGGGCTGCCTTGGAAGTTACCCGGACGTACAGCTGAGGTCACCCGACAGGTGATGTGATGCGGGCCTCTTTTCTAAGCAACCGCTCAGTCGCCCGCATTGTTCCCCCGCCGCGCGGGTGCCGCGCTCACGCCCGCCGCCAGATCGCCCCCGGACCGTGCCCGTGCGCCGGCCCGTCGTCCCCTTCCCGCGCCGCGCCGTCCTGCCCGGTCTCCTCCGGCGGCACCGGTTCCGTGTGCGCGGGCAGACGCCGGCGCCTGCGGTGCTTGAGCAGGGCCCAGGGCGCCCGCGCCGCCGTGACCTCGGTGCCCGCCTCCCGCGCGGCACGGGAGGCCGCCTTGGCGACCGGCAGCATGCCCTCGCGGCGTGAGCCGTCCAGATGATCGGACTCCGGCCACAGGCCGAGCGACGCGCACAGGGTCGGCAGCATGGCCATCGAGGCGGTCGCGTACCCCTCGGCCGAGGGGTGGTAGTTGTCGGGGCCGAACAGCTCCCGGGGGTTCGCCTCGAACTCGGGCCCGAGCAGGTCGCCCAGCGAGACCGTCCGCCCGCCCTGCTCCACCACCCCGATCGTCTGGGCCGCCGCCAGCTGCCGGCTGACCCGCCGGGCCAGCCACCGCAGGGGCTGGTAGACCGGCTCGATCGTGCCCAGGTCCGGGCAGGTGCCGACGACCACCTCCGCGCCGGCCGTGCGCAGCCTGCGTACGGCCGTGCTCAGGCAGCGCACCGACTGCGTGGCCGGCATCCGGTGGGTCACGTCGTTCGCGCCGATCATGATCGAGCAGACGTCCGGCACCCCCGACGGATCGGCCAGCACCAGGGACACCTGCCGCTCCAGGTCGTCCGACCGCGCCCCCGGCAGGGCCACGTTCCTGAAGTCCACCGGCCGCTCGGCCACCGCCGCCAGCCCCGACGCCAGCAGCGCGCCCGGGGTCTGGCCCGCCCTGCGCACCCCCTGGCCCGCCGCCGTCGAATCGCCCAGCAGGACGAAGCGCAGCGGATCCGCGGGCCCGGCGAACGCCACCCCGTACCGTCCGTCCGCGCTGGGCGGGACGGGCGCCTTCCCTCCGCCCACCTGCCGTTTCGCCAGCTGTACCTCGGCCAGTACCAGCCCCACCGTGGCCGCTCCGATCAGCCCGACGCTGCCACCCCCGTAGGCGGCACCCGCCGCGATCCGCCGTGCCACCCGCGCTCTCGACACAGTCCGGTCCACCTCCTTCGTGCCGTACAGCCGTACACAGCACTACCTGCCCCGTGGAGGGCGTAGCTCAATCTCGCAGTCCAATCTCCTGCCCGTACGCATACTCTTGGCTGACCATCACGGAGATCCCGGAGTACACGGTGCAATTCCACGATTCGATGATCAGTCTTGTCGGCAACACCCCGCTGGTCAGGCTGCGCAATGTGTCGGCAGGCATTCAGGCGACGGTCCTGGCCAAGGTCGAGTACTTCAACCCCGGCGGGTCGGTGAAGGACCGCATCGCGCTGCGCATGATCGAGGCGGCCGAGGAGAGCGGCGCACTGCTGCCGGGCGGCACGATCGTGGAGCCCACCAGCGGCAACACGGGCGTCGGCCTGGCCATCGTGGCCCAGCAGAAGGGCTACAAGTGCATCTTCGTCTGCCCGGACAAGGTGTCCACGGACAAGATCAACGTGCTGCGCGCGTACGGCGCCGAGGTCGTCGTCTGCCCGACGGCCGTCGACCCGGACCACCCGGACTCGTACTACAACGTCTCCGACCGCCTGGTCCGTGAGACGCCCGGGGCCTGGAAGCCCGACCAGTACTCCAACCCCGACAACCCGCGCTCGCACTACGAGACCACGGGCCCGGAGCTGTGGAAGCAGACGGAGGGGAGGATCACCCACTTCGTCGCGGGCGTCGGCACCGGAGGAACGATCAGCGGCACGGGCCGCTACCTCAAGGAGGTCAGCGACAACGCCGTGCGGGTCGTCGGCGCCGACCCGGAGGGTTCCGTCTACTCCGGCGGTTCCGGACGCCCCTACCTCGTCGAGGGGGTCGGTGAGGACTTCTGGCCGAGCGCCTACGACCGTACGGTCACGGACGAGATCGTGGCGGTCTCGGACAAGGACTCCTTCCAGATGACCCGCCGCCTGGCCAAGGAGGAGGGGCTGCTCGTCGGCGGTTCCTGCGGCATGGCGGTCGTCGCGGCCCTGGAGGTCGCCAAGCGCCTCGGCCCCGAGGACGTGGTGGTCGTCCTGCTGCCGGACAGCGGCCGCGGATACATGAGCAAGATCTTCAACGACGAGTGGATGGCCGACTACGGCTTCCTGGAGGACACCGGCCCGTCCGCCCGCGTCGGCGCCGTCCTCGACTTCAAGGAGGGCCCGCTCCCCTCCCTCGTCCACATGCACCCCGAGGAGACGGTCGGCGAGGCCATCGACGTACTGCGGGAGTACGGCGTCTCGCAGATGCCGATCGTGAAGCCCGGCGCCGGCCACCCTGACGTGATGGCCGCCGAGGTCATCGGCTCGGTCGTGGAGCGTCAGCTGCTGGACGCGCTCTTCACCCAGCGGGCCACGCTCTCCGACCCGCTGGAGAAGCACATGTCGTCCCCGCTGCCGCAGGTCGGCTCCGGTGAACCGGTCGAGGACCTGATGGCCGTGCTCAGCGGTACGGACGGTGCCGACGCGGCGATCGTCCTCGTCGAGGGCAAGCCCAAGGGCGTGGTGAGCAGGCAGGACCTGCTGGCCTTCCTGGCGAAGGGCGCCGCCCCGAAGCCGTGACCGCCGGTTCTCCGGGGTTCGCGAAAACGGTACGAGCGCGACACGTCGACGCAGCACCGGCTTAACACGGCTCCGGCAGAGTAAGGGGTGTCGGCAGGGAAACCCGCCGGCACCACATACGGCGACACGGACTACGGAGCGGCTCCCGGACCTCCACCGTCGCCAGGACGCGACACCCGGCCCTGACCCGGGTTCGCGTCCCTCGCGGGGACCGCCGTCGTCCCGCCCTCCGGGCAACCGGGGGTGCGGCGGTCCCCGCGATTATTCGTGTGCCCCGGCCCCCTCAGTCGTCCCACTCGGACGGGGTCCGCCGCCGCCCCCGGGCCCACGGCCCGGTCCGGGCGGCGTGCACGGCGTTCACACCGACGATTCCCAGCCAGGCCACGACGAGCCCCCCGGTTCCGGCCTGGGCGGCGCCGATCGCGCTCAGCGGGACGGCCAGGACCAGCGAGACGGCCCCGAAGGCGAAACGCTCCCCGAACGTCGCGGCCGGTGCCACGGGCCGGGCGCCCCGCGCCGCGGCCGTCCGCCGTTCGGCCGCCACCCGCCGCGCCCGCTGGTCCCGCGTACCGGCGATCCGGCTCTCGACCTTCTCCAGGAACGAGTCGACGAGCGCGGACTCGTATTCGGGGCCCAGCTCACGGCGGGCCTGCAAGGTGGCGTCGAGCTCTCGCCTGAGTTCGGGGTCACGGGCTTCCATGCGCCTCACGGTACGAACTCCGGGCGCCCCGGTCAGTGGGGCCAGCCCCCCTGTTCCGGCGGTCCGCCGCACAGGGCGGGCCGTGCCCGGTCGGCGTAGCGTGGTTGCCGGGAGACGGGAGGTGCGCCCATGGGCACCACGACATCGTCCGCCCGTGCCATCCCGCGCACGTCCGGGACGAGGGCCCGCCTGGTCAACGAGGCCGAGCTGCGGGCGACGCTCTCGACGTTCCGCGAACTCTCCGACGAGGACTGGCAGCGGCCGACCGCCTGCACCGGCTGGACGGTCCGCGACATGCTCGCCCACACCGTCGGCCAGTACGAGGAGCTGCCGCGCCCCTGGGTGGCCCTGCGCCGGATCCGGCGTGCCGCGCGGACCCATCCGCACCTCGGCCGGCTGGACGGGCACAACGAGGCGCAGATCGAGGACCGCAAGGCGGTGCCGGGGCGCGAACTGATCGGCGCCCTCGCGCACTTCGCACCCCAGGGGCTCATCGCGCTCCGGCGCACGCCGGCTCCGGTCCGCCGCAGGGTCCGGCTGAGCCTGCTCTACCCGGAGGCGAGGGACCTGCCCGACGACTCGATGGACTACCTCGGCAACGTCCTCGTCGTCCGCGACACCTGGATGCACCGGGTGGACCTCAGCGACGCCACCGGGGGCGGACTGGCCCTCGACGGGCACGACGCGGAGATCGTGGGCCAGGTGGTGCTGGACCTGGCGCTCGCCTGGACGGGACCGGCCGTCGAGGTCGACCTCCACGGGCCGGCGGGAGGGCGCCATCTGCTGGGCATCGGCACCCCGGCGGCCACGCTCCACGCGGACGCCGTCGACTTCGCCCGGCACCTGTCGGGGCGGCCGGCGCGTGGCCGCCTGGACCTGGAGGGCGACCCCGGCGCGGGAGCCGCGCTGACGGCGGCCCGCGTCGTGTTCTGACGCCCGCGGGCCGGGGCCGCCACGGCACGGGCCGGCCGCTCACACGGGAGCGGCCTCGGCGAGGAAGGCCTCGGGCGTGACCGCGTACCCGAGGGAGTTGATGACGGGGACCGGGGTGCGGTCGATGAGGACCGTCGGGGTCGAGCGGACGCCGCTCGCGCCGAAGGCCGCCGACACCTGCGCGGCCCAGGGCAGGTACGTGCGCTCCATGACCTTCTGCCGGAAGCCGTCGGAGTGCAGCGCCTCGACCTCGTCGGCCAGCCGCAGCAGGTTCTCCCGGTCGGCGAAGGCGTCCACGTCCTCGCTGGGCTGATCGGCGTACAGGGCCCGCAGGTAGTGCATGAACGGCCTCTGCCCCGAGTCCGCCGCGGCTCCCAGTGCGGCCAGCGCCTCCAGGGAGCCGCTGCCGCCCGCCGAGTCGTCGATGAACGTGCCGAAATGGTGGTCCACCGCGAACCTGCCCTCGTCCGCGGCCTGCTCCATCACCGCGCCGAGGCCGAGCTCCATGCGCTTGCAGTAGGGGCAGCGCAGATCGGCGTAGACGCTCAGCACGTGTGCGGCATCGGCGTCGCCGTAGCGGACGACGATGCCGCCCGGACCTCTCGTATTGGCTGGGATCATGATCCCAGGGTCGGCAGCGGAGAGCGGTCCCGCAATGCGAGCGGCGGGCCGGCGGGGGCACCCGGACGCTCCGGCGTCCCGGACCGGGGGCTGTATATGGACATGCAGACCGCTTGCTGGCTGAATGGTTTCCTCGGTGCCGGGACCGGTGCGGCGGAACTCTGGAGGGGACAGCATGAGCGGGAGCAGCCCGGCCGCGCGGTTGCAGCGGCTCTTCGAGGGGCAGCGGCTCACGCCCACCCAGCGGCGGATCGCGCACTCGATGGTGCGGCGGGCCGCCGACGCCCCGTTCCTGTCGAGCGTGGAGCTGGCCGAGCTGGCCGGAGTCAGCCAGCCGTCCGTCACCCGCTTCGCCGTGGCCCTCGGCTTCGACGGCTACCCCGCGCTGCGCAAGCACCTGCGGGAGGTCACGCCCGCCGGGGCGGACGGCGGGGACGGCGAGGGGGAGGCCCTCAACGAGTACCAGCAGGCGGTGCGCGCGGAGATCGAGAACCTGCGGCAGCTCTCCGCGCTGCTCGCCGACCCCGCTCCGGTGGAACGGGCGGGGCGGCTGCTCGCCGCGTCCAGGCCGCTCCTGGTGCTCGGGCTGCGTGCCGCCTCCTCGCAGGCCCGGGGCTTCGGGTACTTCGCCGCCAAGGTGCACCCGGACGTACGGGTCGTCGACGAGGGCGGCAGCATGCTGCACGACCGCGTCGACGCCGCCCGGCGGGCCGGCGCGAGCGTGCTCCTCTGCTTCGCGCTGCCGCGCCACCCGCGCGAGGCCGTGGACGCGCTCGCGTACGCCCGGGAGCAGGGGCTGACGGTGGTGACCGTGGCCGACTCGGCGTTCGCCCCGGTGGCCGCCCACAGCGATCTGCTGATTCCCGCCGGCGTGGGGACCGGGCTGGCCTTCGACACCGCGTGCGCGCCGATGCTGCTGGGGCGGGTGCTGCTGGAGGCCATGTGCGACGGGCTCCCGGAGGCGCAGGCCCGCCTGGAGGAGTTCGACGCGCGGGCCGCCGCGCGGGGGCTGTTCGCCGGGTAGCCGCCCCCGGTCCGCCGGGAGCGGCGGATTCTCAGACGCCGCTCATCTGTGCCGATTAGCCTCCGCGCCCGGAGGGTCCACCGGGGACCGCGGGAGAAGGAGCACGGACGTGGGGCGCGGAGCACAGTCGTTGGCGAGGGTGGCCGTGATCGTGCGGGCCGGGGCGGCGCCGTTGTGGTGGCCCGGGCTGCTGGCGGCGGCCGTCGGGGCGTTCGTCCCGGGCCTCACCGGCCGCCGTATCGGTCTGCTGGCGGGGGCCGCCCTGTTCCTGGTGGTCCTGGCCGTCGTGGCGACCGCGCGGACGGGGCGGTACGCCGAACTCGCGAAGGGCGCCACCCGGGCCGGGCGCGGCGACTTCCTCCAGGACCGGGCCGTGACCGTACGCGACCGGCGCCGCCGCCACCGCTGGTGGACGGCCGGCGGGTTCCTCGTGGCCGTCGCGAGCGCGTACGTGCTGCCGGGTGCGGGCGGGCTCGTCCTGGCCGGGGCCGGTGCCGGGCTGTGGCTCAAGGCCGTGCGCATCGGGCAGCGGGAGCGGCGGGACGACGTCCTGTACTGGGTGCGCACCGACTGGGCGGACCGGGGCCGGCCGACGGGCAGGCAGGTGAAGGGCTACCGGACGACCGGGCCCGTGGCGGGGGACGCCGCACCCGGTGGGGCGCGGCGTCACCGCCGGTGAGGGCGAGGGTCAGACCTCCAGCCCCGCCTCGATCTTCCGCAGCTGGTGGCGGGCCATCGCGAGGTTCGCCCGGCCGCCGTCCAGCACGAGGTAGAGGAACAGGCCGTTGCTCCCACGGGTCCTGAGCAGTCGGATCAGGTGGTACTGGGTGCCGAGGGTGATCAGGATGTCCTCGATCTCGTCCTTGATCCCGAGGTGCTCCATGGTCCGGAGCTTGGCCCTGACGACGTCCGTGTTGCCGGCCGCGGCGACCTCCAGGTTGAAGTCCTTGCCACCGCCGAGGGTGCCGAGGGCCATGCCGCTGGTGTAGTCGACGAGTGCGACACCGAGGGTCCCCTCGATCGACGCCATCGCATCCTTCAGTGACGCTTCGGTGTTGGCCATAGTGCTCGTTTCCTTTCCCTGGCCGGCCCGGTGGCCGGTCCGTAACTGAGTGGTGCGTTTCCGGCCGGTGCGTGCCCGGCCGGGTCCGTCCGTGGCTGACGCGGATGTCACGTGGGATCCGGGGGAGTGGTGCGGCGGGGCAGGGCACCGGACTGCTGCGGGCGCCGGGGCGGCACGGGGCGGTCGGCCGGGTCTTGGGCGGCGTCGACCACTTCGCCGATGCGGGCGCCCGCGCGGCGGCCTTCGAGGTGGAGGCGGCCCACGTTGATGCGGTCCTCGGCCAGCAGGGTCAGGACGGCGGAGGAGCCCGCCGCGTAGGTGGCGATGTAGCCCTTCTCGCCACGGATCAGAAGTTCGCGGAAGCCTCCGCGGCCGGTGGCGTCGGCCATCCGGATCGAGACACCGAGTGCGGCCGCGGTCAGTGCGGCGACCCCCTCGGCCTCGATGCCCGGGGTGTCCTGGGCGACGATCAGACCGTCGGTGCTGGCGGCCAGCGCACCGGTCAGGAGCGGCACCCGGGCGCGTAATCGGTGGAGCTCGTCGAGGACGTCCTGCGCCTCTGCCTCGGGCACCATCAGCTGTCTCCTCCCGGCACGCTGTCTGAGCGCGCGTATCACAGGGCCTCCAATGCGTCTCTGAGCCGGCGCAACAGGGCGACGTCGGGGTCGTTCGTGACCTCCGGCAGCGTGATGTGGCCGTGCCCGGACCCCGGTACGGAACCGGCGGGGAGCGGGCGGAGCGCCTCGACCAGCCCGGCAGCCGCCAGCCGGCGCAGGTCGACCAGGGTGTGGAAGGCCGAGCGGCCCAGCTCCCGGGCGATGTCCGTGGCCGTGCGGTCCCCGTTCACCAGGGCCAGTACGCGGCGCTGGCGCGGGGGGACCGGGGTGTCGACCGGGTGGGCGGTGCGGGAGAGCGGTGCGCTGTCGGTGAGCGCGTCCGGCCAGATCCGGTCCAGGAGTTCGCGCCGCCGCAGCGTCTCGCGCTGCACCGCGTGCACGGGTACGGGACGCACGGGGCCGATCCAGTGGGAGACCCCGTAGCGGAAGCGGGCCGGTGTGTGCGTGGGGGCGAGTGCGAAGAAGGCCGCGTCGTACAGCGCGCCCAGGTGGCACAGCTCCAGCGCGCCGCCGGGCACCCGGCCGCTGTCCACGAGGTAGCGGCCGACCCGCTGCCCGGCGCCCGCCTGGGCGACCGCGTCCCACCAGCCCTCGGAGCGCAGCGCACCACCGGCGGTGAGCAGGACGTCGATCCCGGGGGTCGCGGGGCTCTCCGCGTGCACGACCTGGCCGTCCGCGAGGTACAGGGTGCCCCGGTCGCGCGTCAGCGCGCCGGTTGCGCGCTCCGCCGCGAGCCGCTGCAACATGGGGGAGAGGGCGGCCCGTTCGGGCGCGCCGGGCCGGGCGGCGGCGGTGGGCCTCATGCCAGGACCAGCCGCTCCGCTATCTCGCCGAGCCGTATGCGGGCCAGCGCGAGGTTGCCCTCCGCGCGGTCCAGCCAGAGGTGGAGGAAGACACTGCTGTCGAAGGCCGTCTCGACGAAACGCAGGATGTGGTAGCCGGGGGCGGTGGTGACGATGACGTCCTCGACGGCGGGGGCGGGCAGGCCCGTCGGTCCGGTGGGGGCGTCGGCCTGCGCGAAGACGGGTTGTTCGGCGGCCATCCTCGCCACCTCCGCCGTCTCGGCGGCCGTGGCCTCGTGGTCGCCGTTGGGCGACTCGCCGATGGTGCCGAGCGCGAGACCGCTCGTCCAGTCGACCACCGAGGCACCCCGGGCACCGGGCAGCCTCATGACTTCGATCAGGCATTCGTCGATTCCGGGCAACGCGAACTCCCTCCCGACGTGGCGTACGGATGTAGTGGAGAGGCTACGCAACGTGTGCGCTCCTGGTGGGAGTTCTGGCATTTTCCGTTGGTACATGCGGTCGGCCGTGTAAAGGCTGCTGGTGACCCCCCTGTTGACTAGCCTTATTCAGGCCGACAGGATGTGAATAGGTGAGTCACGTTCGCGAGGAGGCAGCCCCATGTCAGGACCCCGCCCCGTACGGGCACCGCGCGGTACGGAACTGAGCGCCCTGGGATGGCAGCAGGAAGCCGCCCTCCGCATGCTCCAGAACAACCTCGACCCCGAGGTCGCCGAACACCCCGACGAGCTCGTCGTCTACGGCGGCACCGGCAAGGCGGCCCGTGACTGGCGGTCCTTCGACGCCATGGTCCGTACGCTGCGGACGCTCAGGCAGGACGAGACGATGCTCGTCCAGTCCGGCCGGCCCGTGGGCGTCATGCAGACCCACGAGTGGGCACCGCGGGTCCTGATCGCCAACTCCAACCTGGTGGGCGACTGGGCCAACTGGGAGGAGTTCCGGCGCCTTGAGGCCCTCGGGCTCACCATGTACGGACAGATGACCGCGGGGTCCTGGATCTACATCGGCACCCAGGGCATCCTCCAGGGCACGTACGAGACGTTCGCCGCCGTCGCGGCCAAGCGGTTCGGCGGAACGCTCGCCGGGACGATCACGCTGACGGCCGGCCTCGGCGGCATGGGCGGCGCGCAGCCGCTCGCCGTCACCATGAACGACGGCGTCGCCCTCTGCGTCGACTGCGACCCGCGCGCCATCGAGCGCCGGATCGAGCACCGCTTCCTCGACGTCCGGGCCGATTCGCCGGAGCACGCGCTCCAGCTGGCCGTCGAGGCGCGGGACGCGCGGCGCCCGCTCTCCATCGGACTGCTCGGCAACGCCGCGGAGCTGCTGCCCCGCCTGCTCGCCGAGGGCGCCCCCGTCGACATCGTCACCGACCAGACCAGCGCGCACGACCCGCTCGCCTACCTGCCCGTCGGCGTCGCCTTCGACGACATGGCCGCCTACGCCGCCGAGAAGCCGGCCGACTTCACCCGGCGCGCCCGGGAGTCGATGGCCGCGCACGTCGAGGCGATGGTCGGCTTCATGGACGCGGGGGCCGAGGTCTTCGACTACGGCAACTCGATCCGGGGCGAGGCCCAGCTCGCCGGGTACGCCCGCGCGTTCGACTTCCCCGGCTTCGTGCCGGCGTACATCCGGCCGCTCTTCTGCGAGGGCAAGGGGCCCTTCCGGTGGGCGGCGCTGTCGGGCGAGGCGTCGGACATCCACCGGACGGACAAGGCGCTGCTCGACCTCTTCCCGGAGAACGAGTCGCTGCACCGCTGGATCAGGATGGCCGGCGAACGGGTCCGCTTCCAGGGGCTCCCCGCCCGGATCTGCTGGCTCGGCTACGGCGAACGCGACCGGGCCGGGGAGCGGTTCAACGACATGGTGGCGAGCGGGGAGCTCGCCGCACCGCTGGCCATCGGGCGCGACCACCTCGACTGCGGCTCGGTCGCCTCGCCCTACCGCGAGACGGAGGCCATGCTCGACGGGTCCGACGCCATCGCGGACTGGCCGCTGCTCAACGCCATGGTCAACGTCGCCTCGGGCGCCTCCTGGGTCTCCCTGCACCACGGGGGCGGCGTCGGCATGGGGCGTTCGATCCACGCGGGCCAGGTCACGGTCGCCGACGGCACGGAGCTCGCGGGCGAGAAGATCCGCCGCGTGCTCACGAACGACCCCGGGATGGGCGTCATCCGGCATGTGGACGCCGGGTACGACATCGCGGAGTCGGTGGCCGCCGACAAGGACGTGCGGATCCCGATGGCGGAGGGCGACGACAGGTGACCCGGCCGGCGGACGGTGACGGGCGCGCGCGGGGGCGGGGCGAGGTGCCGGGACCGGGCGGGATGTCCGGGGCCGGTGCGGCTGACCGGTCCGGTGGGGCCGAGTCGTTCGACGCGATGTGGCGCGGCCTCGCCTCCCTCGGGCGCGACGCCGGGAGCGGCGGCTACCGCCGGTACGCCTGGACCGGGGCCGATCTGGAGTGCCGGGCCTGGTTCCGCGCCCAGGCCGAGTCCCGCGGGCTCGTCCACGAGACCGACCGCAACGGCAACCAGTGGGCCTGGCACGGCGATCCGCTGGCCGGGGACGCGGTGGTCACCGGGTCCCACCTCGACTCCGTACCGGACGGCGGCGCCTTCGACGGCCCGCTCGGCGTGGTGTCCTCCTTCGCCGCCCTGGACGAACTCCGCCGCAGGGGAGCGGAGTTCACCAAGCCCTTCGCCGTCGTCAACTTCGGTGACGAGGAAGGGGCCAGGTTCGGGCTCGCCTGCGTCGGCTCCCGGCTCGCCTCCGGAGCGCTGACCGCGGAGGACGCGCACCGGCTCCGCGACGGCGACGGCGTCCCGCTGCCCCGCGCCATGGAGGCCGCCGGATACGACCCCGACGCCATCGGGCCCGACCCCGGACGCCTCGCCGGGATCGGCGCGTTCGTCGAGCTCCACGTGGAGCAGGGGCGTGCCCTCGACCTGAGCGGCGACCCGGTCGGCGTCGCCTCCGCCATCTGGCCGCACGGCCGCTGGCGGTTCGACTTCCGGGGCGAGGCCAACCACGCGGGCACCACCCGGCTCGCCGACCGGCGCGACCCGATGCTCACGTACGCGGAGACCGTCCTCGCGGCACGGCGCGAGGCGGAGCTCGCGGGAGGCCTCGCGACCTTCGGCAAGATCGCCGTCGAACCGAACGGGGTCAACGCCATCCCCTCCCTCGTGCGGGGCTGGCTCGACTCGCGCGCCGTCGACCAGGCCACCCTCGACGCGGTCGTCACCGGTGTCGAACGCGCCGCGCGGGAGCACGCCGAGCGGGCCGGGATCGATCTCGACGTCGTACGGGAGTCGTTCACCCCGGTCGTCGAGTTCCAGCACGCCCTGCGTGACGAGATCCGCCGGACCCTCGGGGAACGGGACGGGGCCGGACGCGGGGTGCCCGTGCTGGGAACCGGGGCCGGACACGACGCGGGTATTTTGTCCGCTTCCGTGCCGACCGCCATGCTGTTCGTACGGAACCCCACCGGGATCTCGCACTCGCCCTCCGAGCACGCGGCGGAGGACGACTGCGTGGCCGGGGTGAGGGCACTCGCCGACGTACTGGAAGGTCTCGCGTGCAGCTGACGACGCAACCGACGGGCGCACCGGTCACCGCGGTGTACTGGATGTCCCACGCCTGGCTCGGCACCCACGTCGAGCCGGGCGTCCTCCTCGACGTGGCCGACGGGCGCGTCGCCGGGGTGCGGACGGGCGTCGGCACCCCGCCGCCCGGCGCCACCGCGCTGCACGGACTGACGGTCCCGGGACTCGCCAACACCCATTCGCACGCCTTCCACCGCGCCCTGCGCTCCACCGTCCAGGTCGGGTCCGGCACCTTCTGGACCTGGCGCGAGACGATGTACCGGACGGCCGCCCGTCTCACCCCCGACACCTACTACGCCCTGGCCCGGGCCACGTACGCCGAGATGGCGCTGGCCGGGATCACCGCCGTGGGCGAGTTCCACTACCTGCACCACGCCCCCGACGGCACGCCCTACGACGACCCGAACGCCATGGGCGAGGCGCTCATCGCCGCGGCGGCCGAGGCCGGCATCCGGATCACCCTGCTCGACACCGCCTACCTCGCCGCCGGGTTCGGGCAGGGGCCCGGCCGGCACCAGCTCCGCTTCTCCGACACCACCGCCGACGCCTGGGCCGAGCGCGCCTCCCTCCTCAAGGGCGACGGCGAGCTGGTGGTGATCGGTGCCGCGATCCACTCCGTGCGCGCCGTGCCCGCGGCGCAGCTGGCCACCGTCGCCGGGTGGGCCCAGGCGCGGGCGGTCCCGCTGCACGTCCACCTCTCCGAGCAGACCGCGGAGAACGACGCCTGCCTCTCCGCCCACGGCCGCACGCCCACCCGGCTCCTGGCCGACCACGGGGTCCTCGGCCCGCGCACCACCGGCATCCACAACACGCACCTGACGGCCGAGGACATCGAACTGCTGGGCACCTCCCGGACGGGCACCTGCATGTGCCCCACCACCGAACGCGACCTCGCCGACGGCATCGGCCCCGCCGACGCGCTCCGCAGGGCGGGTTCCCCCCTCTCGCTCGGCAGCGACAGCCATGCCGTGATCGACCTCTTCGAGGAGGCCCGGGCCATGGAGCTGAACGAACGCCTGCGCACCCATGTACGCGGTCACTGGACGGCGGCCGCCCTGCTCAGGGCCGCCTCCGCCGACGGGCACGCCGCGCTCGGCCGGCCGGACGCCGGGACGCTCGAACCGGGTGCGCCCGCCGACCTCGCCACCGTCGCGCTGGACTCCGTCAGGACGGCGGGGCCGGTCCCGAGGCTGGCGGCCGAAGCAGCCGTGTTCGCCGCCACCGCCGCCGATGTGCGGCACACCGTGGTGGCGGGCCGGCACATCGTGCGGGACGGCCGGCACACGCGGATCGACGACGTGCCCGGAGCGCTCGCCTCGGCCATCGCGGCCCTGCACGGCTGAGCACCGGCCGGGCCACGCACCGGAGGGCCTACGGTCGGTCGGACCACGCACCGGGGCCCACGGACCCCGGCCCGGAAGCCCCGCGCGGCCGGCCACCGCAGGCCCGAGGGGTGCCGTGAACACCCCGCCGGGTCCCGCCCCGAAGACCCTGCGCACCACGCCCCGAACACCTCCGCCCGCCCCGCGCCGAGCAAGGAACGGCCCGGGCCGCATCGACCGCCCGGGCCGGAACGAGGCCCCCGGCAGACACCCCCCGGCAGCCCAGCCGGGCGAACCCGACGAAAGCTGTGCCCGGATGACGACGACCGCCACGACCGCCATCACCCACATCGCGAACCTGGTCACCAACGACCCCTCCCTCGGCGACGGGACCCCCCTGGGCCTGATCCGGGACGCGGCCGTCGTCATCGACGGCGACCGCGTCGTGTGGACCGGTGAGACCAGCAGAGCACCCGCCACCGACAACGCCGTCGACGCGGCCGGCCGGGCGGTGATCCCCGGCTTCGTCGACTCCCACTCCCACCTCGTCTTCGCGGGCGACCGGACCGCCGAGTTCAACGCCCGCATGTCCGGGCGGCCCTACTCCGCGGGCGGCATCCGCACGACCGTCGCCGCGACCCGCGCCGCCTCCGACGAGGAGCTCTCCGCGAACGTCTCGCGCTATCTGGCCGAGGCGCTCCGGCAGGGCACGACCACCTTCGAGACCAAGTCCGGATACGGCCTCACCGTCGAGGACGAGGCGCGGTCCCTGCGCGTCGCCGCCCGCCACACCGACGAGGTCACCTTCCTCGGCGCCCACATCGTGTCCCCCGACTACGCCGACGACCCCTCCGGTTACGTGGACCTCGTCACCGGCCCGATGCTGGACGCCTGCGCCCCGTACGCCCGCTGGATCGACGTCTTCTGCGAGCGGGGCGCCTTCGACGAGGACCAGGCGCGCACGGTCCTCACGGCGGGCCTGGCCAGGGGCCTGCACCCCCGGGTGCACGCCAACCAGCTGGGCCACGGCCCCGGCGTCCGGCTCGCCGTCGAGCTGGACGCGGCGTCCGCCGACCACTGCACCCACCTCGACGACGCCGACCTCGACGCGCTCGGCCAGGGCCGCACCGTCGCCACCCTGCTCCCCGGCGCCGAGTTCTCCACCCGGGCCGCCTGGCCCGACGCCCGGCGCATCCTGGGCGCGGGTGCCACCGTCGCGCTGTCCACGGACTGCAACCCGGGCTCGTCGTTCACCTCCTCCATGCCGTTCTGCGTCGCCCTCGCCGTACGGGACATGGGCATGACCCCCGACGAAGCGGTCTGGTCCGCCACCGCCGGCGGCGCCGCCGCCCTGCGCCGCACCGACATCGGCCGCATCACCCCCGGCGCCCGCGCCGACCTGGTGGTCCTCGACGCGCCGAGCCACGTCCACCTCGCCTACCGGCCGGGGGTCCCCCTGACCGCAGCGGTGTGGCGGGCCGGGGAACGCGTCGTCTGAGACCGGGCCGCGCGGGAAAGCGGAAGGACCCGCCCCGTCGTCCGGGGCAGGTCCTTCCGCACAGCTGTACCGGGGGTGCCGGTGGCGCCGGGTCACTCGTCCAGGGTCAGGCCCTTCCTGAGCTTGACCAGGGTCCGGGAGAGCAGCCGGGACACGTGCATCTGCGAGATGCCGAGCTCCTCGCCGATCTCCGACTGCGTCATGTTCGAGACGAACCGCATGGAGAGGATCGTGCGGTCGCGCAGCGGGAGCGAGGCGATGAGCGGCTTGAGGGACTCGACGTACTCGATGCCTTCGAGGCCGTTGTCCTCGTAGCCGAGGCGGTCCGCGAGGGCGCCCTCGTTGCCGTCGCCGTGGTCGTCGGGCTTGGCGTCCAGCGAGCTCGCGGTGTACGCGTTGCTCGCGGCCATGCCCTCGACGACCTCGTCCCTGCTGAGGCCGAGGCGGTCGGCGAGTTCGGCGACGGTGGGCGCGCGGTCCAGCTTCTGGGACAGCTCGTCGCCCGCCTTGGCCAGGTCCAGCCGCAGCTCCTGGAGCCGGCGCGGGACGCGCACGGACCAGCTGGTGTCACGGAAGAAGCGCTTGATCTCGCCGACGATGGTCGGCATCGCGAACGTCGGGAATTCGACGCCCCGGCTGAGCTCGAAGCGGTCGATCGCCTTGATCAGGCCGATGGTGCCGACCTGGACGATGTCCTCCATGGGCTCGCTGCGGGAGCGGAACCGGGCGGCCGCGAACTTGACCAGGGCCAGGTTGAGTTCGACGAGGGTGTTGCGGACGTACGCGTACTCGTGGGTGCCCTCCTCGAGGGCTTCGAGCCGTGCGAAGAGCGTCTTGGACAGCGCCCTGGCGTCCAGCGCGCCGATCTCGGCGTAGGGCGGGATCTCGGGGAGATCGTCGAGGCCCTCGAACACCTCGTCCGGAAGGTGGTCGTCGGTGATGGTGCGGGTGGTGCCGGTGCTGGTACGCGGGCCGGGTACGGCGCTCGCGGCAGCGGAGTCGGAATCGGTCGGTCCCTGAGGACATGCCGACGTCGCGATGTGGGTACGCGATACGTCGAGCCGGGGTGACATGGTTCTCCTCCATCGTTCTCGGCATATGGCTGCCGATGCCCATACGTGTTCCTGCGGTGAAGCGGCGCCTCCGAAGCCGATCGGGTTTCCTGGTGCAGATGTCCCTTCTACCCATACCCGGTTCCAGCCGTGAGTTACAAACGCCAAATACGCCTGTATGTCCGCTTTGTGGAGTTCTTCGACTACCGTGTGGCGAGGGAAACGCGTAATGTTTTACGCACGTCGGGGGCAGCCACGATGAAGCCGCGTACACAGGGGCGCGGGTAGTGACGGACGGCGAAGAGGGACGGCATGGACCGCGGGACGGTCGGCAGCGCGAACCGGGGTCGGCTACAGGTCGAGGTCCGGACCGAGGGCCGCAGTGAAGTCGTGACACCGGTGGGTGAGCTCGATCACCACACCGCCGATCTGCTGCGCGAGCCGCTGGAGAGCGCGGTCGAACAAGGGCGTACGCGCCTGGTGGTCGACTGCTCGCGGCTCGACTTCTGCGACTCCACCGGGCTCAACGTGCTCCTCGGGGCGCGCCTGAAGGCGGAGGCGGCAGGGGGAGGGGTCCACCTGGCCGGAATGCAGCCCGTGGTCGCCCGTGTCTTCGAGATCACGGGGGCGGAGGCGGTCTTCACCGTCCACGCCTCGCTCGAAGACGCCCTGAGCACCTGACAGCGGCGCTTCCCATGCGTATTCCCGGCCCCGGGAGCCCCGACCGTCGCGCGCGTCACGCTCACGGCGTAGCCGAAGTGGGTGTTGTCACCATTCAGCCGGGCAGGAGAGATCCCGTCGGGGTCATGAAGCCCGCACGCTCTGTATCTGATCAGTATCTGTTCGATGGCAACACACGGTGAATCGGTGAGGTGAAGCGCTGATGAGCACCACCCGGCAGCATCCGCCGGGCGGCCTCGGCCGCGAGCCGGACGGCACGGGCCCCGCCTCTGCCGTGCCCGCTGACCGGCAGTGGCGCACGCTCTCGCTGAGACAGGCCAGCGGCATCGTGCCGATGGCCCGCGACTTCGCCCGCCAGGCGCTCTACGACTGGGGCTGGCTCCCCGCGTCGGGTGCCGACCGGCGGGCGGCGGCCGAGGACGTCCTGCTGGTCGTCTCCGAGCTCGTCACGAACGCCTGCCTGCACGCGGAGGGCCCCGAGGAGCTCCGCATCGCCTGCTCGCCCAAGATGCTCCGGATCGAGGTCGTCGACGGCGGCGCGGGCCAGCCCGCGCCCCGTACCCCGCACCGCGCGGGGCGGCCCGGCGGCCACGGCATGTTCATCGTGCAGCGGCTCTGCCTCGACTGGGGCGTGTCGCGCACACCGGACCAGCCGGGCAAGACGGTCTGGGCGGAGCTCGCGGCGCCGGCGTAGCCCGCCCCGCGCCTCCGGCCCGGCCTTCCGTACGTACGACTCAGGGCCCCGCACCGAACGAACGGTGCGGGGCCCTGAGTCATGGGGGCGGGGTCCGGGTCAGCGGACGTCGCCCATGAGCGTCTTGACCTTGCCGCGGTAGACGAAGATCGCGACACCCGCCAGGACCGCGAGCGCGGCCTGGAGCGCCACCACCCCGGTGCCGTTGAGCTCGACACCCGCGATGGACAGCAGACCCGTGGTGCAGTCGCCGGCGGTCACGGCCAGGAACCAGACACCCATCATCTGGCTGGCGTACTTGGCCGGGGCCATCTTCGTGGTGACCGAGAGGCCGACCGGGGACAGCGTCAGCTCGGCGACGGTCTGCACGAAGTAGATCGCGACCAGCCACATCGCGGCGGCCTTGTGGCCGTCGCCCGCGATGGTCAGCGGCGCCAGGAAGAGGAAGAACGACGCGCCGACCAGCACCAGACCGGAGCTGAACTTCACGATCGTGCTCGGCTCCTTGCCCCGCCGGTTCAGCGCCAGCCAGAAGGCGGCGAAGACCGGGGCCAGCGCCATGATCAGGACGGGGTTGACCGACTGGTACCAGGAGACCGGGAAGTTCCAGCCGAGGACCGAGTTCTCCGCCGAGGAGTCGGCGAAGATCGCCAGGGTCGAACCGCCCTGATCGTAGATCATCCAGAAGATGGCGGCGGCCACGAAGAACCAGATGTAGCCGGACATCTTCGCCTGCTCGGTCCGGCTGAGCTCCTTGTCGCGCTTGATGCGCGTCAGGACCATCACGGGGATGACCAGACCGGCGACCGTGATCGGGACCAGCAGCCAGTTCAGCGTGTAGACGCCGGTGGCCACCGCGCCGATGTAGAAGACGGCCGCGATGCCCAGCCAGATCATCGACTTGCGGAGCGTGGACGCGCGCTCGTCCGCGGAGAGCGGCTTCGGCACGACGAGGCTGCGCTCGTTCAGGTGGCGGGTGCCGAGCAGGAACTGGGCGACGCCGAGTCCCATGCCGAGCGCGGCCAGGGCGAAGCCCAGGTGCCAGTTGACGTTCTCGCCGACGGTGCCGATGATCAGCGGCGCCGCGAAGGCACCCATGTTGATGCCCATGTAGAAGATCGTGAAGCCACCGTCACGGCGCGGGTCGTCCGGGCCGTCGTAGAGGTGGCCGACCATCGTGGAGATGTTGGACTTCAGCAGACCGGAGCCGATGGCCACGAGGCCGAGTCCGGCGAAGAACGTGCCCTGGGAGGGCAGCGCCAGCGTCAGGTGGCCGAGCATGATGACGCCGCCCGCGATGGCGACGGTCTTGCGGGGGCCCCAGACGCGGTCGCCGAACCAGCCGCCGGGCATGGCGAGCAGGTACACCAGCGACAGGTAGACCGAGTAGATCGCGGTGGCCGTGGCGGGGTTCATGTGAAGCCCGTTGGGAGCGATCAGGTAGAGCGGGAGGAGGGCGCGCATGCCGTAGTAGCTGAAGCGCTCCCACATCTCCGTCATGAAGAGAGTGGCCAGGCCGCGGGGGTGGCCGAAGAAGGTCTTCCCGGAACCGGCGGTGCCGGCCGAGTCCTTCGTCAGGCTTGACGCCATGGTCGATCCTTGCTGGTCGGGACGCGTTCGCCTCGTGAGCGGTACGCGCCCGGTGGGGGGTAGCCGGCACCGGCGCGGGGACGCCCCACCCCCGACGCCTCGAGGGGATCCGATCCGGCCGGCCGCTCCGTGGGGGAGTTCGGGGACGGGATCGTGGGACAGACCGCTCCGGGATCCACGCCCGGTGCGCGTCCTCGCGCTCCGGGCCCGGCCCACAGGTCATTCACTGGTCGAGGGCCGGCGGGAACCGGCCCGTACACAAAAGTGACCCTTGGCGCTGAAAGCTGCCCAAAGGTCGTTCTGCGGTGCAACAGGCGTCGAGCAACCATACGACATGACACGCGCCGATATGAAAGGACTTGAGACATGGATCACAGGTCCGCGTGGAACCACGGTCCCATATTCGAAGGAGGATGACCGATTCGTGGCCCTGACCCGCAGGGCTTGACCAGCGCTTCACCCCAGGAGGCCCGCGCGGACTACCATCACTGCATGACCCGTGTACTGCTCGCCGAGGACGACGCATCCATCTCGGAGCCACTGGCCCGCGCCCTGCGCCGGGAGGGATACGAGGTCGAGGTCCGCGAGGACGGTCCGACCGCACTCGACGCCGGCCTCCAGGGGGGCGTCGACCTGGTCGTCCTCGATCTGGGACTGCCCGGGATGGACGGCCTGGAGGTCGCCAGGCGGCTGCGTGCCGACGGCCACGCCGTACCGATCCTGGTGCTGACCGCCCGGGCCGACGAGGTCGACACCGTGGTCGGTCTGGACGCCGGGGCCGACGACTACGTCACCAAGCCCTTCCGTCTCGCCGAGCTCCTCGCCCGGGTCCGCGCCCTGTTGCGCCGCGGCGCCACCGAGCCCGCCCCGCAGCCCGCCACACACGGCGTCAGGATCGACGTCGAGTCGCACCGCGCCTGGATGGGGGACGAGGAACTCCAGCTCACCGCCAAGGAGTTCGACCTCCTGCGGGTCCTCGTGCGGGACGCCGGACGGGTCGTCACCCGCGACCAGCTGATGCGTGAGGTCTGGGACACCACCTGGTGGTCCTCCACCAAGACCCTCGACATGCACATCTCCTGGCTCCGCAAGAAGCTCGGCGACGACGCCGCCAATCCGCGTTACATCGCCACCGTCCGGGGCGTCGGCTTCCGGTTCGAGAAGAGCTGACGTACAGAACACTCATGCGCCGCCGACTGATCAACTCCACGCTCGCCGTGGTGCTCGTCGTGATCGCCGTCTTCGGCGTCTCCCTCGTCATCGTCGAGACCCGCACCATCAGCAACAGCGCCCAGGAGAGCGTCGACGCCGAGGCCTTCCGGCTGATCAGCGTGGTCGAGAGCCGGCTGCTGGGCGCCGAGCGGATCACCCCGCAGGTCCTCGCCGAACAGGTGGACCCCAGCCGCTACGCCCGCGTGGAGATCCCCGGGCGGTCCGCCATCGAGGTCGGCGAGCGTCCCACGGAGGACAACGCCATCCGCAGCACGGAGACGGGGGAGCAGGGCGAGAAGGTCACCGTCGAGCAGTCCCGCTCGGCCGTGACCCAGGAGGTCGGCCGGACCCTGCTGATCATCGGCGCCGTGGCGCTGCTCGCCATCATCTCCGCCGTGCTCCTCGCCGTGCGCCAGGCCGACCGGCTGACCTCCCCGCTCACCGACCTCGCCGAGACCGCCGAACGCCTCGGCTCGGGCGACCCGCGCCCCCGGCACAAGCGGTACGGCGTGACGGAGCTGGACCGGGTCGCCGACGTCCTGGACTCCTCCGCCGAGCGCATCGCCCGGATGCTGACCGCCGAGCGGCGCCTGGCCGCCGACGCCTCGCACCAGCTGCGTACGCCCCTGACGGCGCTCTCCATGCGCATCGAGGAGATCTCCGTCACCGACGACCCGGACACGGTGAAGGAGGAGGCCAACATCGCGCTCACCCAGGTCGAGCGCCTCACGGACGTGGTCCAGCGGCTCCTGACCAACGCCCGCGACCCGCGCACCGGCTCCGCCGTCGTCTTCGACCTCGACGAGATCATCAAGCAGCAGATCGAGGAGTGGCGCCCCGCCTACCGCAGCGCGGGCCGTGCCGTCGTCTGCTCCGGCAAGCACGGCCTGGAGGCCGTGGGCACCCCCGGCGCCGTCGCCCAGGTGCTCGCCGCGCTGATCGAGAACTCGCTGATGCACGGGGGCGGCACGGTCGCCCTGCGGACCCGGGTCACCGGCAACCAGGTCGTCATCGAGGTCACGGACGAGGGCCCCGGCGTCCCCGCCGACCTCGGCGCGCGGATCTTCGAGCGCACCATCAGCGGCCGGAACTCCACCGGGATCGGCCTCGCCGTGGCCCGGGACCTCGCCGAGGCCGACGGCGGCAGGCTCGAACTGCTCCAGCAGCAGCCGCCGGTCTTCGCCCTCTTCCTCAGCCGCGTCGTGCCGAGCCGCAAGGAATCCGTCCGCCCGGTGCGCTGAGCGTGGCCGTGCCGCCCGGTGACCCGGGTGTACGGGTCAGCGGGCCACGGGTCCCGGGGCCGGTGCTACGTCGTCGGAGGATCGTCGCTGTTCCAGAAATCGTTCCGCGCTGAGCACGGCCTCCTTGGCAGGCAGCGCCCGGAACACCCAGGTGCGGTACGACCAGAAGCGGAACAGGGTCGCGATCCCGATGCCCAGGACCTTGAAGACGTTGCTCTGGACCGGGCTGTTCCACCCGAAGCCGTACGTGGCGAGGTAGAGCACGCCCGTCTCGATCACCGCGCCGACCGCGCTGAACAGCAGGAACAGCATCAGCTCGCGGGTCCGGCCGGTCTTGTCGCGGTCCCGGTAGGTCCAGTAACGGAAGCCCACGTAGTTGAAGAGGATGGCGACGACCGTCCCCATCAGCCCGGCCCGCACCACCGGAATGTCCGTGGTGCGCCAGATCAGGTTGGAGACGGCGATGTTGACGACCAGCCCGAGGGCGCCGACCGCGCCGAACTTGGCGATCTCCCGTGCCAGCAGATCAAGCCGGGTCCGCAGTGCGCCCCGTTCGCTCATGGTGATCGCTCAGCCCCGTCCGGTCGGTTTCGTCAACCCGGCCATGCTAACCAGCCCGCCCGTGTGACGCTCCCGGGCCCGGCGCGGTGCGCGGCGGGGCGTGCTCACCCGGGCGGCGGGGGACCGGCGGGAGAGGGTGGGGGGTCCTCCCGCCGGGCCCGATACCCTGGAGGCGTGACGTTTCCTGTAGTCGGCATGGTCGGCGGCGGCCAGCTCGCCCGTATGACCCACGAGGCCGGCATCCCCCTCGGCCTGAAGTTCAAGCTCCTCAGTGACACCCCCCAGGATTCGGCCGCCCAGGTGGTGGGCGAGGTCGTGGTGGGCGACTACCGCGACCTGGAGACGCTCCGCGCCTTCGCACGCGGCTGCGACGTGATCACCTTCGACCACGAGCACGTGCCGACCGAGCACCTGCGGGCCCTGGAGGCGGACGGCATCCCCGTACGCCCCGGCCCCGCCGCCCTGGTGCACGCCCAGGACAAGGGCGTGATGCGCGCCCGGCTCACCGGGATCGGAGCACCCTGCCCCCGTCACCGCATCGTCGAGGACGCGGCGGACGCCGCCGCCTTCGCGGACGAGGTGGGCGGCTTCCCCGTCATCCTCAAGACGGTCCGCGGCGGCTACGACGGCAAGGGCGTCTGGGTGGTCCGCTCCGAGGCGGACGCCGCGGAGCCCTTCCGGGCCGGCGTCCCCGTCCTCGCCGAGGAGAAGGTCGACTTCGTCCGCGAGCTGGCGGCCAACATCGTGCGCTCGCCCCACGGCCAGGCGGTCGCCTACCCCGTCGTCGAGTCCATCCAGGTCGACGGGGTCTGCGACACCGTCATCGCCCCGGCGCCCGGCCTGGACGAGGCCCTCGCCGGCGAGGCCCAGCAGCTCGCGCTGCGGATCGCCGCCGAGCTCGGCGTGGTGGGCCACCTCGCGGTCGAACTCTTCGAGACGCGCGGCCCCGACGGGAAGCCCGGCATCCTCGTCAACGAGCTCGCGATGCGCCCGCACAACTCCGGGCACTGGACCCAGGACGGCGCGATCACCTCGCAGTTCGCCAACCACGTGCGGGCCGTCCTCGACCTCCCGCTCGGCGACCCCCGGCCGCGCGCCACCTGGACGGTCATGTCCAACGTCCTCGGCGGCGACTACCCGGACATGTACCAGGCGTACCTGCACTGCATGGCCCGCGACCCGCAGCTCAAGATCCACATGTACGGCAAGGACGTGAAGCCCGGCCGCAAGGTGGGCCACGTCAACACCTACGGCGACGATCTGGCGGACGTGCGGGAGCGCGCCCGGCACGCGGCCGACTACCTGCGAGGAACGATCACCGAATGACCGCACCAGGCTCCGCCCCCGTCGTCGGCATCGTCATGGGCTCGGACTCCGACTGGCCCGTGATGGAAGCGGCCGCCCAGGCCCTCGGCGAGTTCGGGGTCCCCTACGAGGTCGACGTCGTCTCCGCCCACCGCATGCCGCACGAGATGATCGCGTACGGCGAGTCGGCGGCCGACCGGGGTCTGAAGGCGGTCATCGCGGGGGCGGGGGGCGCGGCCCACCTGCCGGGCATGCTCGCCTCCGTCACCCCGCTGCCCGTGATCGGCGTCCCCGTCCCGCTGAAGTACCTCGACGGCATGGACAGCCTGCTCTCCATCGTCCAGATGCCGGCCGGGGTCCCGGTCGCCACCGTCTCGGTCGGCGGCGCCCGTAACGCGGGTCTGCTCGCCGCCCGCATCCTCGCCGCCCACGACCCCGAGCTGCTGGCACGCATGAAGGACTTCCAGCAGGAGCTCAGGGAACAGGCGACGGAGAAGGGCAAGCGGCTGCGCGCCAAGACCCAGGGAGCGGACTCCTTCGGCTTCGGGAAGCAGGCCCGGTGACCACTCCTGACAACCTCGCCCGGGCTCGTCGCCTCCTCGCCGACCACCCCGTCGTCGACGGCCACAACGACCTCCCCTGGGCCCTGCGCGAGCAGGTCGGCTACGACCTCGACGCCCGCGACATCTCCCGGGACCAGACCGGCACCCTGCACACCGACATCCCGCGGCTCCGGGCCGGCGGCGTCGGCGCGCAGTTCTGGTCGGTGTACGTCCCACCCCATCTGGCCGGCGACGACGCGGTGAGCGCCACGCTGGAGCAGATCGACGTGGTCGGCGAGATGCTCGCCCGGTACCCGGGCGACCTGCGCCGCGCCCTGACCGCGGACGACATGGAGCAGGCCCGCGCCGAGGGGCGTATCGCCTCCCTGATGGGGGCCGAGGGCGGCCACTCCATCAACAACTCCCTGGCCACCCTGCGGGCCCTGCACACCCTGGGCGTCCGCTACATGACGCTCACCCACAACGACAACACCGACTGGGCGGACTCGGCGACCGACTCCCCGCGCGTCGGCGGCCTGTCGGAGTTCGGCCGCGAGGTCGTGCGCGAGATGAACCGTGTGGGGATGCTGGTCGACCTCTCCCACGTGGCGGCCACCACGATGCGCGACGCGCTCGCGACCTCCGTGGCACCGGTGATCTTCTCGCACTCCTCCGCCCGGGCGGTCTGCGACCACCCGCGCAACGTCCCCGACGACGTGCTGCGGACGCTCGCGGCCAACGGCGGCGTGGCCATGGCGACCTTCGTGCCGAAGTTCGTCCTGCCCGAGGCCGTCGAGTGGACGCTCGCCGCCGACCGCAACATGCGGGAGCACGGCCTGCACCACCTGGACACCACACCGGCCGCCATGCGGATCCACGCGGACTTCGAGGCGCTCAACCCGCGTCCGATGGCCACCGTGGCGACGATCGCCGACCACCTCGACCACATGCGCGCGGTCGCCGGGATCGACCACATCGGCGTCGGCGGCGACTACGACGGCACGGCCTTCCTCCCGCTGGGGCTGGAGGACGTGTCGGGCTACCCGCTCCTCGTCGCGGAACTGCTCACCCGCGGCTGGTCGGAGACCGACCTGGCCAAGCTGACGTGGCGGAACGCCGTACGGGTGCTGCGCGACGCCGAAGCGGTGTCGCGTGACCTGAGCGCCCGGGTCGGCCCGTCCCACGCGACGATCGGCGTGCTGGACGGCCCGGCGGGCTGATCCCGCACGGCGCACGCGTGGAGGCGGTGACCCCCGGGGGTCACCGCCTCCACACGTGCGCGGCGTACGCCGTTCGTCCGCCCGGGGCCGCCCGCGCCGCCCGGCTCAGGCGGTGCGGTGCCTCAGCCGTGCGGCCGGGCGCCCGCCGGTACGCCGTTCAGGCCTTCGGGCGGCCCATCGCCCGGTACGTCCAGCCGGCGTCGCGCCACACCGCCGGGTCCAGCGCGTTGCGGCCGTCCAGGATGATCCGCCGCCCCGCGGCCTCGCCCAGCGCCACCGCGTCCAGCTCGCGGAATTCGCGCCACTCGGTCAGGTGCAGCACCACGTCCGCGCCCCGCACCGCCTCCAGCGCGGTGTCCGCGTAACCGAGGGTCGGGAAGAGCCGCCGGGCGTTGTCCATGCCCTTGGGGTCGAAGACCGTCACCTGGCCGCCCTGGAGGTGGATCTGCCCGGCGACGTTCAGGGCCGGTGAGTCGCGTACGTCGTCGGAGTCAGGCTTGAAGGTGGCGCCCAGCACCGCCACGCGCGTGCCCAGGAAGGACCCGCCGCCCACGGCCTCGCGGGCCAGCTCCACCATGTGGCCGCGGCGGCGCATGTTGATGGAGTCGACCTCCCGCAGGAAGGTCAGCGCCTGGTCGGCGCCCAGTTCACCGGCGCGCGCCATGAAGGCCCTGATGTCCTTGGGCAGGCAGCCCCCGCCGAAGCCGATACCGGCCCGCAGGAACTTCTTCCCGATGCGCTCGTCATGGCCTATGGCCTCGGCGAGCTTCACCACGTCACCGTCGGCGGCCTCGCAGACCTCGGCCATGGCGTTGATGAACGAGATCTTGGTCGCGAGGAAGGAGTTGGCGGAGGTCTTGACCAGCTCGGCGGTCGGGAAGTCGGTCACGACGAAGGGCGAGCCCTCGGCGACCGGTACGGCGTACACCTCGCGCAGCAGTTTCTCGGCCCGCTCGCTCTCGACCCCGACGACGATCCGGTCCGGGTGCAGCGTGTCCTTCACCGCGAAGCCCTCCCGCAGGAACTCGGGGTTCCAGGCCAGCTCGGCGTCCGTACCCGCCGGCGCCAGCTCGGCCAGCCGCGCCGACAGCCGGGCGGCGGAGCCCACCGGCACCGTGGACTTGCCGACGACCAGGGCGGGCCGGGTCAGCCGGGGTGCGAGCGACTCGAAGGCGCTGTCCACGTAGCTCATGTCGCAGGCGTACTCGCCGTGCTTCTGGGGAGTGTTCACGCAGACGAAGTGCACATCGCCGAACGCCCCGATCTCCTCCCAGGAGGTGGTGAACCGCAGTCGCCCGGTGGACCCCTCGATGCCCTCCACGTGCTTCTGGAGGATCTCCTCGAGCCCTGGTTCGTACATCGGTACCCGGCCCGCCGAGAGCATCTCGATCTTCTCCGGCACGACGTCGAGCCCGAGGACTTCGAAGCCCAGCTCCGCCATGGCCGCGGCATGGGTGGCGCCGAGGTAGCCGGTGCCGATCACGGTGATCCTGAGGGCCATGGGTGCTCCTGAACGATGCGGACAGACGTGCGGAGCCGAGCATAACCGGGCACGCGGAACGCTGTTTTCCGACCATCTCCGGGCTGTCGGCAAGCTCACGTGCCCCGCCCGTATGCCTCTGCTCGGCGGGGACACTAAAATTGGGTTACTTAACGGTAGTTAGCATCCTTGGGGAGTGAGCGTCTTGGCGGGTTCGACCGATTTCGACCTGTACCGTCCGGCCGAGGAGCACGAGATGCTCCGCGAGACGATCCGTTCGCTCGCCGAGGCGAAGATCGCTCCGCACGCCGCCGCGGTGGACGAGGAGGCGCGCTTCCCGAGGGAGGCGCTGGACGCGCTCGTCGCCTCGGACCTGCACGCGGTCCACGTCCCCGAGGAGTACGGCGGCGCGGGCGCCGACGCGCTGGCCACGGTCATCGTGATCGAGGAGGTGGCCCGCGTCTGCGCGTCCTCCTCCCTCATCCCGGCCGTGAACAAGCTGGGCTCCCTCCCGGTCATCCTCTCCGGCTCCGAGGACCTCAAGAAGAAGTACCTGGGCCCGCTCGCCAAGGGCGACGCGATGTTCTCGTACGCCCTGTCCGAGCCGGACGCGGGCTCCGACGCGGCGGGCATGAAGACCAAGGCCGTCCGCGACGGCGACTTCTGGGTCCTCGACGGGGTGAAGCGCTGGATCACCAACGCGGGCGAGTCCGAGTACTACACGGTCATGGCCGTCACCGACCCGACGAAGCGCTCCAAGGGCATCTCGGCGTTCGTCGTGGAGAAGTCCGACGAAGGGGTCTCCTTCGGCGCCCCGGAGAAGAAGCTCGGCATCAAGGGCTCCCCGACGCGCGAGGTCTACCTCGACAGCGTCCGCATCCCGGCCGACCGCATGATCGGCGAGGAGGGCACGGGCTTCGCCACGGCGATGAAGACCCTGGACCACACCCGCATCACGATCGCCGCCCAGGCCCTCGGCATCGCCCAGGGCGCCCTCGACTACGCCAAGGGCTACGTCCAGGAGCGCAAGCAGTTCGGCAAGCCGATCGGCGACTTCCAGGGCATCCAGTTCATGCTCGCCGACATGGCCATGAAGCTGGAGGCCGCCCGTCAGCTCACCTACTCGGCCGCGGCCAAGTCCGAGCGCCTCGACGGCGACCTGACCTTCTTCGGCGCCGCGGCCAAGTGCTTCGCCTCCGACGTCGCGATGGAGGTCACCACGGACGCGGTCCAGCTCCTCGGCGGCTACGGCTACACGCGGGACTACCCGGTCGAGCGCATGATGCGCGACGCCAAGATCACGCAGATCTACGAGGGCACCAACCAGGTCCAGCGGATCGTCATGGCCCGCAACCTGCCGTAACGGCCTCGGCCCCCGACACGACTGTGGCCCCCGGCGCGCCGGGGGCCACAGTCGTGTCGGAAGGCATCACCGTGCGGGCGTCCCCGCACGGTGGCACCGCCCGTCAGGAGCGGGTCAGCAGGGCTTGACGGCGCCGCCGTTGCTCAGGTTGCCGTCGTAGATCCAGCCGTTGATCTGGGTACCGTCGATGCGCGCGTGGGTCCAGGTGTTGCCCTCCGCGTTCACCACGTAGCAGTGGTAGTAGAGCTTCGCGCTGTAGACCGTGGCCGTGGTGGGGCAGCCGGCGTTCGGGCCGGTGCGCAGCGGCGCGGAGCTGCCGGAGACGTAACCGGAGCCGGAGTCGTTGTTGGCCCACGCCGGGTGCGTACACGCGTCGGCTCCGGCGGCCGCGGCGCCCGCGGTCGGAGCGGAGACGAGGGTGGCCGAGGCGGCCAGGAGGGGCAGGGCGAGGGCGGTCCACATCTTGCGTCTCATTGCGTTCCCCGTTCGGTGATCGGCCGCGTGGTTGCGGCCTTCCGTGCTGAACACGACGTGACGCTAGGGGCTGGAGTGACATACGTGACAGGTGCATTTCAGACAGCGGGTTTCCGGGAGCTGAACCACGACGGAAAACCGCGCAACCTTCCGGAGTGGACGGCCGTGATCTGCGGCGACCGGCGGCCTCATGCGCGCGGTCTGGCCGGATCGGTCGGCTCCTCCCGCGTCGCGCCCGGCGTTCCGGCCGGTGCCGTCGAGGGCCGGTGACCGGCCGGACGCCGGAATTCCGCCGGAGCCCCGCGAGCGGAGGGGGCGGGCGGGCCCGCCACGGCCCGAGGCGGGGAACGCCTGCGTACGGGGCCGGTGGGGCGCCGGGCCCCGCGTGAGGGGTGGGTGCGGGAACGTGGCTCCGGGTCTCGGCACGCAGCCCCGCGGGGCTGCTTCCGCAGGTCCGGGCGGCGCCGGCGCTGAAGGGCCGATTCCGCCCTGATGCCCCTGGAAGCGCTTACCGGAACGCTCCCCACCGTCCCGCACGCCCTCGCAGGACGCGACCGGCAGCGGACCGCGGACCGCTGCCGGGGCGCCTGAGGACGGCCACTTCTCGCGGACGTCTCCTGCGCCTCCCGCACGCTCCGGGGGCCGGCGGAGGACGGTCTGCAGGACCCCCTACGCCGACGTGTCCGCAGGGGAGTCGAGAAACAGGAGGAGACCCCCTCACCCGACCAGGGGTGAGGGGGCCTCTCGCGGAACGGGGTCGGTCAGCTGCCCTTGACCGTGACCTTCTCGTCGTTCTTCAGCTGCTCCATGAGCTGCTTGACCTTGTCCTTGTCCCAGACCAGGTTGCCGTTCACGCTCTGGCCCGTGAGCGGGATGTTCATCGAGGTGCCGTCGCCGCCCGTGACGCCCTTCATCGCGAAGAACATGTTGCCGAGCGACCAGAGGGACATGTCCTTGTCCACGATCAGCGTGTCCAGGCCCGCGCCCATCGTCGGGTACAGCTTGAACGGGTTGAGGATCGTCGACGGGGTCGCCGTCTGGGAGGCCAGGGCCGCGAGGAACTTCTGCTGGTTCTTCGTGCGGTCCAGGTCGCTTCCCGCGAACGCGTAACGGGTGCGGACGAAGGCGAGGGACTGTTCGCCGTTCAGCGTCTGCGTGCCGGCCTGGAAGTCGGCGCCGGACTTCTTGTCCTTGAAGGCCTTGGGGATGTCCATCTCCACGCCGCCGATGGCGTCCACGATGCTGGCGAATCCGCCGAAGCCGATCTCGACGTAGTGGTCGATGCGCAGCCCGGTGTTGAACTCGACGGTACGGACCAGCAGCTCCGGGCCGTCCTCCGCGTAGGCGGCGTTCAGCTTCGTCATGCGGCCCGTGCCCTCGAACTTCTTGCCCGACTCGGAGCCGACGAAGGAGGGGATCTCGACGTTGGAGTCGCGGGGCAGGGAGATCAGCGTCGGGCCGTTGGAGCCGTCGTGCAGGATCATCATCGAGTCGGTCCGCTTGCCCTCGGCGGAGCCGGTGTGCAGCTTCTTCTTGTCCTCGGCCGTCATGCCCTCGCGGCTGTCGGAGCCCACGACCAGGTAGTTCGTGCCGTCGCCCGCGGAGGGGCGGTCGATGACCTTGGAGAGGTCGACCTCGCGCTTCAGCTTGCCGTCGGCCCAGAAGTACGTACCGACGGAGACGGCGAGCACCACCACGACCAGGGTCAGCACACCGACCTTGATGCGCCGGCCCCAGTCGGGAGCGGGGCGCGGCTGGACGTAGCCGCCGTCACCGCCGTAGCCGCCGCGGCCTCCGCCGCCCTGGCCGCCACCGCCGTGCTGACCGCCGCCGTAGACCTGGCCCGTGTTGTAACCGCTGTCGTAGCCGGGGGCCTCGCCGTAGCCCTGGCCCTGCTGCGGCGGGATGCGGGGCGGGGACTGGGGCGGCGTGGGGCGCCGCCGGACGTGCGGCATGGCACGGGCGCTCTCGGGCCGCGGGCTCCCGCTGCCCTGCCCGTAGCGCTGGTCGGGTCCGCCGTTGCGTCCTTCGGGCCAATCGCTCATGCCGAACAGTGTGCCGTCTCGACCTGTGCCCTTTACAGGGTGTACCGGAGATCGGGTCACGGCTGTTGCGAAGCTGATGCAATGCAACCGGGGGCAAGCCCCCGCATAAGGTGGACGGTATGACAGATCAGTCCCGGTCCCCGGAGGGCGATATCCCGGTCAAGCCGACCTCGGCGTCCCGGACCACCCTCAGCCACATCATGACCGGCAGCGACACCAACCTCCTGGGCACGGTGCACGGCGGCGTGATCATGAAGCTGGTCGACGACGCGGCAGGAGCGGTCGCGGGCCGGCACTCCGAAGGCCCGGCCGTGACGGCCTCGATGGACGAGATGGTCTTCCTGGAGCCGGTCCGCGTCGGTGACCTCGTTCACGTCCGCGCCCAGGTGAACTGGACCGGCCGCTCCTCCATGGAGGTCGGCGTCCGCGTCATGGCGGAGCGGTGGAACGAGTCGACCCCGGCCCAGCAGGTCGGCAGCGCCTATCTGGTGTTCGCGGCGGTCGACGAGGACGGCAAGCCGCGCCGCGTACCGCAGGTGGCCCCGGAGACGGAGCGCGACAAGCGGCGCTACCAGGAGGCGCAGATCCGCCGCACCCACCGCCTCGCCAGGCGGCGCGCGATCAAGGAGCTGCGCGAGCGGCGCGTCGCCGAGGGCATCGACGACTGAGGTCGGAGCCGTACGGGAAGCCGGCGGCGGGAGCCGTGGGGGAAGGGGTGCCGGTCGCGGAGTATCCGTGACCGGCACCCCTTCCGGGTCTCCGGGTCTCCGGGGGCTCCGGGGGCTCCGGGGGCTCCGGGTCTCCCGGTCTCCCGGTCTCCGGGTCTCCGGGTCAGCGGGGCGTCGGGGCAGCGGGGCGTAGGGTCTCCGGTGCAGCCCGTCAGCCCGTCAGCGAGGTCAGCCCGTCAGTTCGCCGGCCCGCCGGCCCGACGGTGCGCAGCGCGGGCCGTCACGGGCAGACCACCTGGTCGCCCGTCACCGTGCCGAATTCCCCGCGTTCCGGGTTCTCGGCCTTCACGCGCTGCACCTTGGTGAAGTCCGAGCCCGCCGTGACCTTCATCGTCCCGCCCTGTCCCTTCACCGCCCTCAGCTCACTTCCGGGCAGCGCGGTGGCCAGGGACTTCGCCGACCGGTCCCAGCGCGGGTCGTAGGTGACCAGCGTGCGCTGCAGATCGTGCGGGCCGCCGTTCAGCGGGGCACGGGTGGTGTTGAAGCCGGTGCCGCGCAGCGCCGCGTCGACGTCCTGGCCGAGGCCGTCCTTCGGCGTCCCGTTGTAGACCTGCACCCGGATCTGCTCCGGGGCCACGTCGACGAGCGTCGCCTTGGGCTCCTTCGGCACCTGCGGGGCGAGCGGCTCGTCCTCGCGCAGGGACTCGAACATCTTCTTCGACTTCCCGGCGTCCCACTTCACGGTGGAGCCGAGGCCCTTGACCTGGTAGCCCTCCTCCTCCAGGGGCACCGAGGCGAACTCGGACGAGGCCGGGGTGAAGCCGCGCATGGCCTTGCCGAGATCCAGCATCTGGTCCGTGCCGAAGCCCTTGTCCGCCCGGACCGACCGGAGCATCGACGCGGCGACCTGCTGGAACCTCACCGGGTTCATCAGGACCCCGCTGCTGGTCGTCTGCTTGATCAGCGCGGCCATGAACTTCTGCTGGCGCTGCATCCGGCCCAGGTCGGCGGCCCCGTCGAGGTGCCGGGAGCGGACGTACTGGAGGGACTGGCCGCCGTCCAGCCTGTGGGTGCCGGCGGTCAGGTCCAGTCCGGTGTAGGAGTCCTTGAGCGGCTTGGCGGTGCAGATCTCCACCCCGCCGAGGGTGTCGACCGTCTTCATGAAGCTGGTGAAGTCGACCTCCAGGTAGTGGTCGATCTTGACGCCCGTCATCTGCTCGACGGTGCGCACCGTGAGATGCGGTCCGCCCTCGGCGTAGGCGGCGTTCAGCTTCACCGGATGGGGGGAGTGCTCCTTGCCCGTCGTGCCGTCGGTGTGGGCCGGGAGCTCGGCGTAGCTGTCGCGCGGCAGGCTGACGACGCTGGCCCGCCGCTTGTCGGCCGAGACGTGGACGAGCATGAGGGTGTCGGTGCAGTGGCAGGGCGCGCCGCCCAGTCTGTACTTCGCCTTCTCGGCCGGGGTGATCTTGTCGCGGCCGTCGGTGCCGACGAGCAGGAAGTTCATGCCGTGGCCGCCCGGAGGACGGTTCTTCATGTCCTTGAACGGGTCGACCCGGTCGATCCCCGTCTCCAGTCCGCTGACCACGGCGTGGCCGATCCCGCCCGCGCCGAGCACCAGCACGGAGAGCCCGGTGGCCACCCGCATGCCCCACCGGGGCGGCTTCTTCTTCCCGCCGGGCCTCTTCCGCCGCGCGGCGCGGTCCCCGGCCGTGGGCTGCCGTACGGGTCTGCGCTGCGTGGGCGCGGTGCGGGGGTGCGGTGGACGGGGCGATCGGTGCGGCGTGGGCACGAGGGACACCTCCGCGCGAGCGAGTGGGACTTTCGCACGGTAGGCCCATACGATCTGCAGACCGGGAGGAGAACCGGCGGCGCGCGCCGCTGTCCCCCGTTGGGGGTAACGTGGCGGCCGAATCACGCCGCCTCCTGGGGTGCGAAGCCCCCGGAACCCTGGCACCCCCGAGGACCCCCCGAGGACCACATGTCTGCCGCGCAGTACCCCGCCGTCTCCGTGATCATGCCGGTGCTCAACGAGGAACGCCATCTCAGGAACTCGGTCCGGCACATCCTGGAGCAGGAGTACGCCGGTGAGATGGAGGTGGTGATCGCCCTCGGGCCGTCGAACGACCGTACGGACGAGATCGCCGCCGAGCTGGTCCGGGAGGACTCCCGGGTCCACACCGTCCCCAACCCCACCGGCCGCACCCCCGCCGCGCTCAACGCGGCGATCAAGGCCTCACGTCACCCGATCGTGGTACGGGTGGACGGCCACGGCATGCTCTCGCCGAACTACATCGCCACGGCGGTGCGGCTCCTGGAGGAGACCGGCGCGCAGAACGTCGGCGGCATCATGCACGCCGAGGGGGAGAACGCCTGGGAGGACGCCGTCGCCGCCGCGATGACGTCGAAGATCGGCGTCGGCAACGCCGCCTTCCACACCGGAGGGAAGGCGGGCCCGGCCGAGACCGTGTACCTCGGGGTCTTCCGGCGGGAGGCGCTGGAGCGTGCCGACGGCTACAACGTGGAGTTCATCCGCGCCCAGGACTGGGAGCTGAACTTCCGCATCCGCGAGGCCGGCGGCCTGATCTGGTTCTCGCCCGAGCTGAAGGTCCAGTACCGCCCGCGGCCCAGCATCCGTGCGCTCTCCAACCAGTACAAGGAGTACGGCCGCTGGCGTCACGTCGTCGCGCGCTACCACTCCGGCTCGATCAACCTGCGCTACCTCGCCCCGCCCGCCGCCGTGTGCGCGATCGCGGCAGGCGTCGTCGTGGGCGCGGCCGTCACCCCGTGGGCCTTCGTCGTGCCGGCCGGTTACGCCGCGGCGATCGTCGCCGGGTCGCTGCCCGCGGGGAAGGGCCTGTCGCTGAAGGCACGGGCGCAGATCCCCGTGGCGCTGGCCACCATGCACATGTCCTGGGGGTACGGCTTCCTGACGAGCCCCCGCTCGCTGGCGAAGAGGGTCATCGCCAGCCGCCGTCCGGCCGTACAGGAGCGGACGGCCTGACCGCCGCGTCCGTACGAGGAAGGGCCCCGCCGATACCGGCGGGGCCCTTCCTCGTAGGGGTGACGTCACCAGGTGTAGTTCGGGTTGACGTGCATGCACGCCTTCTCGTCCGCGCCGTTGAGCGGGTTCGCGGAGTCCGGTGTCTTCTCCTCGGCGGCCTTGGCGGGGTAGGCCCCGTCCTCGCGCCAGTCGGCCCCCACGGACAGGACGATGCCCGAGACGCCGGTCGACTTCTTCACCTGGGACAACGGGATCCCGAGCGCCTTGGCGACCGCCTGCGCGTCGCCCTCCAGGTCCGCGCTGGGATAGAGGATGCCGGTCCTGGCGGCCGCCTCGACGTTCTGCGAATCGACCGACGCCTTCACGAAGCCGGCCTCCGTCAGCAGGTCCTTGACCGTGCCCGCCCGTCCCTGGGCCGGGCCGAGGGTGTCCGTGGAGGTCGCGTTGCGGACGCTCACCGCGATCTCGGCGGTGGGGGCGGCCTGGTCCTTGACGACGGGCGTCTTGCGCTTGGACGCCTTGCCGTCCAGCGGGATGTCCTCACGGATCATCCGGAACACCTGCTCGGCCTCTTCGGCCTTCGGGTACACCCGGCCGCTGAACTGCCCCGTGCCGTAGACGTTCGGCATGGTCGTCATGGTGATGCGGTCGGTCGGGGCCTTCTTGAGCTCCTCGGCCAGGTCGTACAGCTTCTTGACGGTGTCGAGGCCCTTGTCGACCGTCAGGGCGCTGGTGGCCGCCTCGGCGAGGTTCATCAGCTTCCCGGGGTCGGTGAGCTTGGTCCCCTTGCGCAGCTCGCGGACCATCGAGTTGAGGTACTGGTGCTGGGCCTTGGTCCGGCCGAGGTCGGTGTTGTCCTCGAACCCGTACCGCGTGCGCAGCCACTGGAGGGCCTGCTCGCCCTTGACGGAGGTGGTGCCCTCCTCCAGCTTCAGCCCGGAGCCCTTGCCGTCGCTGGAGTGCGAGTAGACGTTGGCGTCGACACAGACGGGTACGCCGCCGACCGCGTCGGCCATGGAGACGACGCCCGAGAAGTCGATCATCATGAAGTGGTCGATGGTGATGCCGGTGAGCTCGTACCAGGCGGCCACGGTGCACCCGGGGCCGCCACGGCCCAGGCTCTCGTTGGTCTGGACGTCGACCGTGCTGGCCGGGTACACGTCGCCGGAGTCCGGGTCGGTGCACTTGGGCATCTTGAGCATGGTGTCGCGGGGCATGCTGAGGACCGAGATGTTGCTGCGGTCCGCGGAGAGGTGGAGCAGCATCTGCACGTCGGCGAGCGGCGTGCCTCCGAAGGTCTCCTTCGCGCCGCCCAGCTTCTGGTTGGCCTTGGAGTCCCGGGCGTCGGATCCGATGATCAGGATGTTCAGGGGCGTCTGTCCGGCGGCGTTGGCCTTGTGGTCGGCCATCTCCTTGTCGCCGAGCGTCAGATCTTCTTTTCTGATGTTCCCGTTGAGGTGCTTGTAGTACAGGTAACCGGCGCCGCCGGTGCCGAGTATGAGCAGCGCGAGCACGCACGCCACCCAGCGCAGCACGCGCCGCTTACCGCCTTTGCCCGACCGGCGCGTGCGGCGGCCGGGTGTCTCCGGCCCCTGCCCGCCCTCCGGAGGGGCGGACCGCTCACGACGCCCGTGACCGTCGCGCCCCGTGCCGCCGGGCGCGTCGCCTCCGCCGTCGCCCGGTGGCCCGTCATGCCGGCCGCGTGGTCGCGTCCCCTCCCCGCGCGTGCTGCTCCGTCCCACCTGGGCCCCCCTGTTTCTCTTGTTTCGCTGAATCCCGCTGTGGCGCGACGACCCGTCGTCACTTCGCGCATACCGCCTTGTCGGCGTCGGCCCTCTGGATGTCGTCCGGGGCCTTCGCCGGACCCGTCACGGGGATGCCCACGCCCTTGAAGTCCGCTCCCAGGGTCAGCACCATCGCCTGAGTGACTCCGGCGCCGGGCTTCCCCTGCTTGAGGGCGGTGGCGGGCAGGCCCATGATGTCCGCGAGCGCGCGGGCCTGGTCCGCCTGGTCCGGCGTGTACGCCAGCGTCGTCCTGCTGATCTTCGCCGGCGCGTTCGCCTTGTTCTCCGCCTGGACGACGCCCTGCCCGCTCCGCAGCCAGTCGGCCGTCGCGCCCGCCGCGCCGGAGAGGTCGCCGCCGTTGAGGACGTCGACACGTACGTCGGCGGCCTCGGCCCTGCTGCCTTCGAGGACCGCCTCCTGCTTGCTCCTGGCCGCCTGCTCCTTCTTCTTCACCTCGGTGAGCGAGGTGTCGGAGCGCATCATGGCGAACAGCTGTGCGGACTTCTCGGGTTCCGGGACCACGGTGACCGGGGTCGGCTCGGCCGGGTTGTCCTTCACCGGCATGGTGACGAAGGTGATGTTCTTCGTGTCGATCCTGCCGAGCTCCTGGGCGAGCGAGGTCAGCTTCTTGATCGATCCGATGCCGGAGTCGACGGTGAGCGCCTTGGTCGCCGCGTCGGCGAGCTTGAAGAGCTTGCCCGGGTCGGTCAGGGTGTCGTCGGACTTCATCTGGCGGATCATCGAGCCGATGAACTGCTGCTGGACCTTGATCCGGTCGAGGTCGCTCTTGTTCCCGAAGCTGTGCCGGGTGCGGACGAAGGCCAGTGCGTCCTCGCCCTGGACGGTGGACTCGCCCGCCGGCAGGTCGAGGTGGGAGTCCGCGTCGTCGACCGCCTTGTCGAGGCAGATCTTGACGCCGCCGACCGCTGTGGACAGCGTCTTGACCGCGTTGAAGTCGACCATCATGAAGTGGTCGACCGACAGGCCGGTTATCTCCTTGACCGTGCGCATCGTGCAGCCGGGGTCACGCCCCTGCTGTCCGAGGCTGACGTTGAAGCGCACGTTGTCGGTACCGGGTATGACCTTCTCCGAACCGTCCGGCTGCTTGGTGGTGCAGTCGGGTATGTCGGTGATCAGGTCCCGGGGGATGCTCACCGCCGTCGCGTTGGTGCGGTCCTCGGAGACGTGGAAGAGGATGTTGGTGTCGGCGTGGCCCGTACTGCCCTTGTCGCCGTACCCCTCGTTCCCCTCGCCGGTCCGCTTGTCCGTGCCGATGACCAGGATGTCGAGCGGCCCGTCGCCGGCGACGCTCCCGCTGCCCGCGTCACCGACGTCGACGGTGTCGAGGTTGCCGTTGAACTTCTGGTAGAGCGCGTACGCCCCCGCCGAACCGGCGACGACGACGAAGGCCATGACCCCGCCGGTCCACAGCAGGGCCTTCCTCCGCCGCGACGCCGGCTGCTTGCGGCCGCCCCGCGCGGCACCGGACTGCTTGCGGCTGCGGCCGCTCCCGGCCGGCCGGGAGCGCTGCGCCGGTACCTCCCGGCGGGGGGACGTGGATTCGCGGCCCGGCCCTTCCGGTGCGCGGGAAGAGGCGGACGACTCTCTTCCGGAGTGGTTCGGTCGCAATTCGTAATTGCCGGTCTGCGGGTTGAGCACCCACTGGTCGGCGGGATCGATTTCGTCCGCCCGCCCACGGCTATGCGCGTCCACGGTTTCCTGGATCCTCCGTCGGTGCCACGCGAGGCGCCTTCACCTGCCAGGCGCTCGGTCGCTCGTTCCGGCCGTGCGCCGCCTGTTGGCCGCGAGCGCCGGATCGCGTCACACTATCCGGAGGAATCGGCCGCGGGGGACGCGCGTGACACATTCCACGTTCTTTACAACCGGGCATTCCGGCTATTCCGCTCCGATTGCCGTCCATTGCTTGAGAATTGTTTTACGCGCCGCACGGGTCGTCCGCCGCATTCGACCCCGAATAGGTGGGGGCGGGTGTCGGGCTCGCACTCGTGCCGCCGGGCTTTCGGCCCGACGGATCCGCGGCGGAGCTGTGATCCTCCTGTGAATCCCCTGAATTGATTCTGTCGGCGGGGACCACGGTGACGGGTTCGTCCTCGCGCAGCTGCGTGAACAGCCGGCCGGCGTCCGGCTGCACGAGCTCGTCCCGGTTCGGGTCCGCGTGGTAGGACTTCCGGGGCACGGTCAGGAACTGCACCTTCTCCGTCGGCACGTTCCGCATCCCGCGCACCAGGTCGTACAGGTCCCGCAGGGAGTCGAGGCCCGGGTCGGTGGTCAGTGACTTGGTGGCCGCGTCCAGCACCGGGTAGAGCCGGGTCGGGTTCAGCAGCACCCCGTTGCTCTGCATCTTGTTGACGAGGGCCCCCAGGAACCTCTGCTGACGGTCCATGCGCTCGGTGTCGCTGCCGTTGCCGATGGACTTGCGGGCCCGTACGTACCCCAGGGCCTGCTCGCCGTCGAGCTTCTGGCGGCCCGCGGGGAGCTTGAGGTGGGCGTCGGCGTCGTCGACCGGCTGCTTGAGGCAGACCTCGACCCCGTCCACGGCGTTGACCATGTCCTTGAAGCCGTTGAAGTCGATGACCATGTGGTGGTCGACGCGGACGCCGGTCATCTGCTCGATCGTACGGATCGTGCAGGCCGTGCCGCCCATCTCGAAGGCCCAGTTGAACTGGGCGAACTGCTTCTTCGTGGTCGTGCCGCCGTCGGTGTGGCAGCTGGGGATGTCGGCCATCAGGTCGCGCGGGATCGACACCGCCGTCGCGCTCCGCCGGTCGGCCGCGAGGTGCAGCAGGATCGTGGTGTCGGAGCGCTGGCTGCCGCCGTCGTCACGTCCGTACGCGCTGTTGTCGCCGGAGCGGGTGTCGGAACCGATGAGCAGGATGTTCTGGGCGTTCCGCGCGATCGGCCGCGGGCGCTCCTTCTCGTACGCCTTGAGCTCGGCGGCGGCGCTCGTGTCGGTCGTGATGTTGCCGTCGAGCTTCCGGTAGAGCCACCAGCCGACACCGGCGGCGACCAGTACGAGGAACGAGGCGGCGAGAGCGGTCCAGCGGAGCCAGTGGCGTCTGCCGCCCCCGCCCCCGGGTTCCGGCCGTTCGTCCCAGGTCCCGCCCGCGCCGTCGTCCGCGCCCTTTCCGGCGCCGTCCGTCGGGGAGGGCTCGGGCGCCTCGTCGGCGTTGTCCCGCGGGGCCGCCCCGGAAGCGTCCTGCGACGCCTCCGCCGGCCCGCCCCCGGCCGGATCTTCCGGGCGGTCCGGTTCGGCCGGGGTGCCGGGGCTGTCGCTCACGTCTGCGTCCATCCTTCACGTTCGGCGGCGCGATGGGCCGCCGGTCGCAGAAGTAGACGGCTGAACCTCACGCTTGGTTGTGCATTCAGGCAGCGTTCTCGACGGTGCTCCGCACTGCCCGATCATGTACCGCCGTCGGTGCTCAGTCCCGGGGGCTCGGCCCGGTGTGGGCCGGACGAGTGGACTTCCGCGCGCTTGTCATACCGCCGTGGCGGTGATCCGCTCGCTCTCGACGCGTCGGGCCAGCCCGTTCGCGTCCAGCTGGTCCAGGTGCCGGCACAGGACCACGGAGCCCCCGGCGGCCAGCGGTGCGAACAGCCCGGCGGACAGCCCCTCCCAGGTGTCGTACGTACGCCCCGTCAGCAGCCGGGCCCCCGGGGTGAGTCCCAGTGCCGCCGCGTCCTCGCGGGCCCGCGCCACCAGCTGGTCCGCCGTCAGCGCGTCGCCGGCCACGGTCAGCGCGGGGGCCGCCGGGTCCACCGGGGCGTACGGGGCGAAGCGGTCGCCCTGGCCCGGCACCTCGACCGCGTAGTCCGCGAACCCCTCGGGGGGCTGCGGGAAGCGGCCGCCCAGCGGGCGCAGGGCCAGCGCCACCCGCTCACCGCGGCAGGCGCGTGCCCGGTCGAGCGTGTCCGGCCCGCTGACGACCAGGTCGGCGGTGGCCGGGTCGCCCCCCACCTCGGCGACGACCCCCACCGACGAGCAGGCGAGCAGCCAGACCGCCGACTGCCAGTGGGCGGGGAGCAGCAGGGCGAGCCGGTCGCCCGGCTCGGCGGCCAGGTCGCCCTGGAGCAGATTGGCGGTCTTGGCCACCCAATTGGCGAAGGTCGCCACGGACAGTTCGACGCGCTCTCCGGTTGCGTCGTCGTAGAAAGTGACGAGGGGGCGGCCGGGGTCCGCGGCGAGCGCGGATCGCAGCAGGTCGGCGGGGGTGCGGTCACTGGCGTTCATCCGCGCAAGGGTACGCGCCGGACGCCGGGCCGACAGGGGTGACGGGTGCGTCGTACACCGGTTCGGCAGACGGTGCGTCAACTAGCGTCGGCGTTACTCCAGTAGCCGGAAATGCCGGAATCTGACAAGTATTTTCTGTATGCGTGCACTTCTTGCAACCTCCATCGGCGTCACCTGCGCGACGGCACTCACCCTCCCGCTCGCCGCGCCCGCCCCCGCCGCCCCCGCCCAGCCCCCGGCCGCGCAGGCGCCCGAGGCCGCCCCCGCCGAACCCGCGGGGTCGACCCAGTCGCTGCGCCTGCGGCCGCTCACCGGAGCGGCCCCGCGGTCCGCCGAGTCCCCGCACTCCGACACCGCGCAAGGACTGCTGCGGCGCGACGCCCACCGCTTCTCGCTCGTCGGCGTGGTCTGGGACGACGCGGACGCCGAACTCCACGGCACCGTCCAGGTCCGCACCCGTACGACCGGCACCTCCAGGTGGTCCGGCTGGCAGTCCCTGGAGACCCACAACACCGACCACGCCGCCGACGCGGGCAGCGCGGAGCGGGAGTCGGGCACGGTGCGCGGTTCCACCGCGCCCCTCTGGGTCGGGGACTCCGACGGCGTCGAGGTGCGCGTACGGTCCGAGGACGCCGGCCCCCGGAGCGGCACCGCCGACACCGAGCCCCTCCCCGCCGGCCTCAAGGTGGAACTCGTCGACCCGGGCGACGACCCGGAGCAGCCGGGCGCCGAGGCCACCCCGTCCACGGCCACCCCGGCCACCGGTACCGTGACCCCTGCCTCGGCCGCCGCGACGCCGTCCACGGCCACCCCGGCCACCGGCACCGCGACCCCTGCCTCGGCCGCCGCGACGCCGTCCACCGGTACCGCGACGCCGTCCACGGCGGCCTCGGCCGTCGCCCCCTCGGCGGGCACGGTGGCGACGCCCGCCACGGCGGCCCGGCCCGGCTCGCTCCCCGGGGCCGCGGGCCTCACCACGGCCGCGGCCGAGAGCTCCGCGGCCAACGCCGGCCTGGCGCCGCTGGGTGCCACCGAGATCACGGCCCTGAGCAAGGCGGAGTCACAGGAGCAGGCGGGCGTCGCCGCGTCCGCCAAACCGTTCGTCGGACCGCGCCCGCGCATCGTCACGCGCAAGGGCTGGGGCGCCGACGAGAGCCTGCGCGAGCGCACCTTCGCGTACACCTCGACCGTCAAGGCCGCCTTCATCCACCACAGCGCCACAGGCAACAACTACACCTGCTCCCAGGCGCCCTCCGTCCTGCGCAGCATCTACCGCTACCACGTCAAGAGCAGCGGCTGGCGCGACATCGGGTACAACTTCGCGGTCGACAAGTGCGGCAACATCTACGAGGGCCGCGCCGGAGGCGTGACGAAGGCGGTCCTCGGGGCGCACACCCTCGGTTTCAACACGAACACCATGGGCATCGCGGTACTCGGGACGTACAGCTCGAAGAACCCGCCAGCCGCCGCGGTCACCGCGGTCGCCAAGCTGACCGCCTGGAAGCTCGGACTGTTCGGCCGCAACCCCAAGGGCAAGGTCACCCTCGTCTCCGGCGGCAGCGGCAAGTACAAGAAGGGCGCCAAGGTCAAACTGAACGTCATCTCGGGGCACCGCGACGGCTTCGCAACCGAATGCCCAGGAATCCGTCTCTACAAGAAGCTCGGCACGGCGCGGACCAGTTCCGCGAAGCTGCAGGGCCGCTGACCGGGAGGCTCCGAACGGTCTGCATACACTGGCCAGCCGAAACGAGGCCCGGCCCCAGCAGGAAGCAGAGACGGTGCTGTGACAGAGGCAAAAGAAGCGATCCTCCTGGTCGGTGGCAAGGGCACCCGGCTGCGTCCGCTCACGGTGCACACCCCGAAGCCGATGGTCCCGGCGGCCGGGGTGCCGTTCCTCACGCACCAGCTCGCGCGTGCCAGGGCGGCCGGGGTGGAGCACATCGTGCTCGCGACGTCCTACCTGGCGGAGGTATTCGAGCCGTACTTCGGTGACGGTTCGTCGCTCGGCCTCTCGATCGAGTACGTCACCGAGGACGAACCCCTCGGTACCGGCGGGGCCATCCGCAACGTGGCGTCACGGCTGGCGTCGGGCCCGGACGAACCCGTCATCGTGTTCAACGGGGACATCCTCACCGGCCTCGACATCCGGGCCCTGGTCGCGGCGCACGCCACCTCCGGGGCGGACGTCTCCCTCCACCTGACCAGGGTGGAGGACCCGCGCGCCTTCGGGCTCGTGCCGACGGACGCCACGGGCAGGGTGACGGCCTTCCTGGAGAAGCCGCAGACACCCGAGGAGATAGTCACCGACCAGATCAACGCGGGGGCGTACGTCTTCCGCCGGTCGGTGATCGACACGATTCCGGCCGGCCGGCCGGTCTCCGTGGAGCGCGAGACCTTCCCCGGGCTGCTGGCCTCCGGCGCGCACCTCCAGGGCATGGTCGACTCCACCTACTGGCTGGACCTGGGCACCCCGCAGGCGTTCGTCCGCGGCTCGGCCGACCTGGTCCTCGGCCGGGCTCCGTCCCCCGCGGTCCCCGGCCGCTGCGGCGACCGGCTCGTCCTGCCCACCGCGTCCGTCGCCGCCGGGGCCAAGCTCACCGGCGGCACGGTCGTCGGCGAGGGCGCGCTGATCGGCGAGGGCGCCAGGATCACGGGCTCCACCGTGCTCGACGGCGCCGTCGTCGAACCCGGCGCGGTGATCACCGACTCACTGGTCGGAGCCGGTGCCCGGATCGGCAGCCGGTCGGTCCTCACGGGCGCGGTGGTCGGGGACGGCGCCCGGGTCGGCGCCGACAACGAACTGCGCGACGGCATCCGGATCTGGTGCGGCGCGGTCCTCCCGGACGCCTCGGTCCGCTTCTCGTCCGACCAGTGAACGGCTCCCGCCACCGGTGAACGTCCTCCGTCGGCCTTACCCTCGATAGGCACCCCGACGACCGAGGACCTCACCCGTGGCTGGACGCTTCGCACCCCGCACCACCGCCGTGCCCCGGCAGGAGCCGGCGCACACGCACGCGTCCGCCGCGCCGCTGACCAGGACCTGGACCCCGCCGTGGCCGCTCGACCTCCGGCTGGTCCTCGGCCCGCTGCGGCGCGGCCCGGCGGATCCCGCCTACCGGGCCCTGCCCGACGGATCCTTCTGGCGGGCGACCCGCACCCCGGCCGGCCCCGGCACCCTGCGCGTCCGCGCCACGCACGACGGCGGGGTCTCGGCGGCGGCCTGGGGGCCCGGCGGGCAGTGGCTCCTGGACGGGCTGCCGGCGCTGCTCGGCGCGGGCGACACCCCCGACGACTTCCGCCCCCGCCACCGGCTGCTCGCCCTGACCGCGCACCGCAGGCCCGGCCTGCGCCTGCTGCGCACCGGGCTGGTCATGGAGTCCCTGATCCCGTCGGTGCTGGAGCAGAAGGTCACCACCGACGAGGCCTACCGCGCCTGGCGGCTGCTGCTCCGTACGTACGGCACGCCCGCCCCCGGCCCCGCCGACGACGCGTTCGGCGGGTACGGCCTGTACGTCATGCCGGACGCCAGGACCTGGTCGCTGATCCCGTCCTGGGAGTGGCACCGCGCGGGTGTCGACGCCAAGCGCTCCGCCACGATCCTCCGCGCGGTCCGGGTGGCCCGGCGCATGGAGGAGGCGGCCGCGATGGAACTCCCCGAGGCGATGGCCAGGCTCCAGCTGATCCCGGGCATCGGCCCCTGGACCGCGGCGGAGACCCTCCAGCGCTCGAACGGTGCCGCTGACGCGGTCACGGTCGGCGACCTCCATCTGCCGGGCATCGTCGGCCACGCGCTCGCGGGGAACCGCGACGCCGACGACGAGGAGATGCTGGAACTCCTCGCCCCGTACGAGGGGCAGCGCCACCGCGCGACCCGCCTGATCATGCTCTCGGGCCGCACCCCGGCCCGCCGGGCTCCCCGGATGACGCCGCGCGACATCGCCCGGCTGTGACCGCCGCGTCGGCGCGGGGCGGTCACCGCCGGGCTCCGGCCGTCCGCGTCAGCGCACGGTGATGAACGCCCCCGCGTCCCGGGCGGCCCGCGCCGGCGGTGCCGTCCTCGGGCGCCCCACGGCCACCGCGCCCATCGGGTCCCAGGTACCGGGCAGGTCCAGCACCTCGCGCACCACCGGCCGGCAGAACATCGTCGAGGACACCCACGCCGAGCCCAGCCGTTCGCCCGCGAGCGCCACCAGGAAGTTCTGCACACCCGCACCGGCCGCGACCACGAACATCTCGCGCTCCGCGGCGTCCCGGCGCTCGTCCCCGTAGGTGTGCGAGCCGTCCGTCACGAGGCACGGCACCACCAGGTACGGCGCGTTCCGCAGGACGTCGCCCCGCCGCACCCGCCTGGCGACCGACTCCTCACCGCGCCCGTCCCGGCGCAGGTCCGCGATCCACGCGTCCCGCATGGCGTCCAGCAGCCGGGTCCGCGCCTCCGGCGACTCCAGCAGGACGAACCGCCACGGCGTCGTGTGGTGCGGGGCGGGGGCCGTCACGGCCGCCGCCACCGCGCGCCGCACGGCCCCGGGGTCGACCGGGTCGTCCGTGAACTCCCTTACCGTGCGCCGGAGATGGAGCGCCTCCCGGACCGCCTCCGACGTACCGAGCCGGAACATGTCGTCGGCCGCCACCCGCACCATCGCCCGGGCGCCGCCGTCCTCGGGGGCGTCCGCGCCGGCCACCACGTGGGGGAGGCCCCGCACCACCGCGACCGGCAACCCGGAGGCCTTGCCCTTCACCAGGTCACCGGCCGAGGCCAGTTCGTCGGCCGTGGCCACGACCGTGGCGTTCAGCGGGTTGCCGTAGCCGTCGGTGCCGCCCCGGAGGTCGTCCAGCACCCTGACCCCGGACGCCCCGATCGCCACGTCCGTGAGGCCGTTGCGCCAGGGACGGCCGAAGGTGTCCGTGACGACGACGCCCACCTCGACGCCGAGGGCGGCCCGCAGGCCGTCCCGGATCGCCCGCGCCGACGCGTCCGGGTCCTCGGGCAGCAGCAGCACCGTCCCGGCGGGGGTGTTCGAGGCGTCGACCCCGGCGGCGGCCATGACGAGCCCCTGCCGGTTCTCCACGATCCTGAGGGTCCCGCGCCGGGCGACCACCCGGACGGTCTCGGCGTCGATCGCCGCCTCGCGGTCCGTCGCCTCGACGATCCGGCCCTCCGCCTTGGAGACGATCTTCGAGGTGACCAGCAGCACGTCCCCGTCCGCGAGCCCCGGCTCCGTGGCCGCGATCAGCTTCGCGAGGTCGTCGCCGGCCCGCACCTCGGGCATCCCGGGCAGGGCCCACACCCGGTAGGAGGGGGTCCCGCCGGCCGGTCCGCCGCTCATGCGCGTACCTCCTCGGCCAGCGCCAGGGCCTGGCGGGCCATCTCGGCCGTGGCGTCCACGTCCGTCATCATCAGCGGGACGGCGCGGCAGCGGATGCCCGCCGCCTCTACCTCGTCGACCGCTCCGGCGTCCACGGTGTCGACGAGCCAGCCGTCGAGCAGCCCGGAACCGTAGTGCTGGGCGACGGCCGCGGCGGTGGACTCCACGCCCACGGCCGCCAGCACCTTGTCGGCCATGCCCCGCACGGGCGCGTCGCCGACGATCGGGGAGAGCCCGACGACGGGGACCCCCGCCTCGGCGATCGCCTCCCTGATACCGGGCACGGCGAGGATGGTGCCGACGGAGACGACCGGGTTCGACGGCGGGAAGACGATGACGTCGGACCCGGCGATGGCCTCCAGCACGCCGGGCGCGGGCTTGGCCTGGTCCGCGCCCACCGGCACGATCGCCTGCGCGGGCACGGAGGCGCGCAGCTTCACCCAGTACTCCTGGAAGTGGACGGCCTTGCTCTCGCCGTCGACGTCCACCGCCACGTGCGTCTCGACGCGGTCGTCGGACATCGGGATCAGCCGGACCCCGGGCTTCCACCGCGCGCAGAGCGCCTCGGTGACCGCGCTCAGCGGATAGCCCGCGCCGAGCATCTGCGTACGGACGATGTGGGTCGCGAAGTCACGGTCACCGAGGCCGAACCACTCCGGCCCCACGCCGTACGCCGCGAGCTCGTCCTTCACGTGGAAGGTCTCGTCGGTACGCCCCCAGCCCTGCTCCTCGTTGATGCCGCCCCCGAGGGTGTACATCACGGTGTCGAGGTCGGGGCAGACCTTCAGCCCGAACAGATGGATGTCGTCGCCGGTGTTGCCGATCACCGTGATGTCCGCGTCGGGCGCGGCCTGTTTGAGGCCACGCAGGAAACGAGCACCACCGATACCGCCGGCCAGAACCACAATGCGCATGCCCACCAGTCTGTCAGGCGGAGCCTGTCGATCGTGGGGTGGTGGTGGGCGGCGGGTGGGACTGTCGGGCGGAGCCTGTCGATCGTGGGGTGGTGGTGGGGCTTCAGGCGGACACGGCGTCCGGGGCGCTCTGCGAGGCGTGCATGGGCATGTCGGTCAGGCCCGGGTAGTAGACGTGCAGGCTGACGGCCGGGGCGAGGGCGTCGTTGACCACCTCGTGGACGTACCCCGGGGCGAGGACGCGCTGTGCGCCCGCGCCCAGGGTGCGCGTCCCGCGTTCCGTGTGTTCGGTCAACTCGCCTTCCAGCACGGTGAGTACGCCGGAGGACAGGCCGTGGTCATGGCGTCCGCTGCCCTGGCCGGGGACCCAGCTGAGCAGCCACACCTCGTAGCCCGGGCCGGTCCGCAGCCGGTGGTACCAGCGGGTCGTCGTGTCGAACCGGACGAGCGGGGCCCACCGGTCGCGGTCGGCGGCGAGGGAGCGGGCGAGTCCGACGAACTCGGACACGGTGGAGGGGTGGGGGCGGGCCGGCCGGAGGAGGTGCTGGACCTCGAGGATGTCGCCGGCGATGGAGAGGTCGCTGTCGCTGTTCATGGGTGCGGTGGTTCCTCGGCATGTGGATGCGCGTACGTGGGGTGTCGCGGGGACCGGAATGCGGTGGGGAAGGCAGAAGGCTGGATCAGAGCTGGAGCGCTACGGCTCAACAGCTGTGACAGCTGGAACAGCAACAGCGGGCCTGGACAGCGGTACGGAACCCACGGACGTGGGTCGTGTACATCGCTGCGGTCGCTGGCATGAAGTCAAGGAGACCGGCACGGTGTGCGTTCTGTCAACTCACTGCCCCATTTGGCGGCAATGTTTCACCCCATCCGGTTGAAGGGGTTGAAGAAAGGTTTTGGCTCCTGTCCGAGCGGCAAGGTGGCGCATCAGTCGTGCCCGTAAACACGGTCGAGGGCTCGTGACCCTACTGTGATCTTGGTCGCTTCAGTGATCGAATCGAAACATCGCGGCGGCCCCGCTCGTCCCACTCGTTGAGAAGTGACGGAGAGCGACCCCGACGGCATATGTCAGGTTTTTGGTGATTTGAACACTTTCCGCATACGCTTGGTTCCGCAGAGTGAATACCGAGGCCAATAGCAGATCTTCGCTTGACTGGCCCGAAGCTACACACTTGTAATTTCACTCGTGTCGTTCGGCCGCATCGATAACGGCCGCATCACGGGGACGCAAGAGACAGACGAGGGGCGCACATGACCGAGCTGTTCCAGCAACTGCTGGTCGAGGACGCGGACGAAGAGCTCGGCTGGCAGGAGCGCGCGCTGTGCGCCCAGACCGATCCGGAGTCCTTCTTTCCTGAGAAGGGCGGCTCCACCCGCGAGGCCAAGAAGGTCTGTCTCGCCTGCGAGGTGCGGTCCGAGTGCCTCGAGTACGCCCTCAACAACGACGAGCGGTTCGGGATCTGGGGCGGCCTCTCCGAGCGTGAGCGGCGGCGCCTGAAGAAGGCCGCCATCTGACGCGGCGTCCCCGGACGCCGGGAGCGCGATGGCCCGGGGGCCGCACCCGTCGTACGGGTGCGGCCCCCGGGCCATCGGCATGTCCGGCCATCTCCGGCATCTCCGGCCGTCCGCGTTCCCGCCGGTCAACCGCTCGGCGCGGGGCGGACATCCGTACCGTTAGTGTGGGGCCCCGTCCGAGAGACGCGCCAACGCCCCGCCGCGGCGCGCGTGTACACCGATGCAGCCCCCGGGGGGAACCCCCTCCGGACCCGGCCGGAGGGCCCGAACCCCGATGTCCGTGCACAGCCACTCGGCGGCGCCGAACGAGGCCGCCGCCGCCCCAGAGTTCCCCCGGCACGTCGTCACCGCCGTGCTCGTCTCGCACGACGGCGCACGCTGGCTGCCCCACGTGCTCGGCGGACTGCTCGGGCAGGAGCGCCCCGTGCAGAGCGTCGTCGCCGCCGACACCGGCAGCGCCGACGACTCCGCCCGTCTGGTCACGGAGGCACTCGGCGGTGAACGCGTCCTCCACCTCGCGCGGCGTACGAGCTTCGGCACCGCGGTCGAGGAGGCGACCCGCTCGGCCGGTGTCCTCACCCCCGACGACCTGCCGTACCTGAAGCGCCCGAGCGGCTGGGACCCGGTCACCCGCACCTGGCGCGACGACGCGTACGACATGCCGGAGCTCCCGCACGGCGAACCCGTCCAGTGGCTCTGGCTGCTGCACGACGACAGCGCGCCCGAGCCGGACGCGCTCGCCGAGATGCTCCGCGTCGTCGACAACGACCAGCACGCCGCGATCGTCGGACCCAAGCTGCGCGGCTGGTACGACCGCAAGCAACTCCTCGAGGTCGGCGTCTCCATCGCCAACAGCGGGCGCCGCTGGACCGGACTGGACCGCCGCGAGCAGGACCAGGGCCAGCACGACCAGGTCCGTACCGTGCTCTCCGTCTCCTCGGCGGGCATGCTGGTGCGCCGCGACGTCTGGGAGGAGCTCGGCGGCTTCGACCGCAGGCTCCCGCTGATGCGCGACGACGTGGACCTCTGCTGGCGCGCCCACATGGCCGGCCACCGGGTGCTCGTCGCGCCCGACGCCGTCCTGCGGCACGCCGAGGCCTCCGCCAGGGAACGCCGCCCCATCGACTGCGCCGGACGCTCCGTAGCGAGCCCGCACCGCGTCGACAAGGCGGGCGCCGTCTACACGATGCTGGTCAACGCCCGCGGCAAGCAGCTGCCGTGGTCCCTCCTCCGCCTCGTCGTCGGCACCCTGCTGCGCACCCTCGCCTACCTCGTCGGCAAGGCCCCCGGCCAGGCGCTCGACGAGGTCGCCGGGCTCTTCGGCACCCTGCTGCGCCCCGGGCGGATCGTCGCCGCCCGCCGCGCGCGCGGCAGAGGGGCCGTGGACGCGGCCGAGCTGCGGTCGCTCTTCCCGCCGCCGGGTGCCACGGTCCGCGCCACCGTCGAACAGGTCGCCGGCAACTTCGGCAACTCGGCGGACGAATCCGGCTCACGGCACGGCGCGGTCGAGTCGGGACCGGGCGGGGACGACGCCGACTTCCTGGAGGTCGAACAGTTCGCCCGGCTCAAGAAGGTCGGCCGCAAGCCGGGCCCCGTCCTCTTCGCGCTCCTCCTCGTCGTCTCGCTGGTGGCCTGCCGGGGGCTGCTCACCAGCGGCGCCCTCGCCGGCGGCGCACTGCTGCCCGCGCCCGCCGACGTCTCCGACCTCTGGGGGCGCTTCGCGGACGGCTGGCACACCGTCGGCACCGGGGGCACCCAGTCCGCTCCGCCCTACCTCGGGATGATCGCCGCCCTGTCGGCGCTGTTCCTCGGCTCCACGGGCTTCGCGCTCACCCTCCTGCTGGTCTGCTCCGTCCCGCTCGCCGGGCTCACCGCGTACTTCGCCTCCCGGCCGCTGCTCGAGTCCCGGCTGCTGAGGGCCTGGGCGAGCGTCGCGTACGCCTTCCTGCCCGCGGCCACCGGAGCGCTCGCCACCGGCCGGCTCGGCACCGCCGTCCTCGCCGTCCTGCTCCCGCTGATCGCCCGCGCGGCCGTCGCCGCGCACGGGCTGCGGGGCGACGGATCCACCGCGCGGGGCAGCTGGCGCGCCACCTGGGCGTACACCCTGCTGCTCACCGTCACGACCGCGTTCACCCCGGTCGTCTGGCCGCTCGCGGTGGTCCTCGGTGTCGGGGTGCTCGTGCTGCGCCGGGGTGACATCGCCGCCTACGGGCTGCGCTTCCTGGCCACCGCCGGTACTCCGCTCCTGGTCCTCGCCCCCTGGTCGCTGACCCTGCTGAGCAGCCCGTCCGGCTTCCTGAAGGAGGCCGGGCTCGACATCGGCGCGGGCACGGCGTCCGCCGTCGACCTGCTCGGCATCAGCCCCGGCGGCCCGAAGGCCGCGGGCGGTGTCCTGCTGCTGGGCATCGTGCTGGCGGCGCTGGCCGCACTGCTGCGGGGCGAGCGGCAGTTCGCCATCCGTGCCGCCTGGGTCGTGGTGCTCGTCTCCCTGGTCTTCGCGGGGATCTCCAACGGCTCCACCTGGGCGGGACCCGCCACCCTCGTCTACGGCGTCGCGCTGCTGACCGCCGCGCTGCTCGGCGCGGACGGCGCCCGGGTGCGGGTCGCCGCGCTGAGCTTCGGCTGGCGCCAGCCGGTCGCCGCGCTGATCGCCCTGGCCGCCGGACTGGCCCCCGTCGTCGCCGCCGTCGGCTGGATGATCGGCGGTGCGGCCGGTCCGCTGGAGCGCCGTGATCCCGTGCAGGTGCCCGCCTTCGTCGCGGAGGAGAGCAGCACCCGCGACCAGGCGCGCACCCTGGTGCTCGGGGGCACGTCACCGGCCGCCGTGTCCTACAGCCTGGTACGCGGATCGGGTGCCCGGCTGGGCGACGCCGAGCTCACCGAGGCGGGCGGCGGCAACACGCACCTGGACAAGGTCGTCGCCAACCTGGTCGCGGGCTCCGGCGCGGACCAGGGCAGCCAGCTCAGCGGCTTCGCGGTCCGCTACGTCCTGGTGCGGGACGGGTCGCCCCGCGAGATGAGCCGCGTGCTGGACTCGACCCCGGGCCTGAGCCGGCTCAGCCAGCTGGACGGGAGCGCCCTGTGGCGGGTGGACCGCCAGGTCTCCCGGCTCGCGATCGTCCCCTCCGGCAAGGGCGCCGTACCGGTACCCGTCGGATCGCTCCCCGTCGAGGCGCACACCACGATCCCCGAGGGCGACTCCGGCCGGATCCTGCGCGTCGCCGACGCCGCAGACCCGGGCTGGCAGGCCACGCTGAACGGCCGGGCGCTGACGCCCAGGACGGTGGACGGCTGGGCGCAGGGCTTCGAACTCCCCGCCGAGGGCGGCACCCTGGACCTGACGTTCGACGCGCCGTTCACCCACACCGCATGGGTCTGGGCGCAGGTGGCGCTCGGTGTCGTCCTGGTGGTGCTCGCCCTGCCGGGCCGCCGCAAGGACATCGACGACGACCTGCCCGAGGAGACCGAGGCCGTCCCGGCCGAACCGGTCGAGGGCGAGGGCCGCCGGGCGCGCAGGCTGCGCGCGGCAGCCCAGGCGGAGGCGGCGGCCTCGGGCGACGAGGCCACGGGTGCGGAGGACGGATACGGCGAAGCCGCCGGTGCTCCGGAGCAGGCGCCGGGCGACCACATCCCGGCGCAGCAGAGCACCGACCCGTACGCGGCGGCCCCCGGATCCCAGGACGCCACCGGCACGTACGCGGCCGTCCCGGGGGGCCAGGACGGGTACGGCCCCGTGCCGGGGGACCAGGACGGTACGGGTTCGTACGCGGCGGTCCCCGGCGGCCAGGACGGCACCGGTTCGTACGCTGCGGTCCCGGACGACCAGGGCGGCACCGGTTCGTACGCCGCGGTCCCGGACGACCAGAGCGGCACCGGTTCGTACGCGGCCGTCCCGCAGCAGAACTACGGGGACTGGGACGCGCGGCAGCAGTACCAGGGCGCCGACTACGGCCAGTACCAGGGCGGGCAGGACGCCGGCCAGTACTACCAGGCCGACCCCTACCAGCAGGACCCGTACCAGCAGCAGGGTGCCTACGACCCGTACGGCTACGCCCAGCAGCAGCCCTACCCCACGGGGACGGGCGAGGCCGCCCCGTACGACGGGCGTGACGGGCACGACCAGAACACGACCCCGGGCCAGGGCCCGTGGCCGAACGGCAACGGCAACGCATCGCGAGGCGAGTCCGAGTGAAGTCCACCCCCCTGTCCCTCATCGCGGGCGTCGTCGCCCTGGCCGCCGTCACCGGGTTCGCCGCGCTCAACGCGCCCGGCGACGAGGGCGTGACGGAGGCGAAGGCGGCCGTCCGGCTCCCCGTCGAGCGTTCCAGCCTGCTCTGCCCGGCGCCGAGCACCTCCGACCTGGCCGACACGACGTACACGTCCTTCACCCCGGCGGGGGAGGGCGGCGGCGGGGAGGCCGGTGCCGCCGAGCTGGAGCCGGCGGAAGCCCTTCCGGCGGACGACGGCGAGCCGGCCGGCAAGGACGAGGAGAAGGAGGAGAAGGACGGGGCGGACAAGGAGAAGGCGACGGCCGGCAAGCCCGTCCTCTCCCTCAAGGAGACCGGCAAGGCGGCCACCGCCGACACCTCCAAGTCCGACGCTCCCGCGCTGATCGGCACCGCCACGGGGGCGTTCGCCCCCGGCTGGACCGCGCAGCAGACCACCATGACCGCCGCAGGCGGGGCCCGCGGGCTGCTCGGTGTCAGCTGCACCGCCCCCGACACGGACTTCTGGTTCCCCGGTGCGAGCACCGGGAAGTCCCGCCAGGACTACGTCCACCTGACCAATCCCGACGACACCGCCGCCGTCGCGGACATCGAGCTGTTCGGCGCCGAGGGCGCCCTCAAGTCCGATGTCGGCGAGGGCATCACGGTCCCGGCGAGGTCGAGCGTCCCGATGCTGATCTCCACCCTGACCAACGAGGCCGCCGAGAACGTGACCGTGCACGTCACCACCCGGAGCGGGCGCGTCGGCGCCGTCGTGAGCGCCGCGGAGGACGGGGTGGGCAGCGACTGGCTGTCCAGGTCGGCGGACCCGGCGAGCACGCAGATCCTTCCCGGGATCCCCGCCGACGCCACCTCCGTACGCCTGGTGGCGTTCGCACCGGGGGAGGCCGACGCTGATGTGAAGGTGCAACTCCTCGGCAAGAACGCGGCGTTCTCGCCGGCCGGCAACGACACCCTGCACATCAAGTCGCGGATGACCGCGAGCGTCGACCTCAAGGACGTCACCCGGGGGGAACCCGGCTCGATCCGGCTGTCGCCCGCCGAGGGCAGCACGACCCCGGTGGTCGCCGCGCTCCGCGTGGTGCGGGGCACCGGCGCCAAGCAGGAGGTCGCGTTCATCCCGGCGACCGGGCCGGTTGGCGAGCGCGCGAGCGTCGCCGACAACCGTGCGAAGGGCTCGGTGCTCTCGCTGGCCGCACCCGGCGAAACGGCGAAGGTCAAGGTCACGGCGTCGGCGGGCAGCGAGGGCGGTGAGGCGACCGTCAAGACGTACACGGTCAAGGGCGGTACGACGCTGGAGGTCACCCCCGAGGTCCCGACCGGACTGAAGGGCGGTTACGCCCTGACGGTGGAGACGGAGTCGGGCGGACCGGTGCACGCCGCCCGTACCCTCACGGTCCCGGAGGGCGGGGTCGACATGTTCACCGTGCAGACGCTGCCGGACGACGGTGGCACGGTCGAGGTGCCCGCGGTGGAACAGGACCTGTCGGTCCTGGACGACTGAGGGCGCGCGCTACGGGCGGGCTCAGTCCTGCCCGTAGCGCGGGTCGACCGACTCGGGCGCGAGGCCGAGCAGCTCCGCGACCTGCTCCACCACGACCTCGTGCACCAGCAGGGCGCGCTCGTCCCGGTTCTTGGTGCGGATCTCGACGGGCCGCCGGTAGACGACGATCTGGGCGGGCCGGCCCTTGGCGGCGGACAGCGCCCGCCCCAGCGGCACGGTGTCCTCCAGCGAACCCGGCACGTCGAGCACGAGGAAGTCGACGTCCGACAGCTGCGGCCAGCGCCGCTCCAGCCGCTCCACCGAGTCCTGGACGAGGTCGCGGAAGCTCTCGGCCCTGCTGACGGACAGCGGTACCTGGGGCGGTGCGACCGGTCCGCGCATGCCACGGCCGTGACGGTCGCGGCGCCGGGGGCGGGGCTCGGGCGGGAGGGGCGGTACGGGACTGTCCATCACCGACGCAGCGTAACCCTCCTCGGGCCGGGACGATCACGGCTTCCCCGCGGGTCCGCCGGATGGCGCGTAATGAACATTCCGGCCAGAGTCGAGTGCGGTTCCGGCCCCCGGTCCGATCGCGGACCCTTCGCCCGACGACCGCTCAGGTTCCCTCCGGCGGCCCCGGTGCGGCCCGCGAGCACCGGTCGGCACCGGCTTTCCCGCAGGTCGCGACGGTTGTGCGGGAGCCCCGTAGGACCCGGTCCACGGGCCGACACGAGGGGGTGAGCCGGGGGAGAGTCGTCGCAGCCCGCTCAAGAGTGCGGTACCGTCCAACATCGTGAGCCCTGTACGTCGCTGTTCGCGAACCGCGTGCGGCCGTCCCGCCGTCGCGACACTGACGTACGTCTATGCCGACTCGACCGCGGTCCTCGGCCCGCTCGCCACCTATGCCGAGCCCCACTGCTACGACCTCTGCGCCGAGCACGGCGAGCGGCTCACCGCGCCACGCGGCTGGGAGGTCGTCCGGCTCTCCGACCCCTCCGCTCCCACGCGCCCCAGCGGTGACGATCTCGAAGCGCTGGCCAACGCCGTGCGCGAGGCGGCCCGGCCCCAGGACCGGCAGCAGGGCGGCAGGGGACCACGAGCGGCGGACCCGGTGGAGGTCGCGCGCCGCGGGCACCTGCGGGTGCTGCGCTCCCCGGACTCCTGAACCTCCGGCGCCCCCGCCTGCCGGCGCCCTGACGTTCCGCCGGCCGACGCCTTGACGTTTGCCCTGACGTTCCGCCGGCCGACGTGCCGAAACTCGACCGCTGGTGCCCTGAACCTCCGACGCTCCCGTCCGTCGGCTGTCCGGCCCCTGCTTGTCGGCTGTCCGGCCTTCCGCCCGTCGGCTGTTCTGCCACCCCCTGCTGGCTGCCCGGCCCCTGCCCGCCGGCTCGCCGACCTCCCCCCTCGGCTGTCCGGCGCCCGTCCGCCCGCACCCTGACGATCCGTCCGCCGGCTTCTGGCGTCCCGCCCGCAGATCCTCCGGCGCGCTGTCCCGCGTACGCGGCCGGTGCCCCCGCTGCATCAGCTGTCCCACGCGTCGCGTCCGCGGCCCGAGGGCGCCGCGCGGAAGTTTTCCGGTACGGAGCATTGACGGTGCCTTGTCGCGGACACGACCATTCCCCCACCCGTGAGAGATCGCTTCCGCATCACGGAATCCGGGGAGGTCTGTGTGTTTGTCCAGCAACTCGAACCCGTAGCCGATTCGCTCGCCCTGTCCGCTCTTGTCGCTTCCTTGCCATTGGTGACCGTTCTGGTGCTGCTCGGCGCCGTCCGGATGAAGGCCCACCGCGCCGGGCTCATCGGGCTCGCCGTCGCGGTGCTCGTCGCGTGGCTGGCGTTCGGCATGCCCGTCGGGCAGACCCTGTCCGCCGGGGCCCAGGGCGTCCTGTTCGGGCTCTTCCCCATCATGTGGATCGTCGTCAACGCCCTCTGGGTGTACCGGATGACCGTCCGCACACAGCACTTCGACATCCTGCGGCGCTCCTTCGGCCGGGTCTCCGACGACCCCCGCATCCAGGCGCTCGTCATCGCCTTCTGCTTCGGCGCGCTCCTGGAGGCGCTGGCCGGCTTCGGCGCTCCCGTCGCGATCTGCTCGGTCATGCTCGTCGCGCTCGGTTTCGACCCGGTGAAGGCCGCCGTCGTCTCCCTGGTCGCCAACACCGCGCCCGTCGCCTTCGGTGCCATGGGCACCCCCGTGGTGACGCTCGCGCAGGTCACCGGCCTGCCGCTGGACGACGTCGCCACCGTCGTCGGCCGCCAGACGCCGTTGCTGGCGCTCGTCGTCCCCCTGATCCTGGTCTTCCTGGTGGACGGCAGGCGAGGGCTCCGGGAGACCTGGATGCCCGCGCTCGTCTGCGGAGTCGCGTTCGCCGTCGCACAGTTCGCCGCGTCCAACTTCGTCTCCGCCCAGCTCGCCGACATCGCGGCGGCGCTGGTCGGCGCGGGCGCCCTGATCGCCGTTCCCGCCGCCCGCAGGCCCGCCGACGAACCCGTACGCGCGGCCGTGCTGACGGGCGTGCGCAGCGAGGACCTGGACACCCGGGACCCGCGCCGCGAGGTGTTGCGCGCCTACGCCCCCTACGCCCTGATCGTCGCGGTCTTCTCGATCGCCCAGATACCGCCCGTCAAGCGGCTGCTGGCCGAGGCGACGCGGGTCTTCGACTGGCCCTTCCTCGACGTCGCCGGACCGGACGGCCGACCGGTCGGGGCCAACACGTTCTCGCTCCCCCTCCTCGGCACGGGAGGCACCCTCGTCCTGCTCGCCGGTCTGGTCACCGCGGCCGTGATCGGCGTACGGGCGGGTACCGCGGCGCGGGAGTGGGCCGCCACCGTGCACGAACTGCGCTACGCGATCCTGACCGTGACGTCCGTGCTCGCCCTCGCCTACGTCATGAACCTCTCGGGGCAGGCCGCCACCATCGGCCAGTCCGTCGCGGCGGCGGGTGCCGGACTCGCCTTCCTCTCCCCGGTGCTGGGCTGGTTCGGCGTCGCCGTCTCCGGCTCCGACACCTCCGCCAACGCCCTCTTCGGTGCCCTCCAGGTGTCCGCGGCACGGGAGTCCGGGCTCTCGCCCGAACTCCTCGCCGCCGCCAACAGCTCCGGGGGAGTGCTCGGCAAGATGATCTCGCCCCAGAACCTGACGATCGCCTGCGCCGCCGTCGGCCTCGCGGGACGGGAGGGCGATCTGCTGCGCAAGGTCCTGCCCTGGAGCCTCGGCCTGCTCCTGGTGATGTGCCTGGTCGTGATGGCGCAGAGCACGGCGCTGCTGGGCTGGATGCTCCCCTGACCGCGGGCCCGGGGGAGCCGGGTAGTTTGGGCGGTCCGTAAAGATCCCAGGAGGACCGGCCGTGGTTGCTGACCTGTCGCAGCTCGTGAAGGCGTACGACGTGCGCGGAGTCGTGCCCGACCAGTGGGACGAGCCGCTCGCCGAACTGTTCGGCGCGGCCTTCGTCCAGGTCACCGACGCGGACGCGATCGTGATCGGCCACGACATGCGGCCCTCCTCGCCCGGCCTGGCCGCCGCCTTCGCCCGCGGCGCGACGGCGCGCGGCGCGGACGTGACCCTCATCGGGCTCTGCTCGACGGACCAGCTGTACTACGCGTCCGGGGCGCTGGACCTGCCCGGCGCGATGTTCACGGCCTCGCACAACCCGGCGCGGTACAACGGCATCAAGCTGTGCCGCGCCGGGGCCGCACCGGTGGGCCAGGACACCGGCCTCACCGAGATCCGCACCCTGGTCGAGCGGTGGTCCGAGCACGGCCTGCCCGCCGCGACCGCCACCGCCCCGGGCACGGTCACCGAGCGCGACACCCTCGCCGACTACGCCGCGCACCTGCTGGGCCTCGTCGGCCTCTCCGGGATCCGGCCGCTCAAGGTCGTCGTGGACGCGGGCAACGGCATGGGCGGCCACACCGTCCCCACCGTCTTCGCGGGGCTGCCCCTCGACCTCGTACCCCTGTACTTCGAGCTCGACGGGACCTTCCCCAACCACGAGGCCAACCCCCTCGACCCGAAGAACATCGTCGACCTCCAGGCCCGCGTCCTCGCCGAGGGCGCCGACCTCGGGCTCGCATTCGACGGCGACGCGGACCGCTGCTTCGTGGTCGACGAGCGCGGCGAGGGCGTGTCCCCGTCCGCCGTCACGGCCCTGGTCGCCGCCCGCGAACTGGCCCGCAACGGCGGCTCCGGCACCGTCATCCACAACCTGATCACCTCCTGGTCCGTGCCCGAGGTCGTCCGTGAGAACGGCGGAACCCCCGTCCGCACCCGTGTCGGGCACTCCTTCATCAAGGCCGAGATGGCCGAGCACGGCGCGATCTTCGGCGGCGAGCACTCGGCGCACTACTACTTCCGCGACTTCTGGAACGCCGACACGGGGATGCTCGCCGCCCTCCACGTCCTGGCCGCGCTCGGCGGTCAGGAGGGCCCGCTCTCCGGACTCCTGGACCGGTACGACCGCTACGCGGGATCCGGCGAGATCAACTCCACCGTGGCCGACCAGGCGGCCAGCCTCGCCGCGATCAGGGCGGCGTACGAGGGACGCGACGACGTGCGCTTCGACGAGCTCGACGGCCTCACGGTGACCGGGCCCGACTGGTGGTTCAACCTCCGCGCCTCCAACACCGAACCGCTGCTGCGCCTGAACGTGGAGGCACGGGACGAGAGGACCATGGCCGCGGTCCGCGACGAGGTCCTCGCACGCGTCCGCGCGTGACCCGGGCGTGCCGGGTGGGTGCGGGGACACACAGCGACAGGAACCGGCCCCCGGGCGCGGCCACGGGTACGGGTACGGGCAGCGTGAGCGCCCGCGGCCCGTCGCCCCGGGTGTGCCCGCCGGATCCACGGGTACGCGCCGTGTGGGAGCGCACCACGGGCACACGCCGCGTGGACGCGGGCACCACGGGCCCGCGCCTCGCCGGCCGGCGCCAGGGGTGCCGCGCCTCGCCGGGAGGCCGCCGACGAGCACCCGCGACGCCCGTGCGGTCCGCGTACGCGCGCCGCTGACGGATGCCCTGTCCGGCGGGGCCCCGCCGGACCGCGACCCCCCTGGCACGGCGGTAGGCTGACCACGCCCCGCGCTCCGCGGACCCGAACCGGGTCCGGACCGGATCCGCACCGCATGCCTGAAGGGACCCACCCCATGCCGCTCGAAGCCGGCCTCCTGGAGATCCTCGCCTGCCCGGCCTGCCACGCCGGGCTCGACGACAGGTCGGCGGACGAAAGCCCCGAGCTGGTCTGCACCGGAGCGGACTGCGGTCTCGCCTACCCGGTCCGGGACGGCATTCCGGTGCTCCTCGTCGACGAGGCCCGCCGCCCCGCGTAACCCGCACCCTGATCAGCACGGTGATCGGAGGCCCACCACCATGCTCGACGAGTCGTTGCTCGACGCACCGGAAGCCCTGGCCCGAGCGGACCGGCGAGGTCTGCTGCGCGGTGCCGCCGAGGCCGGAGCCCGCGTCCGCACCGCCGCCCGGCACGCGGCCGAGGCCGGCGTCGGCGCGCTGGCCCCCGAAGGACGGCCGCGCGCCGTCCTCGTCGCGGGCCCCGGTACCGCGGCGTCCGGTGTCGCCGACCTGATCGGCGCCCTCGCGGGTGCCTCCGCGCCCGTCACCGCGATCCGTCCCACCGGGGTCGCCGCGGCGGCCGGAGCGCTGCGCTGGGCGCTGCCCGGGTGGGCAGGATCCGTGGACCTGCTGCTCATCGCCACGGCCGACGGTTCGGAACCGGGCCTCGCACGGCTCGCCGAGCAGGCGTACCGCCGCGGCTGCACGGTCGTCGCCGTCGCACCCGTCCGGTCCCCGCTGCGCGAGGCCGTCGACGGGATCCACGGACTCGTCGTGCCCATGGCGGCCGCCCCGCACGGCGAGTACGACGCCGAGACCTCGGCGGCGGGCCCCGGCACGCTCTGGGCCCTGCTCACCCCGCTGCTCGCCCTCCTCGACCGGGTGGGCCTGATCGACGCGACCCCCGAGACGCTGCAGAAGGTCGCCGACCGCCTCGACCGCACCGCCGAGCGCTGCGGACCGGCCATCGCCACGTACAGCAACCCGGCCAAGACCCTCGCCTCGGAACTCGCCGACAGCCTGCCCCTCGTCTGGACGGAAGGAGAGGCCGCCGGCCCCGTGGGCCGCCGCTTCGCCGCCGTCCTGGCCGAGCTCGCCGGCCGCCCCGCCCTCGTGGCCGAGCTGCCGCAGGCCCTGCCCTCCCACGGCGGGCTGCTCGCCGGAGCGTTCGCGGCCGGGGGCGACCCCGACGACTTCTTCCGGGACCGGGTGGACGAGCCGGAGGCCATGCGCGCCCGGGTCGTCCTGCTCCGCGACCGTCCGGCGGGCGGCCTGACCGCGGGCCCCGCCGCCCGCGAACTGGCCCTGAGCCACGACACGGCCATCAGCGAACTCGAACCGGAGGAGGGCAGCGAGCTCGAAACCCTCGCCGAACTCCTCGCGGTCACCGACTTCGCCGCCGTCTACGCCTCCCTGGCATCCGACAACCGGGCCTGACCGCCCGCGCATCCCCCGGACCCCCACGCCCCCGCGCACGACACGAGGACACATCTCCATGGACCGGCTCTCCAACACCGTGCGCCCCTACGCCTGGGGGTCCACCACGGCCATCCCCGAGCTGCTCGGCACGACCCCCACCGGCGAACCGCAGGCCGAGATGTGGATGGGAGCCCACCCGGGAGCCCCTTCGCGCCTCACCCGCCCCGCCGCACCGGGCGCCGCGCACACCGAGACGGACGCAGCGGGATCCGGCACGGGCTCCCGGACCGGTGAGCTCTCCCTCACGGAGGTCATCGCCGCCGACCCCGAGCGCGAACTCGGCTCCGCGGCCGTCCACGCCTTCGGCCCCCGCCTCCCCTTCCTCCTGAAACTCCTCGCGGCCGGCGCACCGCTGTCCCTCCAGGTCCACCCCGACCTCGCACAGGCACAGCGGGGCTACGCCGACGAGGAGCGCCGCGGCGTTCCCGTCGACGCGCCGCACCGCACCTACAAGGACGCCAACCACAAACCCGAACTGATCTGCGCGCTCACGCCGTTCGACGGACTGTGCGGCTTCCGCAGGCCCGCCGAGGCCGCCGACCTGATGGCCGCCCTCGGCGTCGACTCCCTCAAGCCGTACGTGGACCTGCTCCGCGCCCGCCCCGAGGAAGGCGCCCTGCGGGAGGTCCTCACGGCGATCCTCGGCGCGGATCCGCAGGAGATGGAGCACACCGTCGCCGAGGCGGCCGAGGCCGCGGAACGGCTCGGCGGCGCGCACGCCCCGTACGCCCAGATCGCCCGCCACTACCCCGGCGACGCCGGTGTCATCGCGGCCATGCTGCTGAACCACGTACAACTCCAGCCCGGCGAGGCCATGTTCCTCGGCGCCGGTGTCCCGCACGCCTATCTCGGCGGCCTGGGGGTCGAGATCATGGCCAACTCCGACAACGTGCTGCGCTGCGGCCTGACCCCCAAGCACATCGACGTCCCCGAACTGCTGCGCATCGTCCGGTTCGAGGCCGGCGAGCCCGCGATCCTGCGCCCGGAGGCCTCGCCCGGCGGCGAGGAGCTGTACGAGACGCCGGTCGACGAGTTCCGTCTGTCGCGCTACGTCCTGCCGCCCGGCGGAGCCCCCGTCGACCTGACGGCGGGCACCCCGCAGATCCTGCTCTGCACCGCGGGCGCGCCCCGGGCAGGGGAGATCGCCCTCGCGCCCGGCGAATCGGTGTTCGTACCCGCGGACGAAACGGTCCAAGTCACCGGTACGGGAACGGTCTTCCGGGCGACCGTGGTGGTCTGACGTACGGGCCGCACCGACGGCTGCAACAATGTCCCGCCGTAACGCGGCGCGAGTGCCGCGGCACCGATGAAGGGACACCAGGCACCCATGAGCGCGTCAGGCGGAACCAAGGCGATCGTGGCGGCTCTCGCCGCCAACCTCGCGATCGCAGTGGCCAAATTCGTGGCGTTCCTCTTCAGCGGTTCGTCATCGATGCTGGCGGAGAGCGTCCACTCACTGGCGGACTCGGGCAACCAGGGGCTCCTGCTGCTCGGCGGCAAGAAGGCCCAGCGGGAGGCGACCCCCCAGCACCCCTTCGGCTACGGGCGCGAGCGGTACATCTACGCCTTCCTCGTGTCCATCGTGCTGTTCTCGGTCGGCGGCATGTTCGCGATCTACGAGGGCTACGAGAAGATCAAGCACCCGCACGAGCTGGAGGCCTGGTACTGGCCGGTCGGGGTGCTGGTCTTCGCGATCATCGCCGAGGGCTTCTCCTTCCGTACGGCCATCGCGGAGTCCAACCAGACCCGCGGCAAGCTGTCCTGGACGCAGTTCATCCGGCGCGCCAAGGCCCCCGAGCTCCCCGTCGTGCTCCTGGAGGACTTCGGCGCGCTCGTCGGCCTGGTCCTGGCCCTCGGAGGCGTCGGCCTCGCGGTGGGCACCGGGAACGGGGTGTGGGACGGCATCGGCACCCTCTGCATCGGCATCCTGCTGATCGTGATCGCGATCGTCCTCGCCGCGGAGACGAAGTCGCTGCTGCTCGGCGAGGCGGCCGGCATCGAGGACGTCGAGAAGATCCGCGCCTCGGTGGTCGACGGCGACACCGTCACCCGCATCATCCACATGCGCACGCTCCACCTCGGCCCCGAGGAACTGCTGGTGGCCGCCAAGATCGCGGTACGGGCCGAGGAGTCCGCCGCCGAGGTCGCGGAGGCGATCAACGCCGCCGAGAACCGGATCCGCGAAGCCGTCCCGATCGCCCGGGTCATCTACCTCGAGCCCGACCTCTACAACGAGGCGGCCGCCGCGGCCGGCACCAACCCGGGCAAGACCGACGCCGCGTCCCCCGACGACGACCCGTCCGGATCCGGCCACTGACCCGCCGAGGATCAGCCCCGAACGGCCCAGCGAACCACCCCGCCGCCCGGGCGGGCTGGGGCTCGCTGGGCCGTTCGGTGTAGATTCGGGGCAGTACCAGACGTCGCTGCTGATGGCGGTCGATCGGTCCGCCGCGCGGGCCGGCCGAGGGAGAGAGGGCCTCCGACGGACTGCACTGCGGATCGCCCGGGCATTCGTGTGCCCGTGGCCGCCGCAGAGCCAGCCATCCCACCCTCGACCCACCACGAGGAGCAGCCCGTTATGACGACGGCCGCCAATCGCCAGGACTTCAAGGTCGCCGACCTCTCCCTCGCCCCCTTCGGGCGCAAGGAGATCACCCTCGCCGAGCACGAGATGCCCGGCCTGATGTCGATCCGCAAGGAGTACGCCGCCACGCAGCCGCTGGCCGGCGCCCGGATCACCGGCTCGCTGCACATGACCGTGCAGACCGCCGTGCTCATCGAGACCCTCGTCGCCCTGGGCGCCGACGTCCGCTGGGCCTCCTGCAACATCTTCTCCACCCAGGACCACGCCGCGGCCGCCATCGCGGTCGGCCCGAACGGCACCCCGGACGCCCCCGCCGGCGTCCCGGTCTTCGCCTGGAAGGGCGAAAGCCTGGAGGAGTACTGGTGGTGCACGGAGCAGGCCCTGACCTGGCCGAACACGCCCACCGGCGGTCCGAACATGATCCTCGACGACGGTGGTGACGCCACCCTCCTCGTCCACAAGGGCGTCGAGTTCGAGAAGGCCGGCGAGGCACCGGACCCGTCGACCGCGGACAGCGAGGAGTACGCCCACATCCTCACCCTGCTGAACCGCACGCTCGGAGAGTCCCCGCAGAAGTGGACCCAGCTGGCGTCCGAGATCCGCGGTGTGACCGAGGAGACCACGACCGGTGTGCACCGGCTGTACGAGATGCACCGCGACGGCACCCTCCTCTTCCCGGCGATCAACGTCAACGACGCCGTCACCAAGTCGAAGTTCGACAACAAGTACGGTTGCCGCCACTCGCTGATCGACGGCATCAACCGCGCCACCGACGTCCTGATCGGCGGCAAGACCGCCGTCGTCTGCGGCTACGGCGACGTGGGCAAGGGCTGCGCCGAGTCCCTCCGCGGCCAGGGCGCCCGGGTGATCATCACGGAGATCGACCCCATCTGCGCCCTGCAGGCCGCGATGGACGGCTACCAGGTCGCGACGCTGGACGACGTGGTGGAGACCGCGGACATCTTCGTCACGACGACGGGCAACAAGGACATCATCATGGCCTCCGACATGGCCCGGATGAAGCACCAGGCCATCGTCGGCAACATCGGCCACTTCGACAACGAGATCGACATGGCCGGCCTGGCCAAGATCGACGGCGTCGTCAAGGACGAGGTCAAGCCGCAGGTCCACACCTGGACGTTCGCGGACGGCAAGGTCCTCATCGTGCTGTCCGAGGGCCGCCTGCTGAACCTCGGCAACGCCACCGGTCACCCGTCGTTCGTCATGTCCAACTCGTTCGCGGACCAGACCCTGGCCCAGATCGAGCTGTTCACCAAGCCCGAGGCGTACCCGACCGACGTCTACGTGCTGCCGAAGCACCTGGACGAGAAGGTCGCCCGCCTCCACCTCGACGCGCTGGGTGTGAAGCTGACGACCCTGCGTCAGGAGCAGGCCGACTACATCGGCGTCCCGGTCGAGGGCCCGTACAAGTCGGACCTCTACCGCTACTGAGCGGCCCGTCGGCCACCGGCCGGCGCGGCTCTCAGCAGCAGGTCCGAGCGCAGGCCCCCGCACCCCCGTGCCGGGGGCCTGCCCCGTTACCGCACCCGCACAGCCCGAGGAACCCGAAGGACCCCATGCCCCGCGGCCGTTATTCGCTCCACGATGTCCACGACCACTCCCCCCTCGGCGAAGAACACTTCCACTGCGCGCCCGGCCCGTCAGGCTGGCGCTACGTCTCCCAGACCACGGCCCCCTCGGGCGCCCACCTGGGTTCCGTCGATCTGGCCCTGGACGAACTCGGCCGTCCCATCCGTCTCGAACTGCACGCCGCGAGCTGGCAGATCCGCGGCGCCGCCCTCGACGGGGTCACCTGGGTACGGACGGATCCCACCGGCACCCATGCCACCGAAGGCAATGTCCGCGCCCACACCTTCTCCGGCGCATCCCCCGCTTTCCTCATCGCCACGGCCCGGCTCCTGCGCCTCACCCCCGATTCCCCCGCGACCCGTGTCCGTCTGGTCACCTTCACGGACCCGGTTCTCGCCCCCCTCACCGTGGACCAGTCCTGGTCTCTGCTGAACAGTGAAGCGCACGCCACTGACAACGGGCCCCTGATCGTGGACGAGTACCAGGTCAACGCACTGGACACCGGTGATCAGCACACCGTCCACCTCGCCGGTGACGTGGTGCTGGCCGCGCCGGGCATGGAGCTGGAACACCTCGAATCCCCGCCCTCGGCCATGCCGGGCCCGGCCGGCGGGGCGGCCTGAAGGCGGAGTCGGGTACCCGGGCGGGGCCGGAACTCCGGGCACCCGCGCCGGAGCCCGGGCGAGTGCGCCGGGGCGGGCGGCGGCCCTGAGGCGGCGGGGCGCTCAGGCGGGCGGGGCGAACCCGGTCGAGGCCCGCGCCCCGTCCCCGTCCTTCCTCGCTCCGCCCGCCCCGGACTTCTCGTACAGGACGGGTGGGGCCGTCGTACCGGCACCGTCCCCCGACGGTGGGCCGCCCACGGGGCGGTCACCGGCGGGCTCCCGGGGCACGGGTACGGCCGGGGCGGAGGGCTCCGGTACCCGGTCCCCGCGTCCGGCCGCCGGGGCGGACATCCGCCGGACGTCCCGCGCCTGCCGCTCGTTCACCACCGCCGCCAGGTAAGCGGCCGCGGGCACCCCCGGCGGAACAGGAACGCCCGTCCGCGCGACGAGGTCCTCGGAGAGCCGTTCGGCCAGGGACCCGCGCACCGTCGCGTCGAGCTGGTTCATCCGCGTCAGGTACTGCCGTACGGCCAGCCAGAGGCCGTCGGGTACGCCCGAGAGGTCCAGCTGCGCGAAGCGCCCCACGAGCCAGGGCGGGGGAGGCGGCACGGCGACGCCCCGGCCGGCCGGTACCCGCTCGCGCACGACGAGCGTTCCCGCGAACACGTCACCCAGCCGACGGCCACGGGCGGACACCAGCGAGGCGATACAGCCCACCACTCCGAACGTCCCCATGATCTCGACCACCCCCATCGCTCCCCGCACGAGCGCGTGCCGGAACCGGATCGGGCCGCCGTCGTCCCGCACCACACGAAGTCCGCAGGCGAGCTTCCCGAGCGAACGGCCCTGGCTGAGGGTCTCGACCGACACGGGCCCGCCCACCAGCACGAGAAGGAACGTGGCGACGGCGACAGCGGCCGCCGCCGCGTCGTCGAGCGTCACGGTCGCCACGGCCAGACCGACCGACAGCAGGACGAACACTGCCAGGAGCACCGCGAGGTCGATGGCGATCGCCAACGCCCGGCTCGGCAGCCTCGCGGGCCGCAACCCCAGTACGACCGCGTCTCCGGTCACGAGCTCATCCATCGCCACCCACCCCTCGCCGCCCTTCTCTGCCCGTCGGTATCCCAGTCTGCCAAGCTGACCCGCAGCGCACCGCCGTTGTACGGACCCGTACGCACCATGCCTGGAGCAGCAGCCGACCATGGATCTCGACGTCTTCGTCACCGCCCACCGCACCGAGTGGGACCGCCTGGACCATCTTCTGCGCCGGGGGCGCGGCCTGACAGGTGAGGAGGCGGACGAACTCGTCGCCCTCTACCAGCGCACGGCCACCCACCTGTCGTTGATCCGGTCCACCGCCCCCGACCCCGTGCTGACCGCTCGCCTCACCCAGCTCGTGGCCCGGGCGCGTTCCACGGTGACCGGGACGAGGCGCGCGTCGTGGCGCGACGCCGCACGCTTCCTGACCGCCGGCTTTCCCGCGGCCGTCTACCGCTCGCGCCACTGGTGGATACCCACGGCGGTGCTCTCCGTACTGCTGGCGGCCGTCATCGGCTGGTGGATCGGCACGCACCCCGAGGTGCAGGCGTCCATCGCCGCTCCGGAGGACCTGCGCGCGCTGACCCGGCCCGGCGGCGAGTACGAGACGTACTACTCCAGCCACCCGGCAGCGTCGTTCGCCGCCCAGGTCTGGACGAACAACGCCCAGGCGGCGGCCATGTGCCTGGTGCTGGGAGCCTTCCTCTGCCTGCCGGTCGTCTGGATCCTCTTCGTCAACGTCCTCAACCTCGCCGTCGGGATCGGGCTGATGTCCTCCGTCGGCCGGCTGGACACCTTCCTGGGACTCGTCCTCCCGCACGGTCTGCTCGAACTGACCGCGGTCTTCGTCGCGGCGGGCACGGGCCTCCGCCTCGGCTGGACGGTCATCGACCCGGGCCCCCGCACCCGGCGCGCGGCCCTGGCCCAGCAGGGCCGGGCCGCCCTGGGCATGGCCATCGGTCTGGCGCTGGTCCTGTTCGTGTCAGGCGTCATCGAAGGCTTCGTCACCCCGTCGGGCCTTCCCACCTGGGCCCGCATCACCATCGGTGTCGCGGCTGAGCTGGCCTTTCTCGCCTACGTCTACATCCTCGGAGGCCGGGCCGCCCGTGCCGGGGACACGGGGGACGTCGATGCCGGGGAACGCAGCGCGGAGCTTCCCACCGCAGCCTGAGAGCCGATGTGCATGCACGGCCGCTGACCTGCTAGTCTCCTGGTCGCCCACAAAAAACTGTTGACACGGTTCGCGTGGGGAGGTAGATTTTAACGGTTGCAACGGGCTGGACAGCCCGGGCATGAACGTCTAAAGTTCATCTCGCTCGTGCAGAGGACATCGTCTTCGCAGAGCCGATCGATTCTTCTCTTTCAAGCAGACAGCCGGATTCGCTTCGGCCGAATTGCTTCTGATAAAGTCGAGTCAGCCGAAAGGCAAAGGCCACTCCGCAGGCCGCTGGAATCGAATTCGGACCGGAAACGGAACGGAAAAGAGTCTGGTAAAGTCGGACTCGCCGGAAAGGGAAACGCGAAAGCGAAGAACTGGAAAGCGAAACAAGCACGAACCCGCTTCGGCCGGGAATCGGACACGAAAGAGTCTGATAGAGTCGGAAACGCAAGAACGAAGGGAAGCGCCCGGAGGGCCCCGGTGA
>NZ_JBHVQX010000020.1:0-160472 GCF_042886395.1 Streptomyces sp. NPDC058008 | reverse complement strand
GCGGGGCCCCCTTGGGGGCCCCCCCACCCCCGGCACCGAGGCTGAAGCCCGTCGCGTCGGTTCCTGTCCGACGCGAAGGAGGGGAGTGGCACATCCCTTTTACAGCCGGAGCACCACTTCTCTTCGCCCGATTCGGACATTTCTTCTTACTGTCCGCCTTTTTGTACGAAGCTTCGAACGAAGTCCTCGGCGTTGGACTCGAGGACGTCGTCGATCTCGTCCAGGACGTCGTCGACGTCGTCGCTGAGCTTCTCCTGCCGTTCCTTGAGGTCCTCGGACGCCTGCGCTTCCTGCGCCTGCTCCTCGGCCTCCTCGGTGGAACGTGTCGCCTTCTGCTGTCCGCCGCCGGTGTCCTTGGTCGCCATGTAGCTCACCCCGCTCGGTTCGAAGCACTTGATCAGACCCTACCCACGGGGTCCGACATTGGCTCGGTACTTTCCTCAACGTCCGGAGGTCATCTGATTGATTCCCAGCCGGCGCGCCTTTCAGCCCCCCGTGAGCGTCCGGACCAGCTCTTCCGCGGTCCGGCAGCGGTCCAGGAGCTCCTTGACGTGAGTACGTGTACCTCGCAACGGTTCCATCGTCGGAACCCGTTGCAGCGAGTCACGGTCCGGCAGGTCGAAGATGACCGAGTCCCAGGAGGCCGCGGCGACGTCGTCCGCGTACTGCTCCAGGCAGCGGCCCCGGAAATAGGCCCGGGTGTCCTCGGGGGGCTTCGTACGGGCCCGCTCGACGTCGTTCTCGTCGAGGAGCCGCTTGATCCTCCCCCGGGCAGCCAGCCGGTTGTACAGGCCCTTGTCGGCCCGTACGTCGGCGTACTGGAGGTCCACCAGGTGCAGGCGCGGGGCGTCCCAGTCGAGGCCGTCACGGCGCCGGTAGCCCTCCATCAGCTCCCGCTTGGCGATCCAGTCCAGCTCGCCGGACAGGCTCATGGGGTCGTTCTCCAGGCGGTTCAGGGTGTCCTCCCAGCGGGCCAGGACATCCTTGGTCTGCTCGTCGGCGTCCGCCCCGTACCGCTCCTCGACGTACTTGCGGCCCAGCTCGAAGTACTCCATCTGGAGCTGCACCGCGGTGAGTGTCCGGCCGCTGCGGAGCGTGACCAGCTGCTTCAGCGAGGGGTCGTGCGAGACCTGGTGCAGCGTGCGGACCGGCTGGTCGACCGCCAGGTCCACGTTGATGAAGCCGTCCTCGATCATGGCCAGGACCAGCGAGGTGGTGCCGAGCTTCAGATAGGTCGAGATCTCGGAGAGGTTCGCGTCGCCGATGATGACGTGCAGCCTGCGGTACTTCTCGGCGTCGGAGTGCGGTTCGTCGCGGGTGTTGATGATGGGGCGCTTGAGGGTGGTCTCGAGGCCGACCTCGACCTCGAAGTAGTCCGCGCGCTGGCTGATCTGGAATCCGTGCTCCTGGCCGTCCTGGCCGATGCCGACGCGGCCCGCGCCGGTGACGACCTGGCGGGAGACGAAGAACGGGGTCAGGTGGCGCACGATGTCCGAGAAGGGGGTCTCCCTCCTCATCAGGTAGTTCTCGTGGGTGCCGTAGGACGCGCCCTTGTTGTCGGTGTTGTTCTTGTAGAGGTGGATCGGCTGGGCCCCGGGGATCGCCGCGGCCCGTTCGGCCGCCTCCGCCATCACCCGCTCGCCCGCCTTGTCCCAGAGCACGGCGTCCAGCGGATTGGTGATCTCGGGTGAGCTGTACTCCGGGTGCGCGTGGTCGACGTACAGCCGCGCGCCGTTGGTGAGGATCACATTGGCCAGGCCGATGTCCTCGTCGGTGAGCTGGCTGGAGTCCGCGGTGTCCCGGGCGAGGTCGAAGCCTCGCGCGTCGCGCAGCGGATTCTCCTCCTCGAAGTCCCAGCGGGCGCGGCGCGCCCGGTGCATCGCCGCCGCGTAGGCGTTGACGATCTGGGACGAGGTGAGCATGGCATTGGCGTTGGGTTGCCCGGGCACGGAGATCCCGTACTCGGTCTCGATGCCCATCACTCGCCGTACGGTCATGCGGCCCTCCTTGCCCGGCGGCGCTCCCGTCCGGGAGCGGCGCTCAAGTACCGCTGCTGGTCGGCGGTGCCCGTCCCCGCACTGCGCGACTCGGCGGTACGGCAGAGCCTAGAGCGCCTCTGCGCCGGTGGGGAGATCAATTGCGTCATTGTTCGGGTGTGGTCGGCGCTGCCGGGAAAACGGCCGGCTGCGGATACCCTGCCGGGCATCCGCAGCCGGTCTGCGTTTTACAGGTACTGTCCGGTATTCGCCACCGTGTCGATGGAACGACCGGTGTCCGCGCCCTGCTTTCCGGTGACGAGCGTGCGGATGAAGACGATCCGCTCGCCCTTCTTTCCGGAGATCCGGGCCCAGTCGTCCGGATTGGTGGTGTTCGGCAGGTCCTCGTTCTCCTTGAACTCGTCCACGCACGCCTGGAGGAGATGGGAGACGCGCAGGCCCTTCTGGCCCTGCTCGAGGAATGCCTTGATGGCCATTTTCTTCGCCCGGTCCACGATGTTCTGAATCATCGCTCCGGAGTTGAAGTCCTTGAAGTAGAGGACTTCCTTGTCGCCGTTCGCGTAGGTGACCTCGAGGAAGCGGTTCTCCTCGGATTCCGTGTACATCCGCTCCACGACGGACTGGATCATCGCGTGGGCGGCGGCTTCCTTGGAGCCGGTGTGCTCGGCCAGGTCGTCCGAGTGCAGCGGCAGCGAGGGGGTGAGGTACTTGGCGAAGATGTCCTTCGCGGCCTCCGCGTCCGGACGCTCGATCTTGATCTTCACGTCGAGCCGGCCGGGCCGCAGGATCGCGGGGTCGATCATGTCCTCACGGTTGGAGGCGCCGATGACGATGACGTTCTCCAGGCCCTCCACACCGTCGATCTCGGCGAGCAGCTGGGGGACGATGGTGTTCTCCACGTCCGAGCTGACGCCGGAACCACGAGTGCGGAAGAGGGACTCCATCTCGTCGAAGAAGACGATGACGGGGGTGCCCTCGCTGGCCTTCTCCCGGGCGCGCTGGAAGACGAGGCGGATGTGCCGCTCGGTCTCGCCGACGTACTTGTTGAGGAGTTCGGGGCCCTTGATGTTGAGGAAGTAGCTCTTGCCCGCGGGCTGTCCGGTGACCTCGGCGACCTTCTTGGCCAGCGAGTTGGCGACGGCCTTGGCGATGAGCGTCTTGCCGCAGCCGGGAGGGCCGTAGAGCAGGATGCCCTTCGGCGGACGGAGTTCGTGCTCCTTGAAGAGGTCCGGGTGGAGGTAGGGGAGCTCGACCGCGTCGCGGATCAGTTCGATCTGGTCGCCCAGGCCGCCGATCTTGTCGTAGTCGATGTCCGGGACCTCTTCGAGGACGAGTTCCTCGACCTCGCTCTTGGGGACCACTTCGTAGACGTAGCCGGACCTGGGTTCGAGCAGGAGGGCGTCGCCGGGGCGGATGGTGATGTCCAGGAGGGGCTCGGCGAGCCTCACCACCCGTTCCTCGTCGGTGTGCCCGATGACCAGGGCGCGCTCGCCGTCCTCGAGGATCTCCTTGAGGGTGACGATGTCCCCGGCCCGCTCGAATTCCATGGCCTCGACCACGTTGAGCGCTTCGTTGAGCATGACTTCCTGGCCTCGCCGGAGGCCTTCGAGCTCGACGCTGGGGCTGACGTTCACCCGGAGCTTGCGGCCCCCGGTGAAGATGTCGCAGGTGTCGTCCTCGTTGGCCTGCAGGAAGACACCGAAGCCGGCCGGCGGCTGGGCGAGCCGGTCGACCTCCTCCTTGAGGGCCACGATCTGGTCGCGGGCCTCGCGGAGCGTGCCGGCGAGCCGCTCGTTCTGCGCGGACACGCCTGCCAGGTTGGTCTGCAACTCGACGATCCGCTCTTCGAGAATCCTCGTATGACGCGGAGAGTCGGCGAGCTTACGTCGCAGGACGGCGATTTCCTGCTCGAGATAGGCGACCTGGCCGGCTGGGTCTTCTGACCCCCGCCCGGGCCGGATGCCGCGGTTGATGTCGTCGTCGTGGGCTGCCACGGTCCTCACCTCCTCCAAGGGGAGCTGGACGCTTCCTGACCCTACCTGGGTGGGTGATGATTGAAACCCCTAGATCACAAAGACCCGGGAGTGTGTCCGATCTTCACCCTTGCGCTCTCCCTCACGCCAAGGGAATACCCACCCTTCGGCACAGGAAAGCAGCCGGTTGTATCGTCGAAGCGTTCAACACCCGTCAGGGCTGGCTTCAATTGGTGCAGATACGCAGGGAACGGCAGGACACATGACCGTGCAGCAGGACGCTCCGGGCGACGGCGACACGCAGGACCTCGAGGTCTGGATCGACCAGGACCTCTGTACGGGCGACGGCATCTGCGTGCAGTACGCACCTGAGGTGTTCGAACTGGACATCGACGGTCTGGCCTACGTGAAGAGCGACGAGGACGAGCTCCTCCAGGACAAGGGCGCGACGACGCCGGTGCCGCTGCCGCTGCTCCAGGACGTGGTGGATTCGGCCAAGGAGTGCCCGGGCGACTGCATCCACGTACGCCGTGTGGCGGACCGTGTGGAGGTCTTCGGGCCGGACGCGGAGTGACCCTCAGGTCGCCCGGGCGGTGCTTCCGGCGGGGTCCGAGGTCTTGATGAACGCGTTGCCCTTCCACTGCCAGCCGGCGTGGTCCAGGTCGTCGGGGCAGCAGCGCGGTACCTCGGCGGAGGAGTAGCCGAGCAGGGTCGCCGAGATCCGCCCGTCACGGACGGTGAGGTCGGTGACGCTGAGTTTCTGAGCGGGGTCCACCAGGGTCGCCACGACCCGGGGTGCGGCCCCGCTCCGCTGTGTCAGGACGTAGATACCGCTGGGCGGGGTCCCGGACCCGGCGGCGCAGCGGACGACGGCCACGGTTTCGGGTACGCCGTCGCCGTCGAGGTCTCCGGGGGCGCTTTCGGCCACGGTCTGCCCGGCGGTGCCGCAGTCGAGCGGGAAGGTGACGCCGGCCGGGTCGGGTGCCGTCCGGGCGGGAGCGCCGCCGTGCTGCGTGGCGACGTGGCTCTCGGACGCCGTGGCGGTGGCGGTGACGGCTTCGGGCTGGAGCATGCCCGCCGCGGCGACGACCGCGGCCATGGCCGCGGCGGTGGCGAGCCAGTGCACCGGCTTGGCGTCGGTGTGCGCGAGGTCCGGGAGCGCGGAGGGCTGCACGCGGTATGTCTCCTGTGGTTCCTGGAGGCCTGGAGAGGCGGTGCCGGAGGGAGGCCGGCGGGCGGGGGTGGCCAGCATCGTGCCACACCTCACACCCGAGGGGAACGGCGGGGGTGGCGGGGGACGGTACGAAAGCGCCGCCGCCGGGTTCCCGGGTCGGTCCGGGAACTCGGCGGCGGCTTACGCGCGTTGTGCGGGGTCTCAGTCGCGGGGGGCCGAGGAACCGCTCCGGCTGCCGGGACCGTCGTAGTCCTCGCCGTAGGCGCCCTTGGAGGGGCGGCGGCGGCGCAGCGGCGGCTCGACGCCGTCCGCGAGACGGCGGGCGGTCACGAGGAAGCCGGTGTGGCCGATCATGCGGTGGTCGGGCCGGACGGCGAGGCCTTCCACGTGCCAGTTGCGGATCATCGATTCCCAGGGCTGCGGCTCGGCGAAGCAGCCGATCTCCCGGATGGACTCGACGGTGCGCGAGAGCTGGGTGGTGGTGGCGACGTAGGCGCAGAGGATGCCGCCGGGCACGAGCGCCTTGGAGACGGCCTCGAGGCACTCCCAGGGAGCGAGCATGTCGAGGACGACGCGGTCGACGTCGGTGTCCGAGAGGTTGTCCTGGAGGTCGCCGACGGTGAGCTGCCAGGCGGGGTGCGGCGAGCCGAAGTAGCGCTCGACGTTCTGCTGGGCGATCTCGGCGAAGTCCTCGCGGCGCTCGTAGGAGTGCAGCATGCCCTGCTCGCCGATGGCGCGCAGCAGGAAGGTGCTGAGCGCACCCGAGCCGACGCCGGCTTCGACGACGCGCGCGCCGGGGAAGATGTCGCCGAAGGCGAGGATCTGGCCCGCGTCCTTCGGGTAGACCACGGCGGCACCGCGGGGCATGGACAGGACGTAGTCGGGGAGCAGGGGGCGCAGCGCGAGGTAGGCGACGTTTCCCGTGGTTCGGACAACACTGCCCTCGGGAGCACCGATCAGCTCGTCGTGCGGGAAAGAACCCTTGTGGGTGTGGAAGTTCTTTCCGGCCTCGAGCGTGAAGGTGTAGTGGCGTCCCTTGGGGTCGGTGAGCTGGACCTGGTCCCCGACTTTGAATGGGCCGCGACGGCGGGCGGCACCGGTCGGTTCGGACATGTGACCAGCCTACCGGTATTTCCGGTGCCGCTTTCCGGGTGTCAGGCCGAGGGGCGGGCCATGGCCTTGACGAAGGCGCGCTCCACGTCGGCAGTGGACAGGACGCCGTAGATCTCGCCGGTGTCCTCGACGACGAGGTACTCGGTGGCCGGGGTGGCCTTCAGCCGGTCCAGGAGTGCTTCGCCCGCCAGTTCGGCGGGGACCTTCATCCCGTCGGTGATGTCCTGGGCGAGGCCGCTGACGGCCACCCAGGGGCGGCGGTGTTCGGGGACGCCGACGATGGCCGCCTCGCGGACGACGCCCTTGGGGCTGCCCTGTCCGTCGACGACGACGAGGGCGCGGGCACCGGCTTCGTTGGCGCGGCGCAGCGCCTCGGAGAGCGGGGTGGCGGATTCGACGGGTACGGCCCGCCGGGTGAGGGTGCGGGCCCGCAGGTCGGGGAGGTGCTCGCGCAGGCGTGCCATGCGCAGGCTGTTTCCGGCGCCGGTCCAGATGATGGCGCAGAGGATGGCGGCGAGGAGGGCGTCGGTGACGGTCTCGACCCCGCTGATCTGGCTGGTGTCGTTGCCGAGGGCGCCCGTGTGGGTGAGGAGGGGCAGGCCGATGAGCACGGTGACGGCCAGGCCCCGGCCGACCCACGCGGCGGCGACGGTGCCGCTCATCGGTCTGCCCGTGATCTTCCAGACGACGGCGCGGAGCATGCGTCCGCCGTCCAGGGGGAGGCCGGGCAGCAGGTTGAAGGCGGCGACGATCAGGTTGGAGACCATGAGGCCGGCGAGGAGGACGCCGGGGACGGTGCCCGCCTCGACGAACTGGAGCGGGATGTAGAAGACGCCGCCGAGGACGAGGGACAGCAGGGGGCCGACGAAGGCGAGGAGAAACTCGCGGCCGGGGGTCTCCGACTCCTTCTCGATCTCGGAGACGCCGCCGAAGAACTGGAGCTGGATGCGGCGGACCGGGAGCCGGTAGTGCAGCGCGACGACGGTGTGGGCGAGTTCGTGGACGAGCACGGACGCGTAGAAGGCGATGGCGAAGAAGAGGGCGACCAGGTAGCGGGCTCCGCCCAGGTGGGGCAGGACCCGGTCGAGCTGGCCGCCGAAGACCCAGGTGATCAGGGCCGCGACGACGAACCAGCTGGGTGCCACGTACACGGGCACGCCGAAGGGGCGGCCCATGAGGAGGCCGCCGCCCGGTTCCGCCGGGCGTCGCGGTTTGCCCTTGTCCGGTCCGGAGCCGGGGTCCTTGCCCCCTGCGCCGGGCTGCGGGCGCCCGCTGTCGCCGCTCTCGTCCACGGGGTCCCTCCGGTAGGTGGCTTCCGCCACGATCGTGCTGTGCGCGAGCTCTGTCATCGATGGTATGCCGCCGGGTGTCGGTGGCGGGCCGTAGGGTCTGCGACATGACGTCCGTACCGCGCCCGCCTCAGCCACCCTCGTCCCTGTCGCCGTCGCGCGCGAACGATTTCATGCAGTGCCCCCTGCTGTACCGCTTCCGGGTCATCGACAGACTGCCGGAGAAGCCCAGTGAGGCTGCTACCCGGGGCACGCTGGTGCATGCGGTCCTGGAGCGCCTCTTCGACGCTCCGGCGGCCGACCGTACGGCGCCGAGGGCCAAGGCGCTGATTCCCGGCCAGTGGGACCGGCTGCTGGAGTCGAAGCCGGAGCTGACGGAGCTGTTCGAGGGGGATCCGGAGGGGCAGCGGCTGGCGGGCTGGCTGGGCGAGGCGGAGCGGCTGGTGGAGCGGTGGTTCTCGCTGGAGGACCCGACGCGCCTGGAGCCGGCCGAGCGGGAGCTGTTCGTGGAGACGGAGCTGGATTCGGGGCTGCGGCTGCGCGGGGTGATCGACCGCGTCGACGTGGCGCCGACGGGCGAGGTCCGCATCGTGGACTACAAGACGGGGAAGGCCCCGCGGCCGGAGTACGCGGAGGGCGCCCTCTTCCAGATGAAGTTCTACGCCCTGGTGGTGTGGCGGCTGAAGAACGTGGTGCCGCGCCGCCTCCAGCTGGTCTACCTCGGCAGCGGTGACGTGCTGACGTACGACCCCGTCCCGGAGGACCTGGAGCGGGTGGAGCGCAAGCTGCTCGCGCTGTGGGAGGCGATCCGGCTGGCGACGGAGACGGGCGAGTGGAGGCCGCGGCCGACGAAGCTGTGCGGCTGGTGCGATCACCGGGCGGTCTGTCCGGAGTTCGGTGGGACTCCCCCGGTCTATCCGCTGTCCGTGCGCCCGGCGGAAGCCGTGGAGGCTGTGCAGGGCAGAATGGAGCCTGCCCGGTCCGAGGCCGGCCGACCGGTGGCCCTCGAAGGTCCTTAAGGAGATTACGTGGCTATCCGCGTCCTGCTCGTCGATGATCAGCCGCTGCTGCGCACCGGCTTCCGGATGATCCTGGAGGCGGAGGGTGATCTCGCGGTGGTCGGTGAGGCCGGTGACGGCCTGCAGGCCATCGACCAGGTGCGGGCGCTGCAACCCGATGTCGTGCTCATGGACATCCGGATGCCGCGGATGGACGGGGTCGAGGCGACCCGCCAGATCACCGGTCCCGGGCGGGACGGCCCGGCGAAGGTGCTGGTGCTGACGACGTTCGACCTCGACGAGTACGTGGTGGAGGCGCTGCGCGCCGGTGCCAGCGGTTTCCTGCTGAAGGACGCCCCGGCCGTGGAGCTGGTGCAGGCCATCCGGGTGGTGGCGGCGGGCGAGGCGATGCTGGCGCCGAGCATCACGCGCCGGCTGCTCGACAAGTACGCCGACCACCTTCCGTCCGGTGAGGAGCCCGTCCCGGACGCGCTGCACACGCTCACCGAGCGTGAGGTGGAGGTGCTGAAGCTGGTGGCGCGCGGTCTGTCGAACGCGGAGATCGCGGCGGATCTCTTCGTGAGCGAGACGACGGTCAAGACGCACGTGGGGCACGTCCTGACGAAGCTGGGCCTGCGCGACCGTGTGCAGGCCGCAGTGTACGCGTACGAGAGCGGTCTGGTGCGTCCCGGCGCCCAGTGAGTCGGGGCGGAGAAGCGGACCGGCGCGGTCCGGGGCCATCGGCCCCGGACCGCGCCGGTTTCCGTCGGGCGCCGTGTCAGCGGTTGCCGTGTCCCAGCTCCCAGAGCTGGAGGTCGGCCGAGGAGTTGACGGCCCATTCGACGCCGGTCAGTCCGTCGAGCGAGGCGACGTACTGCTTGCCCTGCCAGACCGGGAGCAGCGGGACGTCGTTGGCAACGATGTCCTGGAGCTTCTCGAAGGCCGGTGTCGCGGCGCTGCGGTCGGCCTCGCGGCGGGACTGCGGGATGAGGGTCTTCTGCGCGGCGGTCGACCGGTAGGGCGAGTTGAGGAAGTTGTTCTTGTCGAGGAACGGTGCCGTGTAGGTGTCGGGGTCCGGGAAGTCGGGGAACCAGCCCATGCCGTAGACCGCGTACTCGCCCTTCTTCTGGGCGGGGCGGTACTCGGACCAGGGGGTGCCCTTGATGTCGACCTCGAACAGCTCGGAGTCGTTGAGCTGCTTCGCGAGGGTCTCGAACTCGGACTTGGTGGCGGGGCCGTAGTGGTCGGTCGTGTAGTGCAGGGTGAACTTGACCGGGGTGCTGACGCCGGCCTTCTCCAGGGTTTCCGCGGCTCCGGCGACGTTGGGCTCGCCGTACTTGTTGAAGAACGAGTTGGTGTGGCTGGTGATGCCGGAGGGGATCAGGGAGTAGAGCGGCTCGGCGGTGCTGCCGTAGACCTTGTTGGCGATGGCTCCGCGGTCGATGACCTGCGCCATGGCCTGGCGTACGCCCCTGTTCTCCACCGCGGGGTCCTCGGTGTTGAACGCGAGGTAGCTGATGGCGAGGCCGGGCATCTCGGTGAGCTTGATGCCGTCCTTGGGCTTGGCCAGCATCTCCTGGGCCTGCTCGGGCGACATGTTGCGCGTCATCATGTCGATCTTCTTGTCGTCGAGCGCCTTCCCCATCGCCGTAGCGTCGTCGAAGAGGTCCAGCTCGACCTTGTCGTTGCTGATCTTCAGGTCGCCCTTGTACTTGGGGTTCTTGGTGAAGACCACCTTGACGATGCGGTCGCCGTCGACCTCGGGCTTCATGGTGTACGGACCGGACCCGTCGACCTGGAAGCCCTCACGGGCGGTCTTCGCCGGGTACTTGTCCTTCTGCACGATGCCGGTGGGCGGCGTGGCGAGCTTGTAGGGGAAGGTCGCGTCGGGGGTCTTCAGGTGGAAGACGACCTGGTCCTCGCCCTTGGTCTCGATCGTGTCGATGTTGTCGAGGAGACCGACCGGACCGCTCTTGTCCTTGATGTCGAGGACCCGCTGGATGGAGTACTTCACGTCCTCCGGGGTGACGGGGGTGCCGTCCGCGAAGGTGAGCCCGGCACGCAGGGTGCAGCGGTAGCTCTCGTTCTCCGTGTCGGTGAAGGCGCAGCTCTGCGCGGCCTCGGGCACCGGCTCGCCGCCGCCGCGCGGTATGTGGGTGAGGGTCTGCACGGTCTGGCGGAGCACGTTCCACACGCCCGCTTCGTAGCCGATGGCGGGGTCGAGCGGGGCCGGGTTGTCCTTCGAGGCGATGAACTGGTCCGTCGTCCCGACGACGATGGCGTCGCTCGCGTTGTCCGATCCGCCGCACGCGGCGAGCACGGGTGCGAGCAGGCCCACTACGGCCGGCAGCACCAGCGTCTTGCGGTTCATCTGGACGTTCTCCCTCATTCCGGCATGTGAGAAAACTGAGATTAGTAGGCGCCGCAGGGGGACTTGACCGGTGCGGACCGGGCGCGTATCCATTCGGTGATCACCGATGACGGGCTGTCCACGTCGTGCTCGGGAATGTTTCGTACACGCCTTCATGAATCCGGATGTTTGGGTTCCCGAAAGGGACGATCCGACCGGCCGCGAGAACCCGGTCCCGTCACGACGAGTGACGAACATCACCTCGGCACCGCGTTGCCCGCATTGACATGGACCTGATTTACACGGTGCGCGAAAGGGCGGAACGGACAGAACGCGCCGGGGCGTCGCGGCCGTCCGGCCGGCGTACCGCCGACGGCCCGGCGGCCGTCACTCGTCCGCGACCAGGCCCCGCAGGAAGGCGAGGTCCACCTGCTCCAGGGAGGAGACGACCGCCCTGCCGGGAGCGGGCGCGATGGCCGCCACCGAGGGCACGGCGACCACGCGGCAGCCCGCGGCCTCGGCCGCGGCCACGCCCGTCGCGGTGTCCTCGATGACGGCGCAGCGCCAGGGGTCCGCCCCGAAGCCGGCCGCCGCGGCGAGGTAGGGCTCGGGGTGCGGCTTGGTGCGGGCCACCTCGTCCCCCGCGACCGTGAGCGCGAAGTGGTGCCGTCCCACCGAGTCCAGGACCCGGTCGATGATGCGCCGGTGCGAGGCGGAGACCAGGGCGGTGGGGACCTCGTGGGCGGCGAGCTCGGCGAGCAGCCGGGCGGCGCCCGGCATCAGCGGCACACCGCGTCCGATGCGCTTCTCGAAGCGGTCGTTGAGCAGCACGGTGAGTTCCGCGAGGGCGATGTCGGCGCCGGTGACCTCGATGAGGTAGCCGGCGCTGCGGGTCATCGGCCCGCCGACGACCACCTCGCGCCAGGCCGTCTCCAGCCGGTGGCCGAGGTCGGCGAAGACCTCGACCTCCACGTCCCACCAGAATCCTTCGGTGTCGACCAGCGTGCCGTCCATGTCGAGCAGGACCGCTTGCAGGGCCGACCCTTCGGCCGTACGGGTCAGGGACGCGGGGACCGTACTGGTCATCCGGCACACCTCCATGAGGGACGAGAAGGCCGGCCGCCTTCCCGGTGGGAACGGCGACCGGCCTGCACTGGACCGACCAGTCTACGACTCGTGCCCTGACGGCGCGCGGCACGGTGCCCTACCGCGCGTTGAACGGCTGGTTACCGTGCGTTGAAGTACTTCGCCTCGGGGTGGTGGATGACGATCGCGTCCGTGGACTGCTCGGGGTGCAGCTGGAACTCCTCGGAGAGCTTCACCCCGATCCGCTCGGGCTCCAGGAGCGCGGCGATCTTCGCGCGGTCCTCCAGGTCGGGGCAGGCCCCGTAGCCCAGGGAGAAGCGCGCGCCGCGGTACTTCAGCGCGAACATGTCCTCGACGTCGGACGGGTCCTCCCCGGCGAAGCCGAGCTCGCCGCGGACCCGCGCGTGCCAGTACTCGGCGAGCGCCTCGGCCAGCTGGACGGACAGTCCGTGCAGCTCCAGGTAGTCGCGGTAGGAGTTCGACTCGAAGAGCTCGGCGGTGGCGCCGCCGATCTTCGAGCCGACCGTGACGACCTGGAGTCCGATGACGTCCCTCTCCCCCGACTCCTCGGGGCGGAAGAAGTCGGCGAGGCAGAGGCGCCGGCCGCGGCGCTGGCGGGGGAAGGTGAAGCGGGTGCGCTCGGAGCCGTCCTCGTGCAGCAGGATCAGGTCGTCGCCCTTGGAGACGCAGGGGAAGTAGCCGTAGACGACGGCGGCCTCCAGGAGGTTCTCCGTGTGGAGCTTGTCGAGCCAGCCGCGCAGGTGCGGCCGTCCCTCGCGCTCCACCAGCTCCTCGTACGTCGGTCCGTCGCCGGCGCGGGCCTGCTTCAGGCCCCACTGGCCCTTGAAGAGGGCGCCTTCGTCCAGCCAGGAGGCGTACTCCTTGAGCTGGATGCCCTTGACGACCCGGGTTCCCCAGAACGGCGGCTCGGGGACCGGGTTGGTGACGGAGACGTCGGAGCGTACGCCGTCCTCGGGCTCGGTGACCTCCGCCACCGGGGTGTCCCGCTTGGGCACCCTGCGCTGCTTCAGTTCGGGGAGGGCGGCGCCGGGGACGCCGCGCTTGACCGCGATGAGGGCGTCCATCAGCCGCAGCCCCTCGAACGCGTCGCGGGCGTAGCGGACCTCGCCCTCGTAGATCTCGTGCAGGTCCTGCTCGACGTAGGCGCGGGTCAGGGCGGCGCCGCCGAGGATCACCGGGTAGTCGGCCGCCATCTTGCGCTGGTTCAGCTCCTCCAGGTTCTCCTTCATGATCACGGTGGACTTCACCAGCAGCCCCGACATGCCGATGACGTCGGCGCGGTGCTCCTCGGCGGCGTCCAGGATCGCGGAGACGGGCTGCTTGATGCCCAGGTTGACCACGTTGAAGCCGTTGTTGGAGAGGATGATGTCGACGAGGTTCTTGCCGATGTCGTGGACGTCACCGCGGACCGTGGCCAGCACGATCGTGCCCTTGCCGGCGTCGTCGGTCTTCTCCATGTGCGGTTCCAGGTGGGCCACGGCACTCTTCATGACCTCGGCGGACTGGAGCACGAAGGGCAGCTGCATCTGGCCGGAGCCGAACAGCTCCCCGACCACCTTCATCCCCTCCAGCAGCGTGTTGTTCACGATGTCCAGGGCGGGGGTGTCCCGGAGGGCTTCGTCGAGGTCGGCCTCCAGGCCGTTCTTCTCGCCGTCGATGATGCGGCGCTGGAGCCTCTCGTCCAGCGGCAGGGCGAGGAGTTCCTCGGCCTTGCCCTGCTTCATCGACTTCATGTTGACGCCCTCGAAGAGCTCCATGAGCCGCTGGAGGGGGTCGTAGCCCTCCTCGCGGCGGTCATGGATGAGGTCGAGGGCGACCTTGACCTGCTCCTCCTCCAGCCGGGCGATCGGGAGGATCTTGGAGGCGTGCACGATCGCGGAGTCCAGGCCCGCCTTCACGCACTCGTCCAGGAAGACGGAGTTCAGGACGACGCGGGCGGCCGGGTTCAGACCGAAGGAGATGTTGGACAGGCCCAGCGTGGTCTGCACGTCGGGGCGGCGCCGCTTCAGCTCGCGGATCGCGCCGATCGTGGCGATGCCGTCCTTGCGGGACTCCTCCTGGCCCGTACAGATGGTGAAGGTCAGGCAGTCGATGAGGATGTCGGACTCGTGGATGCCCCAGTTGGTGGTGAGGTCCTCGATGAGCCGCTCGGCGATGGCGACCTTGTGCTCGACGGTGCGGGCCTGGCCCTCCTCGTCGATGGTCAGCGCGATGAGCGCGGCGCCGTGCTCGGCGGCCAGCCCGCTGACCTTGGCGAAGCGGGACTCGGGGCCGTCGCCGTCCTCGTAGTTGACGGAGTTCAGCACGGCCCGGCCGCCCAGCTTCTCCAGGCCCGCGCGCAGGACGGGGACCTCGGTGGAGTCGAGGACGACCGGCAGGGTGGAGGCGGTGGCGAACCGGCCGGCCAGCTCCTCCATGTCGGCTACGCCGTCGCGTCCCACGTAGTCGACGCAGAGGTCGAGCATGTGCGCGCCCTCGCGGATCTGGTCCCGGGCCATCTCGACGCAGTCGTCCCAGCGTGCGTCGAGCATGGCCTCCCGGAACTTCTTGGATCCGTTGGCGTTCGTACGCTCGCCGATCGCGAGGTAGGAGGTGTCCTGGCGGAACGGGACGGTCTGGTAGAGGGAGGCCGCACCGGGCTCCGGGCGCGGGTCGCGGGTGCCCGGGACCGTGCCCCGCACGCGCTCGACGACCTGGCGCAGGTGTTCCGGGGTCGTGCCGCAGCACCCTCCGACGAGCGAGAGCCCGTACTCCTGGACGAAGGTCTCCTGGGCGTCGGCCAGGCCCTCCGCGTCGAGCGGGAAGTGCGCCCCGTCCTTGGTGAGCACCGGCAGCCCGGCGTTCGGCATGCAGAGCAGCGGGATGCGGGAGTGGCGGGTGAGGTAGCGCAGGTGCTCGCTCATCTCGGCGGGGCCGGTCGAGCAGTTCAGGCCGATCATGTCGACGCCGAGCGGTTCGAGCGCGGTCAGCGCGGCACCGATCTCCGAGCCGAGCAGCATGGTGCCGGTCGTCTCGAAGGCCAGGGAGCAGAGCACCAGGAGGTCGCTGCCCATGGCCTCCAGGGCGCGGCGCGCGCCCAGCACGGCGGCCTTGGTCTGGAGGAGGTCCTGTGTGGTCTCGATGATGAGCGCGTCGGCGCCGCCCGCGATCAGGCCCTCGGCGTTCTGCTGGAAGCCGTCGCGCAGGACCGTGTAGGGGGCGTGGCCCAGGGTCGGCAGCTTGGTGCCGGGACCGATGGAGCCGAGGACCCAGCGCTGCTGTCCGGTGGACCGGGTGAACCGGTCCGCGACCTCGCGGGCGAGTGCCGCGCCGGCCTGGGAGAGCTCGTGGATCCTGCCGGGGATGTCGTACTCGCCGAGGGCGGAGGCGTTGGCTCCGAAGGTGTTCGTCTCGACGCAGTCCACGCCGACCGCGAAGTACTCCTCGTGGACCGAGCGGACGATGTCGGGGCGGGTGACGTTCAGGATCTCGTTGCAGCCTTCGAGGTTCTCGAAGTCCTCAAGGGTGGGGTCCTGCGCCTGGAGCATGGTGCCCATGGCACCGTCGGCCACCACCACACGGGTGGCGAGCGCCTCACGGAGCGCTGCGGCTCGGGTCCGGCTGTCAGCTGAGGGGGTCGGCAACGAGGCCATGGATGTTCTCCCTGGAATGCGACGGCTGTCGGCTTTGCGCCCATCTGCGGAGGGGGCACGCGGCCAGCGTAGCCGGGAGGCGGCCGGGCCGGTCGCCGTGTCCCACGGGGCGGACTGCATGCTGTGCGGGGAAACGGGGCCCTGCGGGGATGGCGCATAATTCTCGCGCCACCGGACAGAGGTCGGCATCGACCGATAGTGTTCAGCATTGTCGAACCGAGGTGGAGGAGTACGGCGCGATGGCCAAGAACATCCAGTCGCTCGAGCGGGCAGCCGCGATGCTGCGTCTGCTGGCAGGCGGCGAGCGCCGGCTCGGCCTGTCCGACATCTCCTCGTCGCTGGGCCTGGCCAAGGGCACCGCGCACGGCATCCTGCGCACCCTCCAGCACGAGGGCTTCGTCGAGCAGGACCCGGCGTCCGGCCGCTACCAGCTCGGCGCCGAGCTGCTGCGCCTGGGCAACAGCTATCTCGACGTGCACGAGCTGCGGGCCCGCGCGCTGGTGTGGACCGACGACCTGGCCCGCTCCAGCGGCGAGAGCGTCCACCTGGGCGTGCTGCACCAGCACGGGGTCCTGATCGTCCACCACGTCTTCCGGCCCGACGACAGCCGCCAGGTGCTGGAGGTCGGCGCCATGCAGCCGCTGCACTCCACCGCCCTGGGCAAGGTCCTCGCCGCCTACGACCCGGTCGCGCACAGCGAGGCCACCGAGGTGGAGCGGCGGTCCTTCACCCCGCGCACGGTCACCGGCGAGGAGGAGTTCGAGTCGCTGCTCGCCCTGATCCGGGCACAGGGCTGGGCGGCCGACGTGGAGGAGACGTGGGAGGGCGTGGCGGCCGTGGCCGCCCCCATCCACGACCGGCGCAGGATGCCGGTCGGCGCCGTGGCCGTGACGGGCGCCGTGGAGCGCGTCTGCGCGGGCGGCGAACTGCGGCCCGAGCTGGTCGCGGCCGTGCGGGACTGCGCCCGCGCGGTCTCCCGGGACCTGGGCGCCGGACGCTTCTGAGCCCCCTGCGGCGTCGGTAACGATCGAGTCGCGCGTCACACACCTCTTGACGCACCGTTCATCGGGGAGAAACATTGCCGTTCACCGGTCGGCATTGCCGAACGCTTAACGGCAATACGCGTTAGAGTGTGACAGTGCCGAGGGCCGGTCAAGCCCTACAGGTGACGTGCCCGTTCCGAACGAGTACCCACCTGGGGCGCGATCCACCGGAGGGACCCGGTGTTTCGCCTTCCCCTGGACGAAGGACAAAGGAGTCACGGGTGTCCAGCTCCGACATCTTCATCGGCGAGACCATCGGTACCGCCGTACTCGTACTGCTCGGCGGCGGTGTCTGTGCCGCCGTCACGCTCAGGCGCTCCAAGGCGCACAACGCCGGCTGGCTCGCCGTCACCTTCGGGTGGGGCTTCGCCGTTCTGACCGGCGCCTACATAGCCTCCGGGGTGTCCGGCGCCCACCTCAACCCGGCGGTCACCATCGGCCTGGCGATCCAGGGCGGCACCGCGTGGAGCGATGTTCCCCTGTACCTCGCCTCCGAGCTGTTCGGCGCGATCATCGGCGCCGTGCTGGTCTGGGCCGTCTACTACGGACAGTTCCACGCGCACCTCACCGACCCCGAGGTCGTGAAGGACCAGGAGGCCGAGGACGGCATGGTCGACCGGTCGGCCGCGCCGAAGGCCGGCCCCGTGCTCGGCATCTTCACCACGGGTCCGGAGATCCGGAACGGGGTGCAGAACGTCGTCACCGAGATCATCGCCACGTTCGTCCTTGTCCTGGCGATCCTCACCCAGGGACTCAACGACGAGGGCAACGGCCTCGGCGCCCTCGGTGCCCTGATCACCGCGCTGGTGGTCGTCGGGATCGGCCTGTCGCTCGGCGGCCCGACCGGCTACGCGATCAACCCGGTGCGCGACCTCGGTCCGCGCATCGTGCACGCGTTGCTGCCGCTGCCGAACAAGGGCGGGTCGGACTGGGGCTACGCCTGGGTACCGGTGGTAGGACCGCTCATCGGGGCCGCACTCGCCGGCGGGCTCTACAACCTCGCCTTCGCCTGAGCCACCCGCACATCACACAGACCTCCGGGAGCCAACCGTGACCGACGCACACACCACCGGCCCGTTCATCGCGGCCATCGACCAGGGCACCACGTCCAGCCGCTGCATCGTCTTCGACAAGGACGGCCGGATCGTCTCCGTCGACCAGAAGGAGCACGAGCAGATCTTCCCCAAGCCCGGCTGGGTCGAGCACGACGCGACCGAGATCTGGGAGAACGTCCAGGAAGTCGTCGCGGGCGCGGTCGTCAAGGCCGGCATCACCGCCGCCGACGTCAAGGCGATCGGCATCACCAACCAGCGCGAGACCACCCTGCTCTGGGACAGGCACACCGGTGAGCCCGTCCACAACGCCCTCGTCTGGCAGGACACCCGCACCGACGGGCTCTGCAAGGAGCTGGGCCGCAACGTCGGCCAGGACCGCTTCCGCCGCGAGACCGGTCTGCCGCTCGCCTCGTACTTCGCCGGCCCGAAGGTCCGCTGGCTGCTCGACAACGTCGAGGGGCTGCGCGAGCGCGCCGAGCGCGGCGACATCCTGTTCGGCACCATGGACTCCTGGGTCATCTGGAACCTGACGGGTGGCACCGAGGGCGGCGTCCACGTCACCGACGTCACCAACGCCTCGCGCACCCTCCTGATGAACCTGCACACCATGCGGTGGGACGACAAGATCGTCCAGTCGATGGAGATCCCCGCGGCCGTCCTGCCGGAGATCCGGTCCTCCGCCGAGGTCTACGGCACCGCCAGGGGCGGCGTCCTGGACGGCGTACCGGTGGCCTCCGCGCTCGGCGACCAGCAGGCCGCGCTGTTCGGCCAGACCTGTTTCGCCCAGGGCGAGGCCAAGTCCACGTACGGCACCGGCACCTTCATGCTGATGAACACCGGCCACACCCCGGTGAACTCGTACAACGGGCTGCTGACGACCGTCGGCTACCAGATCGGCGACCAGAAGCCGGTGTACGCCCTGGAGGGGTCGATCGCCGTCACCGGTTCGCTCGTCCAGTGGATGCGCGACCAGATGGGCCTGATCAAGTCCGCGGCCGAGATCGAGACGCTCGCCTCCTCCGTCGAGGACAACGGCGGGGCGTACTTCGTGCCCGCGTTCTCCGGGCTGTTCGCCCCCTACTGGCGGCCCGACGCCCGCGGTGTCATCGCCGGTCTCACCCGCTACGTCACCAAGGCGCACATCGCCCGTGCCGTGCTCGAGGCCACCGCCTGGCAGACGCGCGAGATCAGCGACGCCATGACCAAGGACTCCGGCGTCGAGCTGACCGCGCTCAAGGTCGACGGCGGCATGACCTCCAACAACCTGCTGATGCAGACGCTCTCCGACTTCCTGGACGCGCCCGTGGTGCGCCCCATGGTCGCCGAGACCACCTGCCTCGGCGCGGCCTACGCCGCCGGCCTCGCCGTCGGCTTCTGGCCGGACACCGACGCGCTGCGCGCCAACTGGCGCCGCGCCGCCGAGTGGACACCCCGTATGGACGCGGCCACCCGTGACCGCGAGTACAAGAGCTGGCTCAAGGCCGTCGAACGGACCATGGGCTGGATCGAGGACGAAGAGAGCTGAGGAGCAATCGACATGACCACCCTGCAGAGCGTCCCCGCCCTCGGGACGCATCCGGCCTCCGGCTCACTCCCGAGCCGCGCCGAGACCCGGGAGCAGCTTTCCAAGGCGACGTACGACCTCCTGGTGATCGGCGGCGGCATCCTGGGCATCTCCACCGCCTGGCATGCGGCGCAGTCCGGACTGCGGGTGGCCCTGGTGGACGCCGGTGACTTCGCCGGCGCCACCTCCTCCGCGTCCTCCAAGCTGCTCCACGGCGGTCTGCGCTACCTCCAGACCGGCGCGGTGAAGCTGGTCGCGGAGAACCACTTCGAGCGGCGCGCGGTCTCCCGGCAGGTCGCCCCGCACCTGGCCAACCCGCTCACCTTCTACCTGCCCGTCTACAAGGGCGGCCCGCACGGCGCGGCCAAGCTGGGCGCGGGTGTCTTCGCCTACTCGGCGCTGTCCGCGTTCGGTGACGGCGTCGGCCATGTGATCAGCCCGGCCCGCGCGCAGCGCGACGTGCCCGAGCTGCGCACGGACAACCTCAAGGCCGTCGCGGTCTACGGCGACGACCAGATGAACGACGCGCGGATGGCGCTGATGACGGTCCGCGCGGCCGTGGACGCGGGCGCCGTCGTCCTCAACCACGCCGCGGTGACGGGCCTGCGGTTCACCAGGGGCCGGGTCACCGGCGCCGAGCTCCAGGACCGCCAGGACGGCACGGAGTTCGGCGTCGACGCCCGTCTCGTGCTCAACGCCACCGGACCGTGGGTCGACCACCTGCGGAAGCTGGAGGACCCGAACGCGGCGCCCTCCATACGCCTGTCCAAGGGCGCCCACCTCGTCCTGAAGCGCACCCGCCCGTGGAAGGCCGCGCTGGCCACGCCGATCGACAAGTACCGGATCACGTTCGCCCTGCCGTGGGAGGACATGCTGCTGCTCGGCACGACCGACGAGGAGTACGAGGGTGACCCGGCCGACGTCGCGGTCACCGAGAAGGACACGGCGCAGATCCTCGACGAGGCCGCGTTCTCGGTCCGGGACCAGCAGCTGTCCCGCGATCTGATCACCTACTCCTTCGCCGGGCTCCGGGTGCTTCCGGGCGGCCCCGGCAGCACTTCCAAGGCCAAGCGCGAGACGGTCGTGACGGAGGGCCGCGGCGGGATGCTGTCGGTCGCGGGCGGCAAGTGGACGACGTTCCGCCACATCGGCCGCACCGTCATGAACAAGCTGGCCGAACTGCCCGGCCACCCGCTGGCCGAGGACATGGAGCCGATGGCGCGGCTGCCGAAGAAGGTGCCGCTGCCCGGTATCGCCAACCCGAACGCGGTCGCCCACCGGCTGCTGGTCGACGGCGGTACGCCGGGGCCGAGGATGTCCGCCGACACCGCCCGGCACCTCGCGACCCACTACGGCTCGCTGTCCTTCGACATCGCGCGGCTGGCGAACGAGGACCCGGCGCTGGCCGAGCGCATCCACCCCGACGCCCCGGAGATCTGGGCGCAGGTGGCGTACGCGCGCGACCGGGAGTGGGCCGAGACGGCGGACGACGTGCTGCGCCGCCGGACGACGCTGACGATCCGGGGTCTGGCGACGGACGACGTCCGGGCCAAGGTCGAGAACATGCTGGCCGACGGCCGCTGACGGCGGCGGGCACGGACGGGGGCGGCTCCCGGTCGGGGGCCGCCCCCGCGGCATCTGCCGGCGGGGGCGCCATGCGGCCGCCACACGGCCGCAACGTGACGCGGGGACAGTGGGGGGATGTCCGCATCACAGGGATTCCATCTGTCCGTGGCCCTGAACGGCGCCGGTTCGCATCCGGCCGCGCCCGCCAGGCCCTTCACGCCCGAGGAGTACACCCGGCTGGTGCGTGGCGCCGAGACCGGGCTGCTCGACTTCATCACCGTGGACGACGGCCCCGGGCGGCTCGACTCCGCCCTGCTGCTCGCGCTGGCCGCGCGGGTCACCGAGCGGATCGGGCTCGTCCCGCTGGGCCCCACGACGGGTGAGCCCGCCGCCTGGGCCACACGGATCGCGACGCTCGACCATCTGAGTGCCGGGCGGGCGGGGGTACGGCCCCGGGTGGCGGCCGGCGACTCCGAGCGCGCCCGGCTGGCACAGCTCTTCGGCACCCCCGAGGGCGACCGGTGGACGGACCGGCTCTTCGCACAGGCGGGCGAGTTCCTGACCGAGGCGGCCGAGGCGTGGGACGCCGGCGCACCCTCCCCGCAGGGCAGGCCGCCGGTGGCTCTGCTCGCCCATGCCACGGTCCCCTACCGGCTGGCGGCCGAGCACGGCGACGTGGTCTTCGTGACTCCCTCGGACACCGCCGCGCTGGTCGCCGTACGCGCCGAGGTGGAGGCGCTGCGCGAGGAGGCGGGCCGGCCGGACGGCGCGTTGCGTGTCTTCGCGGACGTCGAAGTCGTGCTGGGCGGCAGCCAGGAGGCGGCCGACGCGCGCCTGGCCGGTCTGGAGGAGGCCGCCGGCGCTCCGTTCACCTCGGACGCCGCCGTCTTCTCCGGCACACCGGACGGTCTGGCGGACCTGTTGGAGGAGTGGTTCCGCGAGGGCGGCGCCGACGGTTTCCGGCTGCGGCCCGCGGTGCTCCCCGACGACGCGGACGCGATCACCGCCGGGCTGGTGCCGGTCCTCCAGCGGCGCGGGCTCTTCCGCACCGCGTACTCCGCCCGGACCCTGCGCGGCCACCTCGGCCTCGACGCCGTCGGAACCCCCGCCGCGACGGAGGGAAGGCCCGCGTGAAGTTCTCCGTACTCTCCCTGATCGGCCACGCCCCTCACCCGCTGACGGGTGAACTCCCCTCGGCCGCCGACCGGTTCCACGAGGTGATCGGGACCGGTGTGGCGGCCGAGCGGCTCGGCTTCGACGCGTACGCGATCGGGGAACGGCACGCGGGGCCGTTCCTCTCGTCGAGCCCGGGTGTGGTCCTGGGCGCCCTGGCGGCCAGGACCTCCACCATCCGGCTGCTGACCGGGGTCACGGTCCTGGCGATCCTCGATCCGGTGCGGGTGGCCGAGGAGTTCGCGACGCTCGACCAGATCGCGCGGGGCCGGGTCGAGCTCGTCGTGGGCAAGGGCGCGGAGGCCGGCCACTTCGGCCTGTTCGGGCTGGACGAGGCGCGGCAGTGGGATCTGCAGAAGGAGAAGTACGAGCTGCTGCGGCGGCTGTGGAGCGAGGAAGGGGTCGACTGGGAGGGTGAGTTCCGTCCGCCGCTGAAGGACGTGACGACCGTGCCCCGCCCGTACGCCGGTCCCCCGCGCGTCTGGCACGGTTCGGCGACCAGCCTCAACTCCCCCGATCTGGCGGCCGAGCACGGTGACCCGCTGTTCACCGCCAACGCGGTCCAGCCCAGGGAGGCGTACGCGCGGCTGATCGCGCACTACCGCGAGCGGTTCGAGGCGTACGGGCACGATCCGGCGGACGCGCGGGTGGCGGCGGGGTCCGGCGGGCTGCTGATCGCGGACACCGACCGCGAGGCCGTCGCACGCTACAAGGAGCTGTACGAGGCCAGGGTCGCCCAGTCCTTCCGGCCGGATCTGGCGGGCAGGGCCGGTTACAACACACCGTTCCGCACGATCGAGGACGCGATCGCCGGAGGTCCCCAGCTCATCGGCTCCCCGCAGCGGATCATCGACAAGATCCTGGGCTTCCACGCCGTGTACCGGCACGACCTCCAGTCGGTCACGGTGGACGGGTTCGGCCTGTCCCCGGGCGAACAGCTGGAGACGCTCCAGCGGTTCGCCGAGGAGATCGCCCCGGTCGTCCGGCGTGAGGCGCCCTCCACGCTCTGGGACTGACCGGCCCGGTGCCGTGGGCGCCTCCTCCGCGGCCCGGTGGGGCTCCGCCTCGCGTCCGGGGCCGCATAATGAGCACATACATCGGATGTCTTGTGCGCGAGGAGGCCCCACATGGCCGTCACCGACGAAGCGATCGAGAAAATCAAGGAGATGATCGTCTCAGGTGCCCTGGCCCCGGGAGACCGGCTCCCCAAGGAGAGCGAGCTCGCCGCCGATCTGGGGCTGTCGCGCAACTCGCTGCGCGAGGCGGTGCGCGCGCTGTCGCTGATCCGCATCCTCGACGTCCGGCAGGGCGACGGCACCTACGTCACCAGCCTGGATCCGCAGCTGCTCCTGGAGGCGCTCAGCTTCGTGGTGGACTTCCACCGCGACGACACCGTGCTGGAGTTCTTCGCGGTGCGCCGGATCCTGGAGCCGGCCGCCACCGCGATGGCGGCCCTGCGGATCGACGGGGAACAGCTGGACGCCCTGGAGGCCCAGCTGGACGCGCTGGGCCCGGAGCCCTCCGTCGAGGCGCTGGTCGCGGGGGACCTGGAGTTCCACCGCGGCATCGTCCGGTCCTCGGGCAACTCGGTGCTCTGCTCGCTGCTGGACGGCCTGTCCGGCCCGACCACCCGGGCCAGGGTGTGGCGCGGGCTGACCCAGGAGGACGCGGTCGGCCGCACCCTGCGCGAGCACCGGGCGATCCTGGCCGCGCTGCGGGACCGGGACGCGGAGGCGGCCCGGTCCTGGGCGACCGTGCACGTGGCGAGCGTGGAGCAGTGGCTGCGTTCGACCCTGTGACGCTCAGTTCCGGGCGGGGTCCGCGGGGCGCGGGCGCAGGCCCTGCATGCCCCCGTCGACGGCGAGCGCGGTGCCGGTGACGGACGCGGCGGCGGGGCTCGCGAGGTAGACGACCGCGGCGGCCACCTCGTCGGCGGACACCAGCCGCCCCAGCGGCTGACGGGCCTGGAGAGCGGCACGCTCGGCGGCCGGGTCCTCGGCCTGCCCGAGCAGCCGGCCGATCCAGGGGGTGTCCGCGGTGCCGGGATTGACGCAGTTGACCCTGATCCCCTCGCGGACGTGGTCGGCGGCCATCGCGAGGGTGAGGGAGAGCACGGCGCCCTTGCTCGCGCTGTAGAGGGCGCGCTGCGGCAGTCCGGCGGTGGCGGCGATGGAGCAGGTCTGGGTGATGGACACGGCCCCGGGCCGCGCGGCGGCGGCGCGGCGCAGATGGGGCAGCGCGTGGCGGGCGGCGCGGACCATGCCGAGCACGTTGATGTCCAGTACGCGGGTCCATTCCGCGTCGGCGTTGTCCTCGACGGTGCCGATCGAGCCGATCCCGGCGTTGGACACCAGGGTGTGCAGGCCTCCGAATTCCGCGGCGGCGCGTTCGACCGCGTCCCGCACCGCGTCGTCGTCCCGCACGTCGGCCTCGAGGGCGAGCGCCCCCTCGGGCGCGCCCCCGGGGGCGAGGTCGAGCACCGCGACACGCGCTCCCCGGGCGAGCAGCAGGGCCGCCACGGCGGCCCCGATACCGGACGCGCCGCCGGTCACCAGGGCGGACAGTCCGTCGAAATCCTGTGTACCGGTCATCGGCCGGCCTCCTCGTGTGTGCGGCGGGCCTGCCAGACGGGGCCCTGCGGATAGCGGTGTCCGGCGATCGAGTCGGGGAGCATCCGGGCGGAGAAGCCCGGTGCGCGGGGGGTGACGTAGCGGCCGTCCTCGACGACGGCGGGCTCGGCGAAGTGCTCGTGGAGATGGTCGACGTACTCGATGACACGGTCCTCCTTGCTGCCGGAGACCGCGACGTAGTCGAACATCGAGAGGTGCTGGACCAGTTCGCACAGTCCCACGCCGCCGGCGTGGGGGCAGACCGGGACGCCGTACTTGGCGGCGAGCAGCAGGATCGCGAGATTCTCGTTGACGCCGGCGACGCGTGCGGCGTCGATCTGGACGAAGTCGACGGCTCCGGCCTGGAGGAGCTGCTTGAACACGACCCGGTTGGCGATGTGTTCGCCGGTGGCCACCTTGACCGGCTGGCCCGCGCGCACGGCGGCGTGGCCGAGCACGTCGTCGGGGCTGGTCGGCTCCTCGACCCAGTACGGGTCGTACGGGGCGAGCGCGTTCATCCACTCCACCGCGCCGGCCACGTCCCAGCGCTGGTTGGCGTCGACGGCGATCCGGATGCCGGGGCCGACGGCCTGACGGGCGAGGGCGAGCCTGCGGATGTCGTCGTCCAGGTCCGCGCCGACCTTCAGCTTGATCTGGGTGAAGCCGTCCGCGACGGCCTCCTTGGCCAGGCGTACGAGCTTGTCGTCGTCGTACCCCAGCCAGCCGGGCGAGGTGGTGTAGGCGGGGTAGCCCTCGGCGAGCAGCCGCTCGGTCCGCCCGGCGCGCCCCGGCTCGGCGGCGCGCAGGATACCGAGCGCCTCCTGCGGGGTGAGGGCGTCGGTGAGGTAGCGGAAGTCGACGAGGGAGACGAGTTCCTCCGGGGTCATTTCGGCGAGGAACCGCCAGACGGGCTTTCCGGCCAGCCGCGCCGCGAGGTCCCAGGCCGCGTTGACGACGGCCCCGGCCGCCATGTGCATCACGCCCTTCTCGGGGCCGAGCCAGCGCAGCTGCGAGTCGTGCGTGAGCGTGCGGTGGAGGGCGGCGAGGTCCGCGGCGGTGCGGGGGGCGGGGCGCCCCGCCACGTAGGGGCGGAGCGTCTCGATGGCCGCGGCCATGACATCGTTGCCGCGGCCGATGGTGAAGCAGAATCCGTGCCCCTCCTCGCCCCTTCCGTCCGCGCCCGGCGCGCCGTCCGTGCGCAGGACGACGTAGGCCGCCGAGTAGTCGGGGTCGGGGTTCATGGCGTCCGAGCCGTCCAGCTGTTCCGAGGTGGGAAACCGGATGTCGTCGACCTCGAAATCCACGACGGTCAGACTCATGTGCGCCCCCAGGGGAATAACATCGGATCTCTACGCGGTCATCCGATGTATAGCCCGTCGCAGGCGTCGCAGTCCAGGGGCAAGCCGAATTCTGATCACTTTTGATCTGCACAGCTCGGATGAATCAGGCGAGGGCACGCTTCACCTCCGCACGCAAACGGGCTGCGGCGGACCAGGGGGGAAGCCGTAAGGTTGGTCCGTACACAAGGGAACTGGGGAAGGAGGCCTGGGTGATCGAGCTCGAGGGGGTACCCGAGCTGGTCGACCCGGTCATGGTGGCCGCGTTCGAGGGCTGGAACGACGCCGGTGACGCCGCCTCCACAGCGGTCGCGCATCTGGACCGGGAGTGGAAGGGCGAGGTCTTCGCGGCGCTCGACGCCGAGGACTACTACGACTTCCAGGTCAACCGGCCCACGGTGTGGATGGACGGCGGCACACGGAAGATCACCTGGCCCACCACGCGGCTCTCCGTGGTCAGGGTCGGCGGCGAGAAGCCACGTGACCTGGTGCTGATCCGCGGCATCGAACCCTCCATGCGCTGGCGTTCGTACTGCAACGAGATCCTCGGCTTCGCCCATGAGCTGGGCGTCGAGATGGTCGTCATCCTGGGGGCGCTGCTCGGCGACACCCCGCACACCAGACCGGTGCCCGTCAGCGGGGTCACCTCGGATCCGGATCTCGCCAGGACCATGGATCTGGAGGAGACGCGCTACGAGGGCCCGACCGGCATCGTGGGCATCCTCCAGGAGGCCTGCACGCACGCGGGGGTGCCCGCGGTGAGCCTCTGGGCGGCGGTGCCGCACTACGTGTCGCAGCCGCCCAACCCGAAGGCGACGCTTGCGCTGCTGAACCGTCTCGAGGATCTGCTCGGACTGCGGATCCCGCTGGGTGAGCTGCCCGAGGACGCCCGCGCCTGGCAGCTCGGAGTCGACCAGCTGGCCGCCGAGGACAGCGAGGTCGCGGAGTACGTCCAGACGCTGGAGGAGGCGCGGGACACCGCCGAGCTTCCCGAGGCGTCCGGCGAGGCCATCGCCCGCGAGTTCGAGCGGTATCTGCGCCGCAGGGACATCGGCGGCCCCGGCCAGGCTCCGGGCGGTCATGCCACCGAGAGCGGTGACGTGCCCTACCTGCGGGACACCTCGGGCGGCCGTACGCGTCCGCCGAAGCCGCAGCGCCCGGAGAAGGGCCGGCCCCCCAAGGGCACCGAAGGGGACGGCCCGCCCGAGGACCCGCCGTCCGGCGGGCCGGACGACGACGCCTCGGACGACTGACCTCCCGCCCCCGGGTGGGGGAACGGCCCCGTACTCCGCCGATCGCGCGGGGTACGGGGCCGTTCTCGGCTGTGTCCGGGGGGACGGGTCAGAGCGCGACGCCCAGCAGGGCGTCGACGGTGCGCGAGACGAGACCGGGCGCGCCCTCGTCCGTGCCGCCGCCGGAGGTCTGCGACGCGGCCCAGCGGTCCACGGCGGCCAGCGCGGCCGGGGTGTCCAGGTCGTCGGCGAGGGCTTCGCGCACCTCCTCGACCAGGGCGTCGGCGGCGAGTCCGTCGGGCCGGGAGACGGCGGCACGCCAGCGCGCGAGCCGCTCGACGGCGTCGGCGAGGACCTGGTCGGTCCACTCCCAGTCGGACCTGTAGTGGTGCGCGAGCAGGGCGAGCCTGATCGCGGCGGGGTCCACGTCGTCCCGGCGCAGCGCCGACACGAAGACGAGATTGCCCTTGGACTTGGACATCTTCTCGCCGTTCAGGCCGACCATGCCCGCGTGCACGTAGGCGCGGGCGAACGGGTGCTCGCCGGTCAGCACCTGGGCGTGCGAGGCGCCCATCTCGTGGTGCGGGAAGGCGAGGTCGGAGCCGCCTCCCTGGACGTCGAAGGTCATGCCCAGGTGGTCGAGCGCGATGGCGACGCACTCGATGTGCCAGCCGGGCCGGCCGCGGCCGAGGGAGCCGCCGTCCCAGCTCGGCTCGCCCTCACGGGCGGCCATCCAGAGCATCGGGTCGAGCGGGTTCTTCTTGCCGGGGCGCTCCGGGTCGCCGCCGCGTTCGGCGGAGAGCAGCCGCATCGCCTCGGCGTCCAGTCCCGAGACCTCGCCGAAGTGCGGGTCGCACTCGACCGAGAAGTACACGTCACCGTCGAGTTCGTAGGCGGCGCCCGCGTCCCGGAGGCGTTCCACCAGCGGGACGATGCCGGGTATCGCCTCGACGGCTCCGATGTAGTGCTTCGGGGGGAGCATGCGCAGGGCGGTCATGTCCTCCCGGAAGAGGGCGGTCTCGCGCTCGGCGAGCTCGGTCCAGTCCTCGCCGTCGCGCACGGCCCGCTCCAGCAGCGGATCGTCCACGTCGGTCACGTTCTGGACGTAGTGGACCTGCCGCTTGGTGTCGAGCCACACGCGCTGAACGAGGTCGAACGCGTTGTAGGTCGCCGCATGACCCATGTGGGTCGCGTCGTACGGCGTGATGCCGCAGACGTAGATGCGGGCGACGGGACCGGGGTCAAGGGTGATCCGTCCGCCGGTCGCGGTGTCGTGGATCCGAAGGTCGCGGCCCTTGCCAGGCAGGGCGGGGACCTCAGAAGCGGGCCAGGCATGCATGTCATGAGCGTAACCGGACGATGCTTCCGGATACGAACCGGATGGCAGATCGTGGCCGAAGAGGCGGTCTTGCGCGCGGGGCGGTCCTCGTCTAGCGCGCCTCGTGCGGGACGGTGCACCCGGGGCGCCGGACCCCGTGCGGCGGGCGCGGCGGCCCCGGGTCCTCGCCGCCGCGGGCCGTGCGGCGGCGGGGCGGGACGTCACACGGGCGGCCACGGGATCGAGGGCCACTCACCGCTCGGCTGCGGGTGCCGGCCGGTCGCGCGCAGGTTCTCCACCCGGCCGCGCAGGGCGTCGAGTTCCGCCGTCGTGATCAGTTGCGCCAACCGGGTGGCGAGTCCGGCCCCGGGCTCCAGGCCGGCGGACAGCCGGCCGAGCACCTCGGCGGCCTCCTCCGTCAGCGGCTCGCCCGCCCACCCCCAGAGCAGCGTCCGCAGTTTGTCGTCCGCGTGGAAGGTGACTCCGTGGTCGATGCCGTACAGCCGCCCGCCGGGCGCGGAGAGCAGGTGCCCGCCCTTGCGGTCACCGTTGTTGATGACCGCGTCCAGGACGGCGAGCCGGCGCAGCCGGGGGTCGTCGGCGTGCACGAGCAGCGCCGTCCTCCCCTCCCCCACCTCGGCGAAGCCGACGGCCTTCCAGCCGTCTCCCGGCTCCTCGTCCTCGACGAGCGCGAGCAGCGGCGGAAGCCCGTAGGGGGACGGGTCGCCGTCCCCACCGGAGCCGGGCTCCGGATCCGGCTCCTCGATCCACAGCTGGCACATCCCCTGGCCGTAGGGACCCTCCCGCAGCACCGTCGGCGGCACGAGCCCCCAGCCGGTCGCCTCGGAGATCTCGTACGCCGCGACCTCGCGCTGGGCCAGGGTGCCGTCGGGGAAGTCCCAGAGCGGCTGCTCACCGGCGACCGGTTTGTAGACGCAGGTGCGTTCCTCGCCCTGGTGGGCGACCGTGCAGTACAGCACCGCGTTCGACGCGCCCCGCACCCGGCCGAGGACCGTGAGCTCCCCCTCGGCGAGCAGGGTGCGCAGCCCGGCCTCCGTCAGGCCCCGCGACGGTATCCGTTCTGGCGCGGGCATACGTGTCCTTCCGGATCGAGGGGCAGGCTGCACAGCGGGCAGGGCGGCCGGCCGGCGTTCACGACGTCGAGCGCGCGTTTGGCGAAGGCCCGCGCCTGGGCGCCGCTCAGCCGGACCCGCAGCATGGGCGGGCCGTTCTCCTCGTCCTGAAGAAGCCTTTCCTCGGCCTCCGCGAGGTCGTCCTCGGAGTCGGCGTCCAGTTCGACGAGGGCCTGCGCCTCGACGATCATGCGCTGTTCCTCGCCGTCCCAGGCGAGCGCCATCGTGCCGACCCTGAACTCCTCCTCGACGGGGGCGTCGAGGGGCGCGGTGTCGGTGACGTCCATGGGTGCCACCGCGGGCACGGGTGAGTTGCCGCCGGTCCGCCGGACGACCTCGTCGAGGAGCTCGTCGATCCGTTCGGCCAGCGCGGCGACCTGGGTCTTCTCCAGGGCCACACTCGTGACCCGTCCCCGCGAGGTCGCCTGCAGGAAAAACGTACGGCGGCCAGGCAGCCCGACCGTACCGGCCACGAAGCGGTCCGGCGGGTCGTAGAGGAACACCTGACGGGACACGTCCTGTCTCCCTTGAGAATGTGAGGGCGGATGGGGGGCGGCCCCGGGGCCCTGCGGGACCTCCCGCAAGGCCTCTACGGCGCGTCCACCCTACTGCGCCGAGCGATCACGGTGCCCCAGCGCCGCCCCCGACGGCCGCGTCCGCCGCCGCGTCGGCCCCGACGGCCTGCTCGCGGGGCGTCAGGGACGCGAAGTCGCCGGTGTCCCCGAGGCGGAGGAGGAACGGGCGCAGCCGCGTGTAGCGGATCGCGGTGACGGAGCACGGGTCGGCCTGGACGCGCTGGAAGAGGTCGAGATGCATGCCGAGCGCGTCGGCGACGAGGGCCTTGATGATGTCGCCGTGCGAGCACATCACGTACGTGGCGTCCTCGCCGTGCTCCGCCTCGACGCGGGCGTTCCAGTCCCGCACGGCGTCGACGGCCCGGGCCTGCATGGCCCGCATGGACTCACCGCCGGGGAAGGCCGCCGCCGACGGGTGCTGCTGGACGACCTTCATCAGCGGTTCCTCGGAGAGCTCGGCGAGTTTGCGGCCCGACCACTCCCCGTAGTCGCACTCGCTGATCCGGTCCTCGGTGTGCAGCACGAGGCCGGGGCGGGCGTCGAGCAGCGGCTGGAGCGTCTGGCGGCAGCGCTGGAGGGGGCTGCTGACGGCCGCGGCAAGCGGGAGGGCCGCCAGCCGGCCGGGCAGTGCGGCGGCCTGTTCGGCGCCGCGTCCGTCGAGGGAGACGCCGGGGGTCCGGCCCGCGAGCACTCCGGAGGTGTTGGCGGTCGAGCGTCCGTGGCGTACGAGGATGAGCGTGGGCATACCTGCCAGCGTAGAGGTGCGTGAACACATCGCGGCAGGGAAGAATGCGCGGGTGATCGTCGACTGCGGAATCTACCGGGACGGGCGCCGGACCGAAGGCCCCGCCGACTTCTCCGATGCCCTCGACGAGGCACGTGCCACCGGCGACGCCTTCGTCTGGGTCGGGCTGCACGAGCCGACGGAGGACGAGTTCGCTCTGGTCAGCAGCGAGTTCGGGCTGCATCCGCTGGCGGTGGAGGACGCGTTGCGCGCCCATCAGCGGCCCAAGCTGGAGATCTACGACGACTCGCTGTTCGTGGTGATCAAGCCGGTGGTCTACGAGCCGGAGAACGACACCGTCAGCGCGGGCGAGCTGATGCTGTTCATAGGGGATTCCTTCGTGGTGACCGTGCGGCACGGCGAGGGCGCCCCCCTCGCCGCGGTGCGGGCCCGCCTGGAGTCCGACCCCGAGGTCCTCAGGCACGGGCCCACCTCGGTCCTGTACGCGGTCAGCGACGCGGTGGTCGACCACTACATCGACGTCGCGGCGGAGCTCCAGATCGACCTGGAGGAGCTGGAGTCCCAGGTCTTCGCCCCGACCGGGTCCGGGGACTCCAAGAACACGGCGGCGAGCATCTACACCTTCAAGCGGCAGGTGCTGGAGTTCCGCCGGGCGACCAATCCGCTGAGCGCTCCGATGGCCCGGCTGTCGAGCGCGGGTGTGCCGTTCGTCGACGCCGGGTCGCAGCCGTTCTTCCGCGACGTGAACGACCATCTGACGCGTGCCGTGGAGCACGTGGAGGGGCTCGACCGGCTGCTCTCGGACATCCTGTCGGCCCATCTGGCGCAGGTGGGTGTGCGGCAGAACGACGACATGCGGAAGATCTCGGCGTGGGCGGCCATGGCCGCCGTGCCCACCATGGTGGCCGGGATCTACGGCATGAACTTCCGCCACATGCCGGAGCTCCGCTGGGCCTGGGCCTATCCGGCGGTGATCGTGCTGATGGCCGTGGCGGTGACCGGTCTGTACCGCCTGTTCAAGCGCCGCGGCTGGATGTAGCGCGCGTCGGCCGCGTACCCGGCCTCAGGCGTACTCGGTCTCGGGGACGGCCGGGCCGCCCAGGGCGTCCCGCAGCGCGGGCTCCCGGAGGCTGACCATGCGCCGCCAGCCCACCAGCCGCTCGTACGCGTACATCGCGTGGATGCCCGCGGCCAGTGCGGCGGCCTTGGCGCGGGGCCAGCGCAGCAGGCCGCCCATGTGGCCCATCACGGCGAGGCTGACGTCGCGGTACACCCGGTTCTCGGCACGGGCGCACTCGCGCAGGACGGACTGGATCGTGCGGCCGTGCCCCGCCCGTGCGAAGCGCAGGAGTTCCTCGTGGCAGTAGGCGAGGTGGCTGTCCTCGTCGCGCGAGATCATCCGCACCGCGCGGCCGAGGACGGGGTGCGCGCCGAAGTGCTTGACCAGGAGCCGCATCTGTTCGGACGCCCGCTGCTCGGTGACCCTGCTGTGGGCCAGGTACACGATGACGTCCCGCTCGGTGAGCGGCTCCGCACGGCTGAGCCGGTCGTGGGCGAGGCCGATGCCCCGGCGCTCCAGCAGGAGGGTGTAGTCGGTCTCGTGCGGAACCGCCAGGGGCCGGAGTCCGCGCTGCTTCAGCAGGGCGTTGAAGATCCGGCCGTGCTTGTCCTCGTCGGCACCGTGCCGGGCGGCCTTGGGTGCCAGCTCGCGCAGCGCGGGCGGTACGAGTGCGGCGATGCGCCCGTTCTCCCAGCCGCCCTGGGACTCCCCGCCGGCCGCGATCGAGCAGAACAGCCGGAACGACTCGTCGTTGTCGAGGATCTCCTGGAACAGGCTCTTTGCAGAGAGCATCACTGTCACCTTTCGCACCGGTGTACGCCGAGGCACAGTCAAATTCGGTACGCGCCGGTAGGCAACACGAACCGGGCCGGGCAGACCCGAACGGGCGCCGGGCATGTCCGCGACCCGGGCGGGTGAGGGCGTAACCGGAAGCCGCGCCGCGCGTTGCTCCATGTGACGGCCGTGGCGGGGAGGACCCCCCGAGCCCCCACCACGGCCGTAGTGACTAGGCGGCGAGGCCGGAGCGCTCCAGGGCGTCGGTGCCGGCGCGCAGGGCCGCGAGCCGCTCGTCGAGGGTGAAGCCGGCCGGTGCGAGGGTCAGCGTGGTGACGCCCGCGGCGGCGTAGGCCTGCATCCGGTCGGCGATCCGCTCCACGGAGCCGAGGAGCGTGGTCTGGTCGATGAGCCGGTGCGGTACGGCGGCCGCCGCGCCCGCCTTGTCGCCCGCCAGGTACGCGTCCTGGATCTCGGCGGCCTCCTTCTCGTAGCCCATGCGCCGGGCGAGCTGGTTGTAGAAGTTCTGCTTGCGGCTGCCCATGCCGCCGACGTAGAGCGCGGTGTAGGGGCGGAACATGTCGGCGAGGCCGTTGATGTCGTCCCCGACCGCCAGCGGCAGGGTGGGACAGACGTCGAAGCCCTCCATCGTCTTCCCGGCCTTCTCGCGCCCGGCCCGCAGATGCCCGACGGCGGTCTCCTCCAGGTGGTCGGCCGAGGGGAAGATCAGCAGGGCGCCGTCGGCGATCTCGCCGGTCTGCTCCAGGTTCTTCGGGCCGATCGCGGCGATGTAGAGGGGGATGTGCTCGCGCTGGGGGTGGACGGTCAGCTTGATGGGCTTGCCGGGGCCGTCGGGCAGCGGCAGTGTCCAGTGCTCGCCCTCGTAGGACAGGCGCTCACGGGACATGGCCTTGCGTACGATCTCGACGTACTCGCGCGTGCGGGCCAGCGGCTTGTCGAACTTGACGCCGTACCAGCCCTCGGAGACCTGCGGCCCCGAGACGCCGAGGCCGAGACGGAAGCGGCCTCCGGAGAGCGAGTCCAGGGTGGCCGCGGTCATGGCCGTCATGGCGGGCTGGCGGGCCGGGATCTGCATGATGGCGGAGCCCACGTCGATGGACTCGGTCCGGGCCGCGACCCAGGCGAGCACCGTCGGCACGTCGGAGCCGTACGCCTCGGCCGCCCAGCAGACGTCGTAACCGAGCCGGTCGGCCTCCTGGGCGACGGCGAGGTTGTCGCCGTCCATCCCCGCACCCCAGTAACCGAGATTGATGCCGAGCCGCATACCCACACTCCCTCTACTGATCAGTAACGTTCCTGTGCCGGGGACTCTAGCGCGGTGCGCCGGATTCCGGCAGGCTCGGTCCCCGGGCGCGGTTGTCCACAGGCCGCCACCCCGTGGAGCCCCGGCCAGTAATCTCAGCGCCCATGGAGCAGAGGCAACTGGGCCGTACCGGCCTTCGCGTGTCCCGGATCGGGCTGGGCACCCTCACCTGGGGCCGGGACACCGACGAACACGACGCGGCCGGACAGCTCAAGGTCTTCCGGGACGCGGGCGGCACCCTCGTGGACACCGCCGACGTGTACGGCGGCGGGGAGGCCGAACGCCTGCTGGGCCGTCTCCTGGGCAGCCTGGTGCCCCGCCGGGATCTGGTGATCTCTACCAAGGCGGGCAGCGTCCCCGATCCCTACCGCCGCTTCGACGGATCGCGCGGGCACCTGCTCGCCGCGCTCGACGCCTCCCTCGGGCGGCTCGGGACGGACTACGTCGACCTGTGGCAGATCCACGCCTTCGATCCGGTGACACCGCTGGACGAGACCTTGCAGGCACTGGACCTGGCCGTGTCGTCGGGGCGTGTCCGGTACGCCGGGGTGTCCAACTTCAGCGGCTGGCAGCTGGCCAAGGCGGCCACCTGGCAGCTCGGCGCGCCCGGGCTGCGCACCCGGCTGGCGTGCACGCAGATGGAGTACTCGCTGCTTCAGCGGGGCGTCGAGCGGGAGGTGCTTCCCGCGGCGCTGGACCTCGGGGTGGGACTCCTGCCGTCGTCCCCGCTGGGCCGCGGGGTGCTGACGGGCAAGTACCGGCACGGCACGCCGTCCGGCTCGCGTGGTGCCTCCGAGCAGCTGGCTCCGTTCGTGGAGCCGTACCTCGACGAGGCTGCGGGCAGGATCGTGGACGCGGTGGTCACGGCCGCCGAAGGGCTCGCCACGACGCCCCTTGAGGTCGCGCTCGCCTGGGTCCGGGACCGGCCGGGAGTGGTGGCTCCGGTGGTCGGGGCGCGCAACGCGCAGCAGCTGACCGAGGCGTTGTCGGTGGAGGCGCTTAGTCTTCCTGACGAGATCTGCCAGGCGCTCGACGACGTGTCGGCGCCCGTGCACCGCTATCCGGACCAGGACTGGAGCACGCTGTGACTGCGCATCCCCGGGGAGAGACCCCGGACCCCGCGGCCGAGGAACACCGGGCCGGCGAGGACGCCGCCGCCCGTACCGCCGACATGCCCGGCACGCCCGACGAGAGCGGTGCGGGGAGCGCGGAGGGGGCGCACCAGGGCGCGGAGAACGCGCCGGGCGCGGAAGGCCGGGAGGACGGCGCGGAGGGCGCGTCGGGCGCCGGAGCCCCGGATGAGGGTCCGGAGAGCCCGTCAGGGACGCGGACTTCGGATGAAGGTCCGGAGAGCCCGTCGGGCGCCGGAGCCCCGGAGGCCTCGGCCGCCGGTGCGGGGGGTGCCCCGGGTCCGGAGGGCCTGGATGCCGCCGCGGGTGCGTCGGAGCCGGAGAACGCTGAGGACGCTGAGGACGGGGCGGGGAGCACGTCCGGCGCCGAGGGGTCGGACGGCGGCGGGGAGGGGGCTCCTGGGGCACCCGCCGCACCGGCGTTGTCGGAGGCGGAGGCGGAGCTGGCCGCGCAGCGCGAGCTGCGCGAGCGGATCGAGAAGCGCAAGGCCGGGAAGGAAGGGCCGATCGCGGCGGGCGGGAAGCTGAGCGGCCCCGCCGCGGACCTGCTGGCGGCGGTGCGCGCGGTGGAGAGCGGCGAGAAGCCGGGCACCGCCTTCTTCGACTCCCCCGCGTCGGCGCCCGTCCCCCGCCGGGCGGCGCCCGCCGCGCCGGCGGAGCCCGCGCACCGGCCCGCCGAGCGTCCCGCCGCACGCCCCGCCTCCCCCGAGGCCGCCGCCTCGGTCGCCGAGGTGCTCACCGGGGGCGGGGCACCGGAGGCTCTGGCGCGTCCTGCCGTGGCGGCGCTCGGCGAGGGCGCCGCCGGTGTGCTGCGCGAGGACCCGTGGCAGCTGCTGTCCCTGCCCGGTGTGCGGCCCGAGCAGGCCGACGGCTTCGCGCGGGCACTGCTGGGGCCGGAGTGCGGCCCCGACGACGAACGGCGCACGGCGGCCCTGGTGGGCTGGCTGCTGGAGCGGGCCGCGCTGCGGGGCCACACCGCGCTGGACGCCGACGAGGTCAGGAAGGCGCTGGCCGGGTTCGCGGTCACCGATCCGGGCGAGGCCGTCCAGCAGGCCGTCGCCGAGGGAGTCGTCCTGGTCTTCCAGGACGGGCCCGAGGAGACGGGGCAGGAAGGTGGCGACGACGCCGAGGAGACGTCCGGGGAAGGGACACCGGGCGACGAGGAGCCGGTCCAGGTCCTGCTCGGCCTCGACCGGTACGCCCTGGCCGAGGAGAGCCTCGCCGACGGCCTGGCCCGGCTGGTCAACTCCTGCGGGAAGGACACCGACTGGACGGACGCCGCGGCCGCGGCCCCGTCCCCCTCCGCGGGCGAGCTGATCCGGGCGGCGGCCCACGCGGGGCTGGTCGTCCACAGCGGCGGCGAGAGCGCCCGCGCCGAGCCCGCCGCGCTGCTCGCGGCGGCGCGGGGCCTCGGTCTGCGGGCCCTGGGCACCACCCACAGCCCCGACGGGCGGCGCAGGCTGGCCGCCGCCGGTGATCCGGGATCCGCCGTCACCCTCTCCGACCTGCTCTCGGGCGAGGCCGGGCCCGGCCGGGACGCGGACGGGGCGTTCGCCCTCGATCTGCTGGTGGTGCTGGACGCCCCGCAGCTCGACGTGGAGACGGCCGCGATGCTGGTGGAGTCACTCGCCGACGGGACGCGGCTGGTCCTCAGCGGTGACCCGGGGGTGCTCGGATCGGCCGGTGCGGGCCGTGTGTTCGCCGATGTGATCGCGTCACGCGCCTGCCCGCACGTGGTCTCGCGCACGCCCGACCCGGGACCGATCGGCGAGCTGGTCTCGGGCATCGGCATCGGTGAGCTGGCCCAGGTCGAGGCGCCCGGCAGGGAGGTGGTGATCGTCCCCGTCCGTGACCCGGGCGAGGCCGTCCACCGCACGGTGCAGCTGGTCGCCGACTCCGTGCCGCGCGCCCTCGGCGTGCCCTCCTCCGACACCCAGGTGATCACGGTCGGACACGGCGGCCCGGTGGGTACGACCGCGCTCAACGCGGCCCTCAAGCAGCGGCTCAATCCGGGGCCGGGCCGGTTCGGGGGCTTCGACCCCGGCGACCGCGTGGTGCATGTCCCGGCACCCGGCAGGGCGGTGCCCGGCACGGTCGTCTCGGCCGACGCCGAGGGCCTGCACCTGGACTGCGCGGGCACCCCCGTGGTCGTACCGCAGGACCGGGTGGAGGCCTCCGTACGCCACGGCTGGGCGCTCAGCGCCCACCAGGCGGCCGGGACGCGCTGGCCCGCGGCGGTCGTCGTCCTGCCCGGTGACGCCGCTCAGGGGCTCAGCAGGCCCTGGGTGTACACGGCCTTCAGCCGTGGGGAGCGGCACCTGTCCGTGGTGCACGGGGCGGACCAGGCCCTGCCGCGCGCGGTGGCCGAGGTCCCCGCCCAGGAGCGGACGACCCGGCTGGCCCCCCTGCTGGAGGCGCTGCCCACGCCGGACGCCTCCCGGTAGGGCCTCGGGCCCCGGCCGGGACGTGCCGACGGCCCCGGTGCGCTGCGCGCCGGGGCCGTCGGGGTACGGACTCAGGAGCGTTGCGGAACGGCGTCGTCCAGGTCCCCGTCCAGGTCGTCCTCCTCGTCGAAGACCGAGCTGGCGTCGAAGCGGCAGACCACCCGTCCGGGATCCACCTCGTCGAACGGGGCCGCGAGCCACTCACCCGGCTCGGGAAGCTCGTCCAGCGCCGTGACCCAGAGGGTGGAGTCCCCTTCCTCCAGGCCGAACTCCGCATGCCGGGAGGCGATTTCGTCCGCCTCGTACTCGCCGAACACCACGTCCAGCGCGGCATGCACACCGGCGCTCGCCACGGCGTCCCCGTCCAGCCCGTCCGGATCGAGGTCGGCGAGCCGCTCCGCCTGAGCGAGGAGCCGGGCCGGCTCCGCCACCACGTAGTCGCGCCGGATCAGCACGCTCACCGCGTGCGGCTCCTCGGGGCCCGCGTAGGGCGGGAGGGAGCCCTCAGCGGCAGGGATCTCGAAGGGGGTGACCTCGTCGTAGCGGTCGTAGAGCAGTTCGTCGTAGACCTCGGCCGCAGCGGCCAGTGCGTTGAACGCGTCGAAGACAGCGGGGTCGTCGTCCCCGGTACGGCGTTCGACTGCCTGAAGGTGGCGGTCGATCGCGGTTTTGACTGCATCGGCGGCGGCGCGTACCTCGGCAGCGGTGGGCTGCGCAGCATCAGACATAGGACAGACGCTATCCGTACCGGGGGTCTGCCCGCACAATAGATGCGATGCCGGAATACGAATTTATCGACGTGTACGTGCCGCGCGGGGTCTCCCGCAAGGAAGCGGCCCGCCTGCTGACCGACCATGCCGAGTACGGGCACTGGGAGCTGGACCGGCTGACGCTGCGCCGTGACGGCAGCCGCCGGGTGCGGCTGCGCCGCCGCATCATCCGCCAGCTCCGCCCCACCTGGTAGCACGGAGCGGGCTCCGCGTGTGCGGAACCCGCCCGTCGGGCCGATGGCGCGGCAGCGCTATGCGGCGCTGCGCGAACGCCGGTACAGGACCGTGCCCGCACCGGCGAGCAGCAGACCCGCGCTCGCCGGGATGAGCAGGTCGAGCCCGCCGCCGCCGGTGTGCGCCAGCTGCTCGCCGGCCACCAGCTGGGTCTCGGGAGCCGGGGGCGCGACCGGTGCGGCCGGTGTGACCGGCTTCTGCGGGGTGTGCGGTGTCTGCGGGACGACGGGAGGCGGGACCGGCTCCGTGTCGTTCTCGCAGGTGTTGCCGAAGACCGGGTTGAGCAGTCCCCCGACCGTGATGCTGTTGCCGCAGAGGTTCACCGGGATCTCCACCGGTGCCTGCACCTGGTTGCCGGAGAGGAATCCGGGGGAACCGGTCGTCTCCGCCTGCGCCGAGGTGCCCGAGGCGCGGTGCCTCCCCGTCCCCGCCCCGTCGTCGCGCGCCTCGTCGTGCCCGGACGCCCGGCTCCCGGAGCCGTGACCGGACGGGGCGCCGCCGTCCGCGGTGCGTGTGTGACCGGATTCCGAAGATCCGTTTCCGCAGTCGTTCCCGCTCGCGGGATTGAGCAGACCGCCGACGTCGGCGGTGTTTCCGCACACGTTGACGGGTACGTCGATCGGGACCTGGATCGAGTTCCCCGAGAGCACGCCCGGTGAGCCCGAGGCGGCACCGGCCGCACCCGCGTCGGCGTGTGCGTAACCGCCGCCGAGCGCGAGCACTCCGCCCGCCGCCGCCATCGTGATCAGGCCTTTGCGTGTGACCTGTCGCATAGGTTGTTTCCCTGTCTTCTGCCTGCCGAAATGCCCCGGTCGCAGTCGTGCGGGGGGCCGAATGCCCAGCGGCCCCGGAGTGCATGGCACGCACTCCGAGGCCGACCGGGCTCACACCCTTACGGGTTGACGCGCATCGTCACGCGTTGACGCAGGTGTTGCCGAAGGCGGGGTTCAGCAGCCCGATCACGGAAACGGTGTTGCCGCAGACGTTCACGGGAACGTGGACCGGGACCTGCACGACGTTGCCCGAGAGCACGCCGGGGCTGCCGATGGCGGCACCCTGGGCGCCGGCGTCGGCGGAAGCCAGACCCGCACCCGCGAGCACGAGACCACCGGTAGCAGCCGCGATTGCGACGACCTTCTTGATCATGATTCCTCCTGTGTTGACAAGTGCGGTCCCAGCCGCGGACCGCATCAGGTGCAACGAGGGGAGAACGAGGGGGCTACGAGTGCGTGATCTCTTTCACCCTTTCCGGTGAGATACGCACAGGCTGTCGAATGCGGCTTCCCGGCCGGCTCAGGAGTGGTCGATGAACCGGTCGAGCACCCGGGTCCCGAACGTGAGGCCGTCCACCGGAACACGCTCGTCCACCCCGTGGAACATGCCGGCGAAGTCCAGCTCCGGCGGCAGCTTCAGCGGCGCGAAGCCGAAGCAGCGGATGCCGAGGTCGTCGAAGGACTTCGCGTCGGTGCCGCCGGAGAGCATGTAGGGAACGGCGCGCGCGATCGGGTCCTCGGCCTTGAGCGCGAGCTGGATCGCGTCCACCAGGGACCCGTCGAAGCTGGTCTCCAGCGCCTTGTCCCCGTGGACGTCCTCGCGCTTCACCCGCGGGCCGAGGATCCGGTCGAGGTCGGCCAGGAACTCCTCCTCGTACCCCGGCAGGAAGCGCCCGTCCACGTGCGCGGTGGCCTGCCCGGGGATCACGTTCACCTTGTAGCCGGCGCCGAGCATGGTGGGGGCCGCCGAGTTGCGCAGGGTGGCGCCGACCATCTTGGCGATCCCGCCGAGCTTGGCGAGCGTGGCCTCCATGTCCTCCGGGTCGAGCGGGGTGCCGAGCGCGTCGGACAGCTCGTCGAGGAAGGACCGCACGGTCTTGGTCACCCTGACCGGCCACTGGTGCCGGCCCAGCCGGCCGACGGCCTCGCAGAGCTCGGTGATCGCGTTGTCGGTGTTGGTCATCGAGCCGTGGCCGGCGGTGCCGTCCACGGTGAGCCGCATCCAGTGCATGCCCTTCTGCGCGGTCTCCACCAGGTAGAGGCGCAGGTTCTCGTTGACGGTGAAGGAGAAGCCGCCGACCTCGCCGATCGCCTCGGTGACGCCGTCGAAGAGATCCCGGTGGTGGTCCACGAGGTGGCGCGCCCCGTAGGTGCCGCCCGCCTCCTCGTCGGCCAGGAAGGCCAGCACGATGTCGCGCGGGGGCTTGCGGCCGCTGCGCATGCGCTCGCGCACGACTGCCAGGGTCATGGCGTCCATGTCCTTCATGTCCACGGCGCCGCGTCCCCACACGCACCCGTCCGCGATCTCCCCGGAGAACGGATCGTGCGTCCAGTCGGCCGCGTTGGCGGGCACGACGTCGGTGTGCCCGTGGATGAGCAGCGCGGGCCTGGAGGGGTCCTCGCCCTCGATCCGGGCGACGGTGGAGGCGCGGCCCTTGTGGGACTCGATGATCTTCGGCTCCAGCCCGACCTCGGCGAGCTTCTCGGCGATGTACTCGGCCGCCGCGCGTTCGCCGGGCCCCGAGTGGTCACCGTAGTTGCTGGTGTCGATCCGGATCAGGTCACGACAGAGGTCCACGACCTCCCGCTCCGCGGTCTCGCCGATTCCGGCCCGGCCCGTGTTGGTCTCGCTCACGCTGGTTCCTTCCACTGTCGCGGTGGTGCTCCCCCTCATCCTCGCGCGCCCGTCCCCGCGCACCAAGACCGCCCGCGCCCCGTCATGCGGCTTTCACATGGCCGGGGGCGTGATCGAGCACCCCCGAATGTTTGCTATGGTTTTCCACGTCGGAACGGGCAAGGCCCGGACGGCGGACACCCGGTCCGGGTGGCGGAATGGCAGACGCGCTAGCTTGAGGTGCTAGTGCCCTTTATCGGGCGTGGGGGTTCAAGTCCCCCCTCGGACACAGTGGAAAACCCCCAGGTCATCCTGGGGGTTTTCGCGTTTCCGCCGCGCTCCTGACCGGCGCCCGGGAACTCCGGAGGTACGGACCCGGACACCCGGGCCGCCCTCACCCTCGCGTGGTCCACGACGGCCGGCGGGAGCGCGGGCGTAGCGGGCACGGGCACCGGCGCTCAGGAGGCCACCGGGATCCCGAAGTCCGGTGTGCCGTCCGCCCGCCAGCCGAGCGCCTGTATCCGGGTGTGCCGTCCGGGGTCGTCGAGCGGGTCGCCGTCGATCTCCTCGTAGGGCCTGGCGTGGTACACCAGCACGTCCGTGCGGCCGTCCTCGGCGACGGTGAAGCAGTTGTGGCCCGGGCCGTACTGGCCCGTCTCCCGGCTGCTGGCGAAGACCGGCCCGGGGGACTTCGTCCAGGACCGCGGGTCCATCAGGTCGCTCCCCGCGTCGGCCGTGAGCAGGCCCAGGCAGTAGTTCGCGTCGGTGGCGCTCGCGGAGTACGTGAGGAAGACGCGGCCGTTGCGCTGGAGGACCGCGGGCCCCTCGTTGACCGCGAATCCCACGCGCTCCCAGTCGTACTCGGGGGTGCTGAGGCGGATCTGGGGCCCCGTCAGGGTCCAGGGGTCCGCCGTCCGGGAGAGGAAGATCGCCGTGCTGTCGTCCGGTCCGGGTTCGTGCTGCGCCCAGGCCAGGTAGCGCTCGCCGCGGTGGGTGAAGGGGTGGGCGTCCAGTGCGAACGTGTCCCAGGCCGTGGTGACCTGCCCCTTCTCGGTCCAGGTGCCGCGCGACGGGTCGGGGTGGGTGTTCTCCAGCACGTGGATCCGTATGCGCCACACGTCGTCGGCCGGTGCGGCGGCGAAGAAGACGTACCACGCGCCGTCGATGTGGTGGAGTTCCGGCGCCCAGACGTGGGCCGCCGCGTCGCCCGTCGCGCGTGCCGCCCTGATGACCGTCTCCTCTGCGGTGGCCAGGCCGTTCAGGGTGCGGGAGGAGCGCAGGACGACGCGGTCGTAGGCGGGGACCGTCGCCGTGAAGTAGTAACGGCCGTCCGTGTGGCGGGTGATGTGGGGATCGGCGCGCCGCTCGGCCAGCGGGTTGCGGAAGGGGTGCCCTGCGGGCCGGGGGTGGTTCACCGGACCGCGCCGGGTGCGAGCAGCCGCTGGTCGCGGAGTGCGCCGAGGACGAGCGCGGCGTACTCGGTGGCACCGCGCGCCGAGGTGTGGGTGTTGTCGCGCTTCTCGTCGTAGAGGTAGAGGGCCTTGGACCCCTCGGGCCCGAGTTCCTCGACCCGGGCCTTGGTCAGGGCCGTGAGGTCGACGAGCCCGGTGCGCTGTTCGGCGGCGAGGGCGCGCACCTCGGCGGGCAGGTCGACACCGAGGCCGTTGACGAGCAGCGCGGTGCCGTTATCGAGCGTGCCGTCGGTGTTGAACCAGCGGCGGACGACCGGGGTGACGAGTACGGGCCGACCGCCCTCGGCGCGCACGTCCTCGATCATCGCGGTGAGGTTGGCGCGGTAGGTGGCACGGTCGGTCTGCTTGTCGTTGTGGGCGAGCTGGACGAGGACGAGGTCCCCGTGCCGGATGCGGGAGCGCAGCGCGGGGAAGAGCGCGGGGTTGTCCCGGAAGGACTGCGAACCCTCGCCGGAGGCAGCGTAGTTGGCGACGGCCACCCGGTCGGTGAGGTACTGCGGCAGTTGCTGGCCCCATCCGGTGTAGGGCTCGCCTGCCTGGTCGCAGACGGTGGAGTCGCCCGCGAGCAGGATCTTCGGGGTGCGGACGCGTTCCACCCGGAGCCGGGCGACCCGGGGGGCCTCGCCGCCGAAGGAGAGGTCGAGCCCGGGGGTGCCGGTGGCGCCGGTGGGCTCCCCCTCGGGGTCGCGGACGTCCACGGTGAAGCTGCGCCGCACGGTCTCGCCGGCCGCGTTGGGCGTCTCGGCGAGCACGGCTCTGCGGGTCTCGGCGGTGACGGAGGTCGAGCCGGGTTCCGGGCCTCCGTCACCGCCGAGAAGCACACGGACGCGGTAGGTCCCGGGGGCCACATCGAAGTGGCAGAGGACGGGGGCGGTGCCGGCGCAGTTCCCGGGGCCGCTCTCGTGGGGGACCCGGCCGTACGCTCCGGCGGGGGCGGCGGCGAGGGTGGTCAGGGCGGCGACGGCGGTGCAGGCGGCCAGCAGTGCGGTACCGGCTCGGCGCATGACGGGGCTCCTCCGTACTGAATGGATTCAATGGGCAGGACCCTAGCGTTCGGGGCAAGCGCTTTCCACAGGGCGGACCGTTTCGCTCCCTCCCCTTGACGCCTCCTCCCGGCACCTCTAGCGTCAGGCCGATTCCACGAACGCCATCCGGCATACCGAACGCGCCCTCGGGAGAGTCATGCGTCCGCACCCCGCGCGAGGGGCCGCCGTCCCCGCGCCTTCGCCGGATCCCGGCCCGTCCGCACCGGCCCGCGGCAGCTCCGGGGACGCCCGGGCCGTGTCCCTGGCGGCCGCCGCACTGACCGTGCAGGGGCTGGACGACGTACGGGGCAGTCTGACGCTGCCCACCGCCGGGGCCCACTCCACCACCGTGAGCTGGTCGTCCTCCGGGTCCGGGGTCGTCGGGCCGGACGGCGTCGTGCGCCGTCCCGCGCCCGGGAGGGGCCCGCGGAGCGTGCGCCTCACCGCGACGGTCACCCGGGGCCGGGCCGCCGCGACCCGCGTCTTCACCGCGTATGTGCGCGAGCTGCCGCGGCGGGAGCCGTTCGGCGCGTACCTCATGGCCTACTTCACCGGCGAGGACACCCCGGACGGCGAGCAGATCCGGATGGCCCTCAGCCGGGGCGACGACCCGCTGCGCTGGCAGGAGCTGAACGGCGGCGGCCCGGTGCTCACCTCGGACCTCGGCACCGGCGGGCTGCGCGACCCGTTCGTCGTCCGCTCCCCCGAGGGCGACCGGTTCCACCTGATCGCGACCGATCTGCGGATGTACGGGGAGAGCGGCGGCTGGGACCGGGTGCAGCGCACGGGCAGCCGGTCGGTCGTGGTCCGGGAGTCCACCGACCTGGTGCACTGGACGGATCCGTGGCTGGCCGAGGTGGCACCGGAGACCGCGGGCAACGCCTGGGCGCCCGAGGCGTACTGGGACGAGGGGCTCGGCTCGTACGTCGTCCTCTGGGCCTCCGCCCTCTACGCGGCCGACGACCCGGAACATACCGGCAGCACCTACAACAGGATGCTCCGCGCCACGACGCGCGACTTCCGGACCTTCGGTGAGCCCACCGTGTGGCACGACCCCGGCCACTCGGTGATCGACTCCACGGTGATCCGCCACGAGGGCGTCCACTACCGCTTCACCAAGGACGAACGGGACCCGTCGTCGGCCGCCCCGTGCGCGAGGTTCATCACCGTGGAGAGGTCGGCGGAGCTGACCTCCGCCTCCTACGAGTTCGTCGCCGACTGCGTCGGCAGGGGCGGGGTCGAGCGCGGCGAGGGGCCCGTGGTCTTCGCCTCGCTCACCGAGGCGAAGTGGTACCTGTTCATCGACGAGTTCGGCGGCCGGGGTTACGTCCCCTTCGAGAGCACCGATCTCGGTTCGGGGCGGTGGACACCCTCCGCCGGCCACTCGCTCCCGGCGGGCGCCCGGCACGGCACGGTGCTGCCGGTCACCCGGCGGGAGTACGAGCGGCTGCTGGCGGCCCACGCGATGGGATGATGAGGGGGCTGTGCCCGTCTCCGCCGGGCCCCCGGGCAGGCCGGGCGCACGAGAAGGGCACCGGTGATGCGAGGACGGACGAAACCCCCTGCCTCACCGCTCCCCCAGCGGTCGGGCGTGGATCCGGTGCGGGTGCGGCTCCCGGCGGACCCGGCGGGGGCCTGGCCCACCGTCCGGGACCATCTGCTGGACCGTTTCGCGGGAGCGGTCGGCGCCGGGCGGGTGGACTCCATGCTGGCCGAGGGAAGGTTCGTCGGGGCGGACGGGCGGCCCGTGCGGGCGGACGAGCCGTACACCGCCGGGCGCCATCTCTGGTTCCACCGCGACTTCGCGCCCGAGGAGCCGGTGCCCTTCCCGGTGGGCGTCGTCCACCGCGACGACCGCCTGGTGATCGCGGACAAGCCGCACTTCCTGGCCACCACCCCGCGCGGCCGGCACGTCACCGAGACCCTGGTCGCCCGGCTGCGGGACGGGCTGGGGCTGCCGGAGCTCCAGCCCGCGCACCGGCTGGACCGGCTGACGGCGGGCCTGGTGCTCTGTGTCGTGCGCGCCGGGGACCGGGGGGCGTACCAGACGCTGTTCCGGGACCGGTCGGTGCGCAAGGAGTACGAGGCGGTGGCGCCGTACGACCCGGAGCTCGCGCTCCCGCGGACCGTGCGGAGCCGGATCGTCAAGGAGCGCGGGGTCATCGCCGCGCGCGAGGAGCCGGGTGCCGCGAACAGTGAGAGCCGTGTCGAACTGCTGGAGCACCGGGGCGGTTCCGGCCGCTACCGGCTGCTGCCCGCCACCGGCCGTACGCATCAGCTGCGGGTGCACATGAACGCGCTGGGGCTGCCGTTGGTGAACGACCCGGTCTATCCGGTGGTCGAACCCGAGCGCGAGCACGAGGACTACCGGAACCCCCTGCAACTGCTCGCGAAGGTGCTGGAGTTCACCGATCCGGTCACGGGTGAGCGGCGCCGCTTCGAGAGCGGGCTGCGGCTCTCCGCGTGGCCGGACCGGTGAACCCCGCCGCGGTCAGTGGCCGCGGGCGATCCACTCCTCCAGCTGCGGGGCTTCCGCGCCGATGGTGGTGGAGTCCCCGTGCCCGGTGCGGACGACGGTCTCCGGCGGAAGGGCGAACAGCCGGTCCCTGATCGAGTCGATGATCGTCGGGAAGTGCGAGAAGGACCGCCCGGTGGCGCCGGGCCCGCCCTGGAAGAGCGTGTCACCGGTGAAGACGGTGCTCAGCCCGGGGGCGTGGAGGCAGACGGCGCCGGGGGCGTGGCCCGGGGTGTGCAGCACCGTGAGGCGCGTCCCGGCGACCTCCAGCTCCCGGCCGTCGGCCAGTTCGCCGTCGGGGGCGCGGTCCGGGTGGGTCTGCTTCCAGAGCGGCAGGTCGTCCGGGTGCAGCAGGATCGGCGCCCCGGTCGCGTCGGCGAGGGCGGGGGCCGCGTCGATGTGGTCGTTGTGCGCGTGGGTGCAGATGATCGCGCGCAGCGTACGGCCGCCGAGCGCGGCAAGGATCGCCCCGGCGTCGTGGGCGGCGTCGATGACGACGGCCTCGGTGTCGTCGCCGACGATCCAGACGTTGTTGTCGACGTCCCACTCGCCGCCGTCGAGGGCGAAGGTGCCGGAGGTGACCAGGTGGTCGATGCGGGCGGTCATCAGAGGACCACCACCGAGCGCAGCACGTCACCGTCGTGCATCCGGGCGAAGGCCTGCTCGATCTCGCCGAGCTGGATGGTCTCGGTGACGAAGGCCCCCAGGTCGAGGCGCCCCTGCTGGTGCAGGTCGATGAGCATCGGGAAGTCGCGCGAGGGCAGGCAGTCGCCGTACCAGGAGGACTTGAGCGAGCCGCCGCGTCCGAACACGTCCAGGAGCGGGAGTTCGAGCTGCATCTCGGGGGTGGGCACGCCGACGAGGACGACGGTGCCGGCGAGGTCCCGGGCGTAGAAGGCCTGCTTGTACGTCTCCGGGCGGCCGACCGCCTCGATGACGACGTCGGCGCCGTTGCCGCCGGTCAGGGCGCGGATCGCCTCGACGGGGTCGCCGGCGCGGGAGTTGACGGTGTGGGTGGCGCCCATCTTCTTCGCCGTCTCCAGCTTGCGGTCGTCGATGTCGACCGCGATGATCTTCGCCGCTCCCGCGAGCCGGGCTCCAGCGATCGCGGCGTCACCGACGCCGCCGCAGCCGATGACGGCGACGGAGTCGCCGCGGCCCACCTGGCCCGTGTTGATGGCGGCGCCGATGCCCGCCATGACTCCGCAGCCGAGGAGACCGGCGACGGCCGGGGAGACCTCGGGGTCGACCTTGGTGCACTGGCCGGCGGCGACGAGGGTCTTCTCCGCGAACGCGCCGATGCCGAGCGCCGGGGAGAGCTCGGTGCCGTCCAGGAGGGTCATCTTCTGCTTCGCGTTGTGGGTGTCGAAGCAGTACCAGGGGCGGCCGCGCAGACAGGCACGGCACTGGCCGCACACGGCGCGCCAGTTGAGGACGACGAAGTCGCCCGGCTCGACGTCGGTGACGCCGTCGCCGACGGACTCCACGACGCCCGCGGCCTCGTGGCCGAGCAGGAACGGGAAGTCGTCGTTGATCCCGCCCTGCTTGTAGTGCAGGTCGGTGTGGCAGACGCCGCACGCCTGGATCTTGACCACGGCCTCACCGGGGCCGGGGTCCGGCACGAGGATCGTCTCCACGCGCACGGGCTCGTTCCTGCCCGGTGCGATGACCCCTTGTACCTGCTGCGCCATGCCGTGGTCTCCCATCCCGACTGCCCCGTCGTACGAAGACCGGTCCCTGGACCGGTCACGCCCACCGTACCCGGGCGGGGACCCGCTCACGGAGCCAGTACGTCCAGTTCGTGCAGCGCGCCGACCGCGATCTCCTTGGTCAGCCGTTCGGCGCCCTCGGCGTCGCCCGAGCGCACGGCTTCGGCGAGCCGGACGTGGAGCGTGACGGCGGCGGGGTCCGGGTCCTCGAACATGACCTGGTGGTGGGTGCGTCCGGCGAGGACCTCGGCGACGACGTCACCGAGGCGCGCGAACATCTCGTTGCCGGAGGCGTTCAGCACGACACGGTGGAAGGCGATGTCGTGCTTCAGATAGCCCTCCAGCTGCTGGCCGCGCGAGGTCGCGACCATGCCGAGGGCGCACTCGGTGAGCGCGGCGCACTGTTCGGCGCTGGCGTTGCGGGCCGCGAGCCCGGCGGCGACCGGCTCGACGGCGGACCGCAGCACGGTCAGGGAGCGCAGCTGCCGGGGCCGGTCGGCGCCGGCGAGCCGCCAGCGGATGACCTGGGGGTCGTAGACGTTCCACTCCTCGGTGGGACGCACGGTCACCCCGACCCGGCGCCGGGACTCCACCAGGTGCATGGACTCCAGGACCCGGACCACCTCGCGGACGACCGTGCGGGACACGTCGAAGCGCTGGGCGAGCTCGTCGGTGCGCAGGACCAGGCCGGGCGGGCACTCCCCCGCGGCGATCTCCAGACCCAGGGTGTCCAGCACATGCGTATGCAGCCCCTGGGCAGGTGTGGTCATGCCCACAAGCCTACGGGGCGGCCTTCGGGATCGAAAAGTACGACGTTTATGTCACAGCCTCTTGAATAAGTCGTATGTAATGGGTTTCAGTAGCGCGACGGACCGATGTCGACGGACCGATGTCGATGAAGACAGCGAGGCACCAATGAGCACCCCCCACGTCGTCGTGGTGATGGGCGTTGCAGGGACCGGCAAGACCACGATCGGCCCCCTGCTCGCCGACGCCCTGGGCGTCCCCTACGCCGAGGGCGACGACTTCCACCCGCCGGCCAACATCGCCAAGATGTCCGCCGGTACGCCCCTGGACGACGACGACCGCTGGCCGTGGCTGGACGCGATCGGGCAGTGGGCGCACGGCAGGGCCGGGCTGGGCGGTGTCGTCAGCAGTTCGGCGCTCAAGCGCGCCTACCGCGACCGGCTGCGGGCCGAGGCCCCCGGTGCCGTCTTCCTGCATCTGACCGGCGACCGGTCCCTCATCGAACGCCGCATGGCGGGCCGCAAGGGCCACTTCATGCCGACCGCGCTGCTCGACTCCCAGTTCGCGACCCTGCAGCCGTTGCGGGAGGACGAGGCGGGCGTCTCCGTCGACGTGTCCGGCACTCCTGAGGAAATCACCGACCGGGCCGTCGCAGCGCTGCGCCGGCTCGCCAACTAAGGATCACCACCGTGACCAGTCTCAGCGTCGAGATGCTGGCAGCGGATGCCGTCGAACCCATCACTTCGGCCGGCAACGCACAGCTGGGCATCGCCGTACTGGCGGGCATCGCCGTCATCGTCCTGCTCATCACCAAGCTCAAGATGCACGCGTTCCTCGCGTTGACCATCGGCTCGCTCGCCCTCGGCTCCTTCGCCGGCGCCAACCCGGCGAAGACGATCGCCAGCTTCACCGCGGGTCTCGGCTCGACCGTCGCGGGGGTCGGTGTCCTCATCGCCCTGGGCGCCATCCTGGGCAAGCTGCTCGCCGATTCCGGCGGCGCCGACCAGATCGTGGACACGATCCTCGCGAAGGCGAGCGGGCGCGCGATGCCGTGGGCGATGGTCCTGATCGCCTCGATCATCGGGCTTCCGCTGTTCTTCGAGGTCGGAATCGTGCTGATGATTCCGGTGGTGCTGCTGGTCGCCAAGCGCGGCAACTACTCGCTGATGCGCATCGGCATCCCCGCGCTCGCCGGCCTGTCCGTGATGCACGGGCTGATCCCCCCGCACCCCGGCCCGCTGGTGGCGATCGACGCCCTCGGCGCCAACCTGGGTGTCACCCTGGCCCTCGGTGTGCTCGTGGCCGTCCCGACCGTGGTCATCGCGGGCCCGGTCTTCTCGCGCTACGCCGCCCGCTGGGTGGACATCGAGGCGCCGGAGAAGATGATCCCGCAGCGCCCGTCGGAGGAGCTGGACCGCCGTCCGAGCTTCGGTGCGACCCTGGTGACGATCCTGCTGCCCGTCGTGCTGATGCTGGTCAAGGCGTTCGTCGACATCGTGGTGGACGACCCCGAGAACCACGTCCAGCGGGTCACCGACGTCATCGGCTCGCCGCTGATCGCGCTGCTCGCGGCCGTCGTCGTCGGCATGTTCACCCTGGGCCGCGCGGCCGGGTTCACCAAGGGACGGCTCTCCTCCACCGTGGAGAAGTCGCTCGCCCCGATCGCGGGCATCCTGCTGATCGTGGGTGCGGGCGGCGGGTTCAAGCAGACCCTCATCGACGCCGGTGTGGGCCAGATGATCCTGGAGTTCTCCCAGAACTGGTCGATACCCGCCCTGCTGCTCGGCTGGCTGATCGCCGTCGCGATCCGGCTGGCGACCGGCTCGGCGACCGTGGCCACCATCTCGGCGGCCGGTCTCGTCGCCCCGCTGGCCGCCGACATGTCCACGTCCCACGCGGCGCTGCTCGTCCTCGCGGTCGGCGCGGGTTCGCTCTTCTTCAGCCACGTCAACGACGCGGGGTTCTGGCTGGTGAAGGAGTACTTCGGCATGGACGTGCCGCAGACGATCAAGACCTGGTCGGTGATGGAGACGATCATCTCCGTCGTCTCGCTGGCCTTCATCCTGCTGCTGTCGCTGGTGTTGTAGCCGGCTCCGCTCCCTCGGGAGCCCCCGACGGCCGCCGAGGCGCTCGTCCGCACGGTGCGCATGCCACGGCATGGCTCCGGGCGGACGGGCGCCTTCGCCGTGCGGCCACCGCCGGCCCGGGCCCACGGCCGGCGGGTGACGGGCGCGAAGGGCCGCGGGTGCTCCCGGCGGTGTTCAGCGGGGGGCGGATCCGCTCTCCGCCGCCTTCTCCAGCTGGAAGGCCTCGTTGCCGAGGCCGATCCTCGCGTGGACGTCGGGCCTGGTGCGCCGCAGCACCGCCCCGTAGGCCAGACCGGCGACGAGGGCGAGGACGACGACGCCCGGCAGCACCCACTTCAGGGCCGAGCCGGGGCCGGAGCCGACGAGGACGTCGAAGTCCCGGACGGTGAGGACGGCGATGGCCAGCAGGGCGAGGCCCGCGAGGCCGGAGGCGACGAGCCGGGGCGCCTGGGCCCGGCCCGCGCCGCGCCGTACGAAGAACGCGATGACGGCGAAGGAGGCGGCGGCCATCAGCACGATGACGCCGAGCGCTCCGACGTTGCCCATCCAGGTGAACAGGTGCAGGACCGGGGCCGTCGGGTCGCCGACCGGGTTGCCGTCGGTGACGGCGAAGGCCAGCACGATCACGACGGAGAGCCCGGACTGGAGCATGGAGCCGGTGGCGGGGGCCCCGCTCGTCTTGTTGGTGCGTCCGAAGCCCGCGGGCAGCAGCCCCTCCCGGCCCATGGCGAAGGCGTACCGGGCGACCACGTTGTGGAAGCTGAGCAGCGCGGCGAACATGCCGGTGACGAACAGGACGTGCAGGACGTCGGTGAAGGTGGCGCCCAGCCGCTCCTCGGTGAGGCCGAAGAGCATGCCCGGCCCCTCCTTCAGGGAGGTGTCCGCGATGGAGGCGGGTCCCGCGGCGACGGTCAGGGCCCAGGAGCTCACGGCGAGGAACAGGGCGGCGTACCCGACGGCCAGGAACATCACGCGGGACACGACGACCTGCGGGCGGCTGGTCTCCTCGGCGTACACCGGGGCCTGTTCGAAGCCGACGAACGCGGCGATGCAGAAGCAGAGCGCGGTGCCCAGGCCCGCGCCGGTCAGGGTCGCGGGGTCGAACGCGTGCAGGGACAGCCCCTCGGGGCCGGGCTTGCCGACGGCGGCGATGTCGAAGATCACCACGAGGGCGCACTCGACGACGAGCAGGACGCCGAGGACCTTGGCGTTCAGGTCGATCTTCAGCCAGCCGAGCACGCCGACGACGGCCACGGAGACGAGGGCGGGGATCCACCACCGGAGGTCGATGCCGAGGTACGTGGCGAAGAGGCCCGAGACCTCGAAGCCGAGGATGCCGTAGATGCCGACCTGCATGGCGCTGTAGGCGACCAGGGCGATGAGCGAGGCGCCCGCCCCGGCGGTGGGTCCGAGCCCCCGGGCGATGTACGCGTAGAAGGCCCCGGCGTTGTGGACGTGCCGGCTCATCTCCGCGTAGCCGACGCCGAACAGCATCAGGACGATGCCGAGGATGACGTAGAGCAGGGGCTGTCCCACGATGCCCATCACCCCGAAGACCGTGGGCATCACGCCCGCCACGACCATCAGGGGGGCGCTGGCGGCGAGGACGGACAGGAGCAGTCCGGGGGTACCGAGCCGGCCGGCGCGCAGCGCGCGCTCCTCGCCCTTGTACGTGTTGATCCCGCCGGTGTCGCCGTCCATGGCGGTGGCGCCGGTCCGGCTCGTAGCTGTTCTGCCCGTCGGCATGGCGGGGGTGGTCCCTTCGTCGGTGACGGTGTGCGTCAGGGGGCGCCGAGCGCGAGGGTGCGCGCGGCGAGGAACTCGGGGTACGGGTCGCGGCCCGCGTAGGACCACGGGGCCTCGGTGGCGTGGGGGCCGATGCGGTGGAAGAGCGCGGCGGCCTCGGCGGGGCGGCCCTCGCAGGTCTTGGCGTGGGCGAGGAAGTTGAGGTCGGTGCGGTGGCGGGGGTGGTCCTCGCGTTCCCATTCGAGCCACCAGTCGAAGGCGGCCTTCATCACCTGTCTGGCCCGGCGTCCCGACCAGTGCCCGGAGGCCGCGGGGTCGTCGGGCACCACCCCGGCCGCGGCGAGGACACGGTAGCGCTCGGCGTGGGCGACGACCGGGAGCACCGCGAGCGGCGAGTCGGCCGGGGCCTGTTCGGCGGCCCACGCGGCGAAGTCGTACACCTCGTGGAGCGGGTCGCTCTCCGGGTGGACCTCGGCGAGGGCGGCCGTCATGAGGTGGTGGGCGTGGTGGTGTTCGGGGTGGCGGGCGCGGATCTCCTCGAAGTTCCTGGCGACCGCCTCACGGGTGCCGTGCGTGCGTTCCAGCGTCATCAGGCCGAGCCAGGGGGTGGGGTCGGCGGGGGCGAGCGCGGCCGCGGTCAGACAGGCCTCGCGCGCCCCGTCGCGTTCACCGTCACCGGCCTTGGGGCGCCGGGAGCGGGCGACGGTGGCGCAGGCGAGCAGCGTGGAGGCGTCGGTGCTGTCCGGCTCGGCGAGCAGCCAGTCGCCGGCCCAGCCGACCGCGGAGGGAACGGCGGCGAGGGTCAGGAGCCGATGGCCCCGGCGGTCCCAGTCGGTGCCGGTCGCGACCAGCAGGGAACGGGCCCGGGTCCAGCGACCCTGCGCGAACTGCGTTCTCACCTCGATGAGTTCACCGTCGCCGAGCGCCGGGTCGAAGGCGTGGTCCGAGCGCCCGCCCTTGCGGCGGGACCGGCCCAGGGGCGGCGGAGGCGGAGACATCCGCAGGCTTCCTTTTCGACTTCGACATGACACCAGCACATTTCGATGCCGTGTGCGATCAGACGATCGCGCACAGCAAAGCGTTAGGCAACGCTCGCAGTCAAGGGCGACATGGCATCAACTCCGTTCATCTGTCACGCAGTTGGAGGACGGGACACCACGGCCCCGACCATTCGCGCAGTTCGCGAGCCGACCACGGGAGTGACGGACGGGGACGGGGTGACGCGTGCCACACTGCCGCCATGGAGAACCGTGAACCGCTCAAGCCCTTCCTCCTCGCGTTCCCCGGGCCGCTGCGCGACCGTCTGGTGGCGGCCGTGCTCTCGGGCGAGAAGGTCTCCACCTCGGGGCTGCTCGTGGAGTACGAGGTCGAAGGGGAGGAACTCCCTCCGGTGGGCGAGCGGTCCGCGGTCATCGACTCCGACGGGCGGGAGGTCGCCGTGGTCGAGCTGACGGACGTGCGGGTGCTGCCGCTGGGCGCGGTGACGCTGCGGCACGCGCTCGACGAGGGCGAGGGGCACACGTCGGTGGCGGCGTGGCGGGAGGCGCACGAGGCGTTCTGGCACAGCGAGGAGATGCGGGAGGCGCTGGGCGACCCGCTCTTCACCGTGGACGACGACACGATGATCGTGGCGGAACGTTTCCGGGTGGTGGAACGGCTGGGGTGACGGGCGGGCGGACCGACGGAAGACGCGCGGCCGGCTTCAGGGGGTAGGACCCCAGGCGTCAGTCGGGTGGACCTGCGGACGAGCGCACCGGCAGGCAGGAGCCCCGCCTCGCACCGTCCTGCGGGCCGACCGGTCCCGGCACCGCACCCGTGGGCGCCCGTACGGTGGACACCGGCACCGTGGGCGCCCGCACCATAGGCGCCCGGCACCGTAAACGCCCCAGCCATAAGCGCCCGACTCCGTGAACACCCGGCACCGTAAACGCCCCAGCCATAAGCGCCCGACTCCGTGAACACCCGGCACCGTGGACGCCCCGCCATAAGCGCCCGACTCCGTGAACACCTGGCTCCGTGGACGCCCGGCTCCGTGGACGCCCGGCTCCGTGGGCGCCAGCGCCGGCCGGGCGTTCGCTCGGCCGATCCGTGCGACGGCCGGCCGGTCCCGGCGCCGCACCCGTCCGCCCCCGTGCTGCCCGTGTGCCCGGCGCCGCACAACGAGGGCGCCCGACAGCCGGCCGTACCCACGACGTGACCACCGCTCGGGGCGCGTTCCCCCGGGGAGTCGTCCTTCCGGGGGCGCCGTCCCCTCTTCCCGTGAGCCCCCGCGCCGGGCCTGTCCGTCAGCCGGTCGCCCTGGCCGCCGCGCGGCCCGCCGTCCGGCCCGAGAAGATGCAGCCGCCCAGGAACGTGCCCTCCAGCGAGCGGTAGCCGTGGACCCCGCCGCCGCCGAAGCCGGCCGCCTCCCCCGCCGCGTACACCCCGGGGAGCGGTGCGCCGCCCTCGGTCAGGACGCGGGAGGACAGGTCCGTCTCCAGGCCGCCGAGGGACTTGCGGGTCAGGATGTTCAGCCGCACGGCGATCAGGGGACCGGCCGCGGGGTCGAGGATGCGGTGCGGTTTCGCCGTACGGATCAGCTTGTCGCCCAGGTAGGAACGGGCGCCGTTGATCGCCATGATCTGGAGGTCCTTGGTGAAGGGGTTGGCGATCTCCCGGTCGCGGGCGGTGATCTCGCGGCGCAGGTCGTCCTCGTCGATCAGCCCTTCCCCGGTGAGCGCGTTCATCCCCCGTACGAGCGCGCCGAGGTCCTTCTCCACGACGAAGTCGGCCCCCTGGTCCATGAACGCCTTCACGGGCCCCGGGACGTCGGCGCGGGCCCGGCCGATCACGTCGCGCACCGACTTCCCGGTCAGGTCCGGGTTCTGCTCGGAACCGGAGAGGGCGAACTCCTTGCCGATGATCTTCCGGTCGAGGACGAACCAGGTGTAGCCGTGGCCGGACTTCATGATGTGTTCGAGGGTGCCCAGCGTGTCGAAGCCCGGGAAGAGCGGCACCGGCAGCCGCTTGCCCCGGGCGTCGAGCCAGAGGGAGGACGGGCCGGGCAGGATCCGGATGCCGTGCTTGGCCCAGATCGGGTTCCAGTTCTCGATGCCCTCGGTGTAGTGCCACATCCGGTCGCGGTTGATGTGGTGGGCGCCCGCCTTCTCGGCGATGCCCAGCATCAGTCCGTCGACGTGGGCGGGGACCCCGGAGAGCATCGTGGCGGGCGGGGTGCCGAGCCGGTCGGGCCACTGGGCGCGCACGAGGTCGTGGTTTCCGCCGATGCCCCCGGAAGTGACGATCACGGCCTGGGCCCTGAGCTCGAAGGCGCCCGTGACCTCGCGGCTGCTGGCGGTGCCCCGCTCGGCTCCGCTCTCCCGGAGGATCTCACCGGTGACCGTGTCGACCTCTCCGGCCGAGCGGCCGAGCCCGGTCACCCGGTGGCGGAAGCGCGCCTGGACGAGGCCCTTGGCCATGCCGGCGCGGACCCGCCGTTCGAACGGGGCCACGATGCCGGGGCCGGTGCCCCAGGTGATGTGGAAGCGGGGGACGGAGTTGCCGTGGCCGTTCGCGTCGTAGCCGCCGCGCTCGGCCCAGCCGACGACGGGGAACAGCCGCAGCCCCTGGGCGCGCAGCCAGGACCGCTTCTCCCCCGCCGCGAAGTCGACGTACGCCTCGGCCCACCGCCGTGGCCAGTGGTCCTCGTCGCGGTCGAAGCCGGCCGTGCCGTACCAGTCCTGGAGGGCCAGGTCGTGGCTGTCCTTGATCCGCATCCGGCGCTGTTCGGGCGAGTCGACCAGGAAGAGCCCTCCGAAGGACCAGTGGGCCTGGCCTCCGATGGACTGCTCGGGCTCCTGGTCGAGCAGGATCACCGTGCGGCCCGCGTCGACGAGCTCGGCGGTGGCCACCAGCCCCGCGAGACCTGCCCCGATCACGATCACGTCAGCGTCGTACGCCATGGGTTCCATCCTTCGGAGCGGTGCGGGGCAGCGGCGGGCAGGCGGGGACGGGCGAAGTTACTTGTGGGTCAGATCTTCGGCACGGGCCGCCCCCACGTCAACCGTCCGGTCGATGGCGCCCTCACCGATCCCGTACGGGCTCCGGGCTATCGTCGGAGCGTGTCGGTGCTGGTACTCCTGCTGTCGGTGGGCGCCGCCTGCTGCCTGGGCTTCGGATTCGTCTTCCAGCAGGACGCCGCCCGCCGCGCGCCCCTGAACGATTTCCTGTCGCCCCGGCTGCTGCTCGACCTGATGCGGGTGCCGAGCTGGCTGGCCGGAATCGGCCTGATGGTCTGCGGCATGGTGCTGGGCGCCCTGGCACTGGGCCAGGGCGAGGTGTCGGTCGTGGAGCCGCTGCTGGCGACCAACCTGCTCTTCGCGATGGGCCTGTCGCGGCACCGCACGGGCCAGCCGCTGGGCCGGCAGGGCTGGGGAGGCCTCTGCCTGCTGGCGGGCGGCGTCACCGCGTTCCTGCTGGCCGGCGAACCGCGCGGCGGGCAGGCGGTGACCTCGCCGCTGCGCCACTGGCTGGTGATCGGGATCGTCGCCGGGATCGCGCTGTTCCTGACCGCCTGCGCCAGGCACCCCCGGACCCGCGGGACCCCCGTCCTGCTGGGTCTGGCGGCGGGACTGCTCTACGGGCTCCAGGACGGGCTGACCAGGGTCAGCGGACAGCGGCTGACCACGGACGGCTGGGCGGCGCTGATGACGTCCTGGCAGCCGTACGCCGTCCTCGTCCTGGGGGTGACCGGGCTCCTGCTGGTCCAGAGCGCGTTCGAGGCGGGACCCCTGCGGATGTCCCTCCCCGCGCTGACCGCCGCGCAGCCGCTGGCGGGCATCGTCTGCGGCATCGGCTTCCTGGGCGACCAGGTGCGCACCGACACGGGCGCCCTGGCGTGGGAGGCCGTGGGGCTGGCGGCGATCGTGACCGGGATCGTGCTGCTGGGGCTGCATCCGGCGATGCCGGAGGGCAAGGAGCGGCACGGCTCCACGGCCGCCGACCGGTTGATGTTGGATGGTCCCCATGAATCCGGCTGACGAGATCCTGGACATCGTCGACGAGAACGACGAGGTCGTCGGGCAGGCGCCGCGCGGCGAGGCGACCGCGCGCGGTCTGCGCCACCGCTGTGTCTTCATCGAGGCCAGGGACACGGCGGGACGGCTGTTCGTGCACCGCAGGACGGCCGCCAAGCTGGTCTTCCCCTCGCACTACGACATGTTCGTCGGCGGGGTCGTGGGCGCGGGCGAGTCGTACGCCGAGGCGGCGCTGCGTGAGGCCGGGGAGGAACTGGGCGTCGTGGGCCTGCCCCGCCCCACCCCCCTGTTCCGGTACCTCTACGAGGGCCCCGGGCACAGCTGGTGGTCGTACGTCTACGAGGTGCGCTGCGAGCTGCCCGTGCGGCCCCAGGCGGAGGAGGTCGCCTGGCACACCTTCCTGACCGACGCCGAGCTGGAAGCCCAGCTGGACGGCAGGACCTGGGTGCCGGACGGCCTGGAGACCTACCACCGGCTGCGGGCGTTCCGGGCCGGCGGCGGGGCCGCCGGGTGAGCGGGTTCCTGCGGGGACTGCGGCTCTGGTTCGCCCCCGAGCGGGTCCGCGAGGAGGGCGACACCCCGGACTACCGCTTCTCCCTCGCCAACGAGCGCACCTTCCTGGCCTGGATCCGGACGGCTCTCGCACTGATCGCCGGCGGTTTCGCCGTGGACCAGTTCCTGCCCGGCCTGGCCTGGGGCATCCGTGCCGGGCTGGCCCTCGGGCTGCTGGCGGCCGGCGTGCTCTGCGCGCTGCGGGCGGTCAACCACTGGGTGCGCTGCGAGCGCGCGATGCGGCGCGGCGAGGACCTGCCGGTGTCGCGCTTCCCCGCGGTGCTCAGCCTCGTGGTCGCCTTGGTCGCGGTCGCGATGGTGGTGGTGGTCCTGTTCGGCTGGGAGGGCAGGTGACCACCGCGGGGCGTGATCCCGGCCTCCAGCCGGAACGCACCCGGCTGGCCTGGCGCCGCACCACCCTGGCGTGCACGGTGGTGGCGCTGCTCGCGGTGCGGCAGGCGCTGCACGGCGGGGCGACCGGGACGGCCGTGCTCGCGGTGGCCCTGAGCCTGCTGGCCTGGCTCGGTTTCCTCGTGGTGGCGCACCGCCGGATCGTGCGGATGGGGACGGCGCGGCCCGCGCCGCTGTCGCCGCGCCACGCCCTGGCGGCGGCGGGGTGCACGGTCGCGCTCGCGGTGTTCGCCGTCGCGACGCTCTTCTGACCGGCCCGGCGGTTCAGTCCTCCCAGGGCACGGCGACGACGATCTTGCCGCGGGTACGCCCCTCCTCGTTGAGCCGGTAGGCGTCGGCGGCCCGCTCCAGCGGGAAGACCCGGTCCACGTGGACGGAGACGATGCCCTGCTCGGCGAGCTGGGCGAGGTGGGCGAGGTCCGCGGCGTCGGGCCGGACGAAGGCGTAGTGCCCGCCGTAGGAGAACACCTCGCCGTCGGTGATGGACGCGAGCCGGCCGCCGGGCGCCAGGGTCTCGGCGGAGACGCGGAGGGCCTCGCCGCCGACGGTGTCGAACGCGGCGTCGAAGCCGTCGGGGGCGAGGGCCCGGAGCCGGGCGGCCAGCCCGTCGCCGTACTCCACGGGTTCGCCGCCGAGCCGGCGTACGTAGTCGTGGTTGCGGGGGCCCGCCGTGCCGACGACCCGGCAGCCGGCGTGCCGGGCGAGCTGGACGGCGAGCGAGCCGACGCCTCCGGCCGCCGCGTGGACGAGCACGGTCTCGCCCTCCCCGACCTTCAGGACGCGGTGCAGCACCTGGTGCGCGGTGAGGCCGCAGAGCGGAAGGCCCGCCGCCTCCTCGAAGCTGAGGCTGAGCGGCTTGCGGGCGAGGGTGCGCACGGGCGCGGCGACGTACTCGGCGAAGGTTCCGCGTGAGAGGAAGTCCTCGCGCACGTAGCCGATGACCTCGTCGCCCACCGCGAACTCGTCCACGGCGGCGCCGGGCTGGACGACGACGCCGGAGACGTCCCAGCCCGGGATGACGGGGAACACGGCTTCCAGCGCCGACCGGAGGTAGCCCTCGCGGGCCTTCACGTCGACGGGGTTCACGGCGGCGGCCCGCACCTTCACCAGGACCGAGTCCGGTCCGACCGTGGGGTCGGGCCGCTCGCCGTACTCCAGTACGTCGGCCGAGCCGTACCTGCTGTAGCTGATCGCCTTCATCTTCCGACGATCAGGGCGTGCCGGGGCCCCCGCAACTCAGGCCGCGCCCCGCCCTCCGGCGTACGGTCGGGCCGGGGGCGGGGGCGGGGCCAGGGCCGGGGCCGGGGGCGGGGAGCCGGAGATCACTTCTCGGATTCCGGGCGGACACTGGACGACATACCGACTGGTCGGCATCATGGTCCCGACCGTTCAACCGCCCCGGAGGTGCGCCCCATGAGCCCAGTCCACCCGCCAGGTCTCGACCTCGACCTGCTGCGCGGCCATCTCGACCGTGAGCGGCCGGGGCTGGTGAAGGGGCCTCTGGACGCCCGGGTGATCGAGGGCGGCCGTTCGAACCTCACCTACGTGGTCACCGACGGGTCCGGCCAGTGGGTCGTACGCCGGCCGCCGCTGGGCCATGTGCTCGCCACCGCGCACGACATGAAGCGCGAGCACCGGGTGATCAGCGCCCTCCACCCGACCGCGGTCCCGGTGCCGGAGACCCTGCTGCTCTGCGAGGACGACACGGTCGTCGGCGCACCCTTCTACGTCATGGAGTACGTCGAGGGGACCCCGTACCGCACCGCCGAGCAGCTCGCCCCGCTCGGCGCCGAGCGCACCAGGGCCGTCGTCCTGGGGCTCGTGGACACCCTGGTGGACCTGCACGCCGTCGATCCGGCGGCCGTCGGCCTCGGCGACTTCGGGCACCCGGAGGGGTTCCTGGACCGGCAGCTGCGGCGCTGGGGCAAGCAGCTGGACGCCTCCCGCAACCGTGAGCTGGCCGGCATCGACGAACTGCACGCCGCGCTCGGCCGGGAGCTCCCCGCCTCCCCGGCGCCGGCCGTCGTGCACGGCGACTACCGGCTGGACAACGCGCTGATCGGCCGGGACGACCGGATCGAGGCGGTGCTGGACTGGGAGATGTCCACGCTCGGCGACCCGCTGACCGATCTGGGCCTGCTCGTGATGTACAGCTCCGACCTGGACCTGCCCGAGTCACCCGTCTCCACCACCAGCGGTGCGGCGGGCCACCCCTCACCGGCCGAGCTGATCGAGCGCTACGCCGCACGCTCCGGCCGCGACACCTCCGCCATCTCCTGGTACACGGCCTTCGCGTGGTTCAAGCTCGCCGTGATCCTCGAGGGCATCCACTACCGCTACACCCTGGGCCGGACCGTCGGCGCGGGCTTCGACCGCATCGGCGACCTGGTCCCCGTCTTCATCGCGCACGGCCTCACCACCCTCCAGGAAGGCTGATCACCCCGTGGACTTCGCATTCGACGCCCGTACCGAAGAGCTGCGCTCCAGGCTGCTCGCGTTCATGGACGAGCACGTCCACCCCGCCGAGGAGGTCGCCGAGGAGCAGCGCGCCCTCCTGGCCTCCCCCTGGGACACCCCGCGGATCGTGGAGGACCTGAAGGCGGAGGCGCGCCGGCAGGGTCTGTGGAACCTGTTCCTGCCGGACAAGGAGTACGGGGCCGGGCTCACGAACCTCCAGTACGCCCCGCTGGCCGAGATCACCGGCCGCAGCCCGCACCTGGCCCCGACGGCGCTGAACTGCGCGGCCCCGGACACCGGGAACATGGAGGTGCTCTCCCAGTTCGGCTCCGAGGCCCAGAAGAAGCAGTGGCTGGAGCCGCTGCTGGCCGGAACGATCCGTTCGGCGTTCGCGATGACCGAGCCCGACGTGGCGTCGTCGGACGCGACGAACATCGAGACGCGGATCACCCGGGACGGTGACGACTACGTCATCAACGGGCGCAAGTGGTACATCTCGGGGGCCATGAACCCGGACTGCGCCGTCTTCATCGTGATGGGCAAGACGGACCCGGACGGCGAGGACATCCGCCGCCAGCAGTCCATGATCCTCGTCCCGCGTGACACCCCGGGTCTCGAAGTCCGGCGCGCGATGCGGGTGTACGGCTACGAGGACCACTCGCACGGCGGCCACGCCGAGGTCGCCCTCACCGACGTACGGGTACCGGTCTCGCATCTGATCGGCGAGGAGGGCGGTGGCTTCGCCATCGCGCAGGCGCGGCTGGGCCCGGGCCGGATCCACCACTGCATGCGGCTGATCGGCATGGCCGAGCGCGCGATCGAGCTGATGTGCAGGCGTGCGGTGTCCCGTACGGCGTTCGGCAAGCCGCTGGCGCAGCAGGGCGTCGTGCAGAACTGGATCGCGGACGCCCGGGTGACGGTGGAGCAGCTGCGGCTGCTGGTGCTGAAGACGGCCTGGCTGATGGACACGGTCGGCAACCGCGGCGCGCACACCGAGATCCAGTCGATCAAGATCGCGACCCCGCGCGCGGTCTGCGACATCCTCGACCGAGCGGTGCAGCTGTACGGCGCCGGAGGTGTCGGCCAGGACTTCCCGCTGGCCGAACTCTGGGCCTCGGCGCGGACGCTGCGGCTGGCGGACGGGCCGGACGAGGTGCACCAGCGGTCGCTGGCGCGGCGCGAGATCAAGAAGTACCTCTGAGCCCGGTGCGGGGAGGCGCCCGGGTGGCGCCTCCCCGGCGGGGTCAGAAGGTGAGCTGCCAGCTGTCGATGTAGCCGGTGTCCTGCGCGGCGACGTCCCGCACCTGGAGCTTCCAGGTGCCGTTGGCCGTCCTGGCGGACGCGTCGACCGCGTAGGTCGCGATCACGTTGTCGGCCGAGTCGCCGCTGCTGGAGTTCTTCAGGCGGTACGCGGTCCCGTCGGGCGCGAGCAGGTCGACGACGAGGTCACCGCGGTAGGTGTGCTTGATGTCGACGCCGACCTTGAGGGCCGAAGGGGCGTTGCCCGTACGGCCGGTGACGGAGATCGACGAGGTCACGGCGGCTCCGTTGTCGGGCACGGCGACGTCGGCGGTGTTGCTGAACACCGTGCCGGCCGGCGGGGTGACCGTCCCCGCCGACAGGGTCCAGACGGCGTACGCGAGGGCGTCGCTGTTGCGGTCCAGGGCCGTGTCGTTGATGTTCGCCGTGGTGTCGCACGAGGAGTGGTAGCAGCGGTCGAAGGCCTGGCCGGCGGTCCCGCCCCACTTCTGGGCCTGGGCGGCGGTCTTCGTGTAGTCCGCGCCGGAGAACAGTCCGCCCACGGGGACGCCCGCGTTCTTGAACGGGGCGTGGTCCGAGCGGCCGTCGCCCTCGGTCTCTATCTCGGTAGGTATCGACAGGCCGGCGTAGTAGTCCTTGAAGGTCTGCTCGATGACCGGGTCGTCGTCGTAGACGAAGTAACCGGGGTTCGGCGAGCCGATCATGTCGAAGTTGAGGTAGCCGGCGAGCTTGGAACGCTCCGCTGCGGCCAGGCTGTTGACGTAGTACTTCGAGCCGACGAGCCCCAGCTCCTCGGCGCCCCACCAGGCGAACCGCAGGTGCTTGTCCGGTGCGAGCTGGGCCCGGGAGACGGCGAGCGCGGTCTCCAGCACGGCGGCCGATCCGGAGCCGTTGTCGTTGATGCCGGCGCCGGAGGTCACCGAGTCGAGGTGGGACCCGGCCATGAGGACCCGGTTCGGGTCGCCGCCGGGCCAGTCGGCGATCAGGTTGTAGCCGGTGGCTCCGCCGGAGGTGAACTGCTGGAGGGCCGTGGTGTATCCGGCCGCGTCCAGCTTGGCCTTCACGTAGTCGACGGACGCCTTGTAACCGGTCCGCCCGTGCGCCCGGTTGCCGCCGTTGGCGGTGGCGATCGACTGGAGCTGGGTGAGGTGCGCCTTGACGTTGGCGAGCGGGATGTCGGGCGCCGCCGCGACGGCCTCGGGCGCGGCCTGGGCGGCCGGGGCCGCGGTCGTCAGCAGCGCGGCGACGGCGAGCGCGGCCAGGGGAAGGGATCTGAGACGGGCGAGGTTCATCGGGGCTCCGGATTCCGTTCGGGGACTGACGGAACGTGCGGGGGGTCCCCGGGCGTGCACGACCGGGGCCTGGAGCTGGTGGTGCGCGGCGCGCCCCCGATGCTCAATCAATGACCGCGTACCGTCAAGAGCGGGATTCGGACAGCCCTGTCCGTTAGTCGGACACATGAAAGGCGTGCGGTTCCGCCGCCGGGCGGACGGCGAGGGGCACTGTCACAGGGCTCTCGCCGGGAAGCGGGAGACGGGGGCCGGGGCACCGGCGGCCCGGTCCGGCAGGTGTCCGCGCGCCCGGGCGGAGGCCGTGGGCACGAACGGACCGCGGGATGCCTCCAGGGTCGCGGGCGGATCACCGCACCGGCCGTCCGCCCCGCGTCCGACGGGCCGCCCCGGAGGCCCTCACCGGGCAGGCCGTGGGCGCCTCGCCGCGCCGCTCCGGGCACGCCGGGGCGGAGCCGGCCGCCGTAGGGCCGGGGATCTCAGGGGCGCAGGGCCCTCAGCAGCAGGTCGGCGAGGTGGTCGGCGACCTCCTGCTGGCTGAGCGGGCCGTCCGGGCTGTACCAGGTGGACAGGTGGTGGACCGAGCCGAAGTGGTAGTCGACGACGAGGTCGGCCGGGGTGGCGGTGGAGAAGACCCCGGCCCGCTGCCCCTCCTCGACCAGGGCCCGGAAGCGCTCGTGGTAGCGGCGGCGCTCGATGCGTACCTGCTTGTTCTTCTCCGGGCTCAGGTGGTGCATGGAGCGGAAGAAGATCGAGGCGTCGTCGAGGTTCTCGATGGTCGTGACGACGACGTCCGCCGCCGCGTCACGCAGCCGCCGCTCGATCGGCGCCTCGGCGTTCGCGAAGGCGTCGAGGCGCTCCTGCTGGAGTCGCAGCACCCGTGCGTAGACCTCCTGGAGGAGGTCCTCCTTGGAACCGAAGTAGTGGTAGAGCGCCCCCTTGGTGACACCCGCCGCCTCGACGATCTCCTGCACGGAGGTGCGGTCGTAGCCGCGCTCCGCGAAGAGCCGGGTGGCGGCGGCCAGCAGCCTCTGGGGGACGGGCGCACCGTTCCCGTCCGTCGCCTTGGCCATGGCCGCCACCTGTCCTCTCGTACCGCGCGTGAACTGTTCTACCGGGGGGAACGCAGTTCCCGCCTCAGGATCTTCCCACTCGCTGTCTTCGGGAGTTCGGCCAGGATCTCGACTTCGCGCGGGTACTTGTACGCGGCCAGCCGTTCCTTGCAGTACGCGCTGAGCTCGCCCGGTTCCGTCTCCGCGCCGGGCCGCAGGCTGACGTAGGCCCGGACGGTCTCCCCCCGGTAGGCGTCGGGGACGCCGACGACGGCCGCCTCGCGGACCGCCGGGTGGGTGTGGAGGACGTCCTCGACCTCGCGGGGCCAGACCTTGAAGCCCGACGCGTTGATCATGTCCTTCTTGCGGTCCACGACGTAGAGCCAGCCCGCCGCGTCCATGAAGCCGATGTCCCCGGTGCGCAGTTCCCCGTCGGGGAAGGCGGCCTCCGTGGCCTCGGGCAGGTTCCAGTAGCCGGGGACGACCTGCGGTCCGCGTACGGCGATCTCGCCCTGCTCGCCGAAGGGGACGTCGCCGCCGTTCTCGTCGATGATCCTGACCACCGTGTCGGGCCCGGGGACGCCGACGGACAGGGTTCCGGAGACGGGGTCGACGGGCGCCTCGTGCTCGGGCGGCACGGAGGCGCAGGGCGCGGTGCACTCGGTGAGCCCGTAGCCGTTGCGGAGGTAGGGGCCGAAGCCGTCGCGGAACCTCTCCACCAGCGCGGGCGGCAGCGGCGCGCCGCCGGAGGAGATGACCTCGAAGGAGGCGAAGTGCTCCCGGGTGGCGTCCGGGTGGGCGGCGAGCGCCATGAAGGCGGTCGAGGGGCCCACCGTGTACGCGGGGCGGTGCTCGGCGAAGGCGTCCAGGACGACACCCGCCTCGAAGCGGTAGGCGAGGACCAGGGTCCCGGCGTTGGCCGTGCAGGCGGCGAACTGGCAGACCATGCCGGTGATGTGGAAGAGCGGCGCGAGCGCGAAGTAGACCGAGCCCTCCCCGATGGGGTGGCCGGTCCGCTGCCGCTCGGCGTTGACCATGATGTTGCCGTGGGAGTTCATGGCCCCCTTGGGGGTGCCGCTGGTCCCGGAGGTGTAGCTGATCAGCGCGGTGTCCGCGGCGGTGAGTTCCCGTCCGCCGGGGGCGGCGAGGCCGCGGCGGGCCACGGCCACCAGGTCGGAGGCCAGGTCGTCGGCGCCGGGGGCGGGGAGCCGCTCGAAGCCGAGCACGCGCGGGTCGTCGGCCGTCTGGAGGTCGAGCTCGCAGGCCGTGACGGCGATCCGCACGCTCGGGGCGGCCCCGGCGGCGGCCCGCAGGTGGGACGCCCAGGCCCGGTCCGAGCAGATCAGGGCGGTGACCTCCGCGTCCTTCAGTACGTGGCCGACCTCGCCGGACCGGTACATCGGGTTGAGCGGGACGACGGTCGCACCGGCCTTCCAGGCCCCCAGCAGGGCGAGCACGAAGTGCGGGGTGTTCTGGAGCATGATCGCGACCCGGTCGCCGCGCCGCAGCCCCTCGGCGGCGAGGTGTCCCGCCACGGAGTCGGACAGCTCGTCGGTCTCGCGGTAGCTGAGGCGGCCGTCGAAGTAGGCGAGCGCGGTGTGGTCGGGGGCCCGCCCGACAGCCGCGCGGAAGGCGTGCACCACCGTCTCGGCGGGGTGGACGGGGGCCAGCTGGGCCGCGCTGAGCAGGGCCGTCCAGGGCTTCGCCGCGTAGATCGAACCGCTCATGCGCCGGTCTCCTCCCACTTCCGCTGCAAACGGTTCATGCTGCCGATCCAGTGGTCGGGGTCCTCGGCACGGGCGCGGTAGTAGCCGGCCACCTCGGGGTGCGGCAGGACGAGGAAACGATCCTGCTCCATGGCGTCGAACAGGGCGTCCGCGACGGCGTCCGGCTCGATCGCGGTGGGGGCGAGCACGAGGTCGCCCGCCGAGCCGGCCGCCGTGAGCATGTCGGTGCGCACACCCTGGGGGCAGATGGTGTGCACCTTGATCCCCCGGTGCCGGTAGGTCAGCGACAGCCACTCGGCGAAGGCCACCGCGCCGTGCTTGGTGACGCTGTACGGAGCGGCGCCGATCATCGTCAGCAGACCGGCCGCCGACGCCGTGGAGACGAAGCGCCCGCCGCCGCGCTCCAGCCAGTCGGGCAGCAGCGCCTTCGCCGCGCGGACGTGCGCCATCACGTTGACGTCCCAGGCCGCGGCCCAGACGTCCTCGTCGGCGAACGCGTCCCCGCCCGAGGCGAGGCCGGCGTTGGCGCAGTACACGTCCACGGTCCCGCCGAGCGCGTCGCGGGCGGCGTCCACGATGCCGGAGGCGTCGCCGGCCACGACGGTGCCGCCGATCTCCTCGGCCAGCGCCGCGACCCGGCCGGCGTCGAGGTCGTTGACGACGACCCGCGCGCCCTCCGCGGCGAATCTGCGGGCCAGAGCGGCCCCGATACCGCCTCCGGCCCCGGTCACCACTACGCCAGCGCCCTGCACCGCACTCATCGGTCCCGCCTCTCTCAGCCGTCTTCCCGGCAGACTAACCAGTCGGTATGTGATCGGGGAAGGGGTTCGGGGCAGGACTGGGAATCTGCCCCGTCATGGCCGTTCCGTGTGGCCCGCACCCGCGCTAGCGTGCGTGACCATGACAGTCGGAGCGATCATGGAGGTAGCGCGATGACCCTGTCCAGGCGTGGTTTGCTGGCTGCCGGCGGTGCGGTGGGGGCGCTCGCGACGACCGCCGCGGGACCGGGGAGCGCCGTCGCCGCGGGCCCGGCGCACGGGGCCGGCCGCCCCCGGGTCCGCACCGGTTTCGACCGGCTGGCCGCCGACGGGTACCGGCTGCTCGCCGGGCAGAAGGTGGGCGTCGTCACCAACCCGACCGGGATCACCTCCGACGTCCGGCACATCGTCGACGTGATGCACCCCGACGGCCGGGTGGACCTGACCGCCGTCTTCGGCCCGGAGCACGGCTTCCGGGGGACGGCCCAGGCGGGCGGCTCGGAGGGCCGGTACGACGACCCCGCGACCGGGCTGCCGGTCTACGACACGTATCTGAAGAGCGGGCAGCCGCTGGCCGACGTCTTCACGGCCTCCGGTGTGGACACCGTGGTCTTCGACATCCAGGACGCCGGGGCCCGGTTCTACACGTACATCTGGACCCTGTACGACTGCATGGAGGCGGCGGCGCTCGCGGGCAAGCGCTTCGTCGTGCTGGACCGGCCGAATCCGGTCACCGGCAGGGCGGCCCTGGGGCCCGTCCTCGATCCGGCGTTCGCGTCGTTCGTGGGGCGCCGGGAGATCTCCCAGGCACACGGGATGACGGTGGCGGAACTGGCGCTGCTCTTCGACGGGGAGTTCCTCGCGGACCGCCCCGTGGAGCTGGACGTCGTGAAGATGTCCGGATGGCGGCGTGCGGACTTCTTCGACGCGACGGGCCTGCCGTGGGTACCTCCGAGCCCCAACATGCCGACGCCGGAGACCGCGCTGGTCTACTCCGGGACCTGTCTGTTCGAAGGGACGAACCTCTCCGAGGGCCGGGGCACGACGCGTCCCTTCGAACTGCTGGGCGCGGAGGGCATCGACCACCGGTGGGCGGAGGCCGCGAACGCCCTGGACCTGCCGGGTGTCGCCTTCCGCGAGGCGTACTTCGCGCCGACGTTCTCCAAGTTCGAGGGCAAGACGGTCGGCGGGGTCCAGGTGCACGTCCAGGACCGGGAGGCGTTCGACCCCGTACGCACCGGGATCGCGCTGCTGGTCACGGCGAAGCGCACGTGGAGCGGCTTCGCGTGGCGGGCGGACAACGCGATCGACCGGCTCTCGGGCAGCACCCGGGTGCGCACGATGATCGACGCGGGAGCGGACACGGACGAGGTGGTGGGGGCCTGGGCGGCCGGCCTCGCCGCGTTCCGGAAGGTGCGCGAGGAGTACCTGCTGTACCGGTGAGGGCCCGTCACGCGCTGGGCCGCCGTACGGGCCGGGGGAACCCGGCCCGCACGGCGGCCGCGGACTCAGCGGTGCGAGGCGAACTCCACGACCTGCTGGTACGTCGGCCGGTTCTGCCAGTGGATCGACTTCTGCGAGATCCCGCCCAGCGGGCGGTGGATGATCGCGTCGGTGCACCACTGCTCACCGGCCTTGCAGCTGTCGTCACCCGGGTAGACCGTGGCCGCCGGTACGGCCGCCGCGTCCTTCAGGGTGCTGAGCAGCGCCGAGCGGCAGGCGCTCAGGTCGCCGTTGCCGCAGTACGTCTTCGCCAGCGGGCCCTTGACGGGCTCTCCGAGGACCTGGCGCAGGTCCTTGTCGGCGAAGCCCCACCAGCCGTACTGGAACGCGGAGCCGCTGTGCGCCCCGCTCGGCCCGTGGCTGGCCGCCGGTGACTCGTCGGTGGCCAGGTTCGCCGTCAGCGCCGTGTAGAGGCCGTCGCCCAGGCCGGGACGGAACTCCGCCTCGATGAGCTTCGGCCACCACGCGTCCATGATCCGTACCGCGTCGGCGTGCGTGTACGTACGGGATCCCGCGCTGGTCTCCTTGCGCTGGGCCCCTGCCGCCCGCCACGCGTCGAGCTGCTGGACCACCGTGTTGAGGGCCGGGTCGGTGACCGGCTGGGAGCGCAGCACCTTCAGGAGCTCGGGCAGCAGCTGCTCACCGCGCAGGTCGGTGAGGGCGGCCTCCTCCATGGCACGGGTGAGGGAGGCGCGGGTCACCCCGCCCGCCGCCACCAGGGCGGAGACCCGCTGGTCGAGCAGGTCGCCGCGGTGCACCGCGCCGAAGCCGAACGCGGCGGTGGAGTAGTCCTTGGCCTGCCGGTTGTTCCAGGAGATGTAGTAGTCCTGGCCGCTGGAGCGCGGGTGCTCGGCGAACGGCGTGTAGTCGGTGGTGTTGGCCACCGGGTCGTAGCCCCGCCACAGGTAGGCCTTCTCGGCCTTGACGGGCAGCGCGGCGTCCACCCCGGCCGCGCGGACCGGGTTCATGCCGCTGTTGTAGAAGGCCGTGGTCCGCGAGTCGGCGTAGAACCAGTTGAAGGCGTAGTCGATGTGGCTCGCCGCCTGCTGGAAGGAGGCCGCGTCCGTCACGTACGCCGGGTCGTTGAACATCTGGAAGCCGATGATCGAGTCGGCCTCGTGCCGGTAGGTGGTGCGCAGCGAGGTGTACGCCACCGGCTTGCCGCCCACGGTGGCGCGGTGGGTGACGATGCCGTAGGCGGTGCGCCAGACCTGCATCCGGTACGAGCCCTTGGCGGTGGAGTCGGCGACGGTGGGCTTCCAGGAGTTGGTGCGCTCCAGCTTCTCCATGGCCGTGCAGACGCCGTCGGCGCGGTAGTACGTGGAGTCCTTGGTGGGCGCTGATCCGTCGGGCCGGCAGAGCTCGACGGCGTAGGTGTCGGTGATGTCCTGGGCCGCGGAGGTCGCGCTCCACGCGTAGTCCTGGCCCCGGCCCATCTGGACGTACATGCCGACGCCCGCGAAGGAGACGCCCCGGGCGCTGATGCCGGGGCCCTGGAGCTCCTGGAGCATCATCAGCTGGGGGGCGAAGTAGCCGGTCTGGGGCCCCATGACGGCGATCGGGTTGCCGCTCGCGGTGTGCTTCCCGGACACCAGGAGGGCGTTGGACATCCCGCGCTTCTGGGCGCCGTCGCCCGAACCGGGCAGCGCCCCCTCGGGGATCACGCCGTCGTCGAACATGCCCTGGAGGGGGGCGAGGGCGGCCGGGGCCTTCACGGGTGCCTTCACGCCGGTGCCCGCCGAGCCGGTGCGGTCGTGGATCAGCGGTTCGGGGGTGACGGATCCCGCGTCGGGGAGGGCGGTGCCGCGGGCGTTGTCGGGCTTGCCCGCGTACGGGAAGGAGGTGCCGTCGTGGACGGTGAGGACGGCCTCGGGGTCGTTGCGCTGGCGGAAGGACTCCCAGACCCGGGTGCCCTCCGTGACGCCGTACTTCTGCTGGGCGGCCAGCAGGGAGAGCGCGGCCTGGACCTCACCGCCGCCTCCCCCGCCGAACTGGCCGCCGACGACCGAGGCGATCGAGATCAGGTCGGTCAGCTTGAACGGCTGGATCTCACCCACGTTGGTGATGGAGTCGATCTTGCCGGTGAGGACGTACTCCCCCGGGAAGTAGCGGCCGTTCTTGGACTTCTCCCGGTAGGAGTTGATGCCGTCGACGTAGGCCTGCGCGTCGGCCATCGCCTGCTCACCGCGCGCGCCCTCGGTGGTCCTGATCCATTCGACCTGGGCCTCCAGGTCGGCCTCGGTGTACGGGGCCTGCGGCCAGAACTGCTGCTCCAGCCCCTGGTTGGCGAGCGCTCCCCCGGCGAAGGAGGTCAGCTCGCCGCGCCCGATGTGCCGGAAGAGGTCCATCAGCCACAGCCGGTCCTGTCCGGCGGCGAAGCCGGCGCCGAACTCGGTGCCGTAGCGGGTGGTGCCGTTGATGTGCGGGACGCCGCTCTTCTTGTCCCGGGTGATCGTGACGTCCTCGCGCGGTTTCGTCACGGACTCGATCTGGTCGGCGGCGACCCCGAAGGAGGCGTCGTTGAAGAAGTCGGTCAGTTTCTGGTCGGTGAGGCCCGTATGGCCCGCGACCAGACCGCTGTAGCGGTCGAGTTGGTCGTCGCTGTGCGCGGGATGGGTGCCGAACGCCTTGTTGCCGAGGATCTCGACGAGCGTCGCGTTGCCGTTCTCACCGGGCGGCAGGATGTCCGCGCACCGGCTTCCGCAGTGGTCGGTGACGGCGAGCGGCTTCGGTTCCGCCGCCCCGGCGCTGGGCACCGTGGCGAGCAGGGACGTACCGAGGGCGAGGACGGCCGCGACTGTGGCGGCTCTGAGCGTGCGGGTGCGAGGGGGCATGCGTGCTCCTCCGGGTGGCCGATGCGCCGGAGGTTACTGGCGGTAGGCCCACTCGGTAAGATGAACATCAGTCACTTTTTCCGAATCGCCACATGCCGGCACACGGCCCCGCGTCGACCGTCTCGGTCCGTGGACGCGTTTCACCCTTGGATGGAGCCGAACCGGGCAGTCGTACGTCCATCCCTTGACGCCGAAGAACGAGCGACGGAGGTGGCAGTGCCATGGCCGGTTTCCGGAGTCTTGCGAGACAGGTCCGCGACCCGCGGGGTGATCTGGCTTTGCGGCGGTATTCGCTGCGCAAATGCCTGGAACGGTTCGCCCCCTACGGTCACCGGGCGACCTGGGACCATCTGTGCGCCCGGCACGGGATCGAGCCCGAGGACCGGGCCCCGGACCCGGCGCGCCTGACCCGCGCGCTGGAGGAGCTGGAGGAGGCGCGGGCCGTCTGGCTCGCGTACGAGACGGGCTTCGCCGAACGGCGGCGCCGCGAGAAGCACGACGGGCTGCGCAGGCCCGGCACGTTCGACGACTGGCACCGGCGGACCTGGGGCGGGAACGGGATCGCGCACTGCGAGGATCCCGGGGTGCACCCCAGCGCGCCGCTGGCCGAGGTCCTGGGCCGGCTGATCGCCGCCCTGGGCACGAAGCCCGGCGCCGCCTGCCCGGTCTGCACCGGGACCGGGATCGTCTGGCGGCAGGACCTGGACCGCGAACCGTGGGCGGGGCCGGTCTGCACGGGCTGCGGGATCCTGGTCCCCCGGCCCGTCCTGACGGCGGGGGCGCTGAGCAGGGCCCGGGGAACACGGACGAGGGACCTGACCGCGTCGGCCGCCTGAGGGTGCGGAGGATCACCGGGCCGTCGGGCCACGGAGGTCACGGAGGTCACAGGAGGAAGCGTCACGGGAGGAACCTGGAGCACGGGAGGAACCGGCCGGGGCCGGGGCGCGCTCAGGAGCGGTCGGCCGCGCCCCGCTCGGGCATCAGACGCGACCCGGTCAGCCGGTCACCGAAGACGTCGTCCGGGTTGGACAGCACACAGGTCTCCAGCGACAGGCACCCGCAGCCGATGCAGTCGGTGAGGTGGTCACGCAGCCGCCCCAGCTGAGTGATGCGCTCGTCCAGCTCGGAACGCCAGGCGCGGGAGAGCCTGGCCCAGTCCTCGCGGTTCGGCGTGCGCTCCTCCGGAAGCTCGGCCAGCGCCTCCCTGACGGTGGCGAGCGGTATGCCCACCCGTTGCGCGGCCCGGACGAAGGCCACCCGGCGCAGCGCGTCCCTGGTGTAACGGCGCTGGTTGCCGCTGGTGCGACTGCTGCTGATCAGCCCCTTGGACTCGTAGAAGTGCAGGGCCGACACCGCGGCACCACTACGGGCGGAGAGCTGGCCGACGGTGAGTTCTTGGCATGACTGCGGGATCTGCGGCACTCCTCAGACCCTAATGGCCGCACCCCTGCCCGCGCCGCCACTTCGGCGACCGACCGGTCCGTCGTTGACAGGGGCGCGCGGTCCACCCATGCTGAGCAAGCGCTTAGACATCGCCCTGGAGGGGCGGCCGACAGCCGGAAGGCAGGGACCACGAACATGGCAGAGCCGAAAATCTTCACGTCCGCACAGGAGCTGCGGGACGGGGTGGGCCAGGAGCTCGGTCACAGCGATTGGCTGGAGATCGAACAGCAGAGGATCGACCGGTTCGCGGAGGCCACCGGTGACCACCAGTGGATCCATGTGGACCCGGAGCGCGCCGCGGCCGGCCCCTTCGGTACGACGATCGCGCACGGCTATCTGACGCTGTCGCTGCTGCCGGTGCTGGTCCCGCAGATCCTCCAGGTCGAGAACACGAAGATGGGCATCAACTACGGGACCAACAAGGTCCGCTTCCCCTCACCGGTCCCGGTGGGCTCGCGGCTGCGGGCCACGGCCGTGCTGAAGAGCGTCGAGGAGGCGGGCGGCGGGGTCCAGGTGACCGCCCTCGTCACCGTCGAGCGCGAGGGCGGCGACAAGCCGGCCTGCGTCGCGGAGTCGGTGTCGCGCTACTACTTCTGAACCACGGCGCCGCCCCGGTCGGCGTCCCGCGCGCCGGGCGGCTCCCCGCGCGGATCGGGGTGCGCCGAGGACGCCCGGTGCGCCCCGGACGGGGCAGGGTGCGCGGGGCGGCGGCATCACGTCCGGCCGCGCGGGGTACTCAGCTTCACGTCCGGCCGCACGGGGCGGCAGCGTCACGTCCCGCCGCACGGGGTACTCAGCTTCACGTCCGGCCGCACGGGGCCGCCCCGGCATCAGGTCCGCGTACGTGAGGTGCCCGGCGACTCTGCCGGTACGGGCGCCGAGCGTCGGACCCGGGGCGACAGGACGCCTGCTTCACTCCCAGGACGAGGCGGGCACCCCCCGTCACCCCCAGGACGGCAGGGCACCCGGCATCAGCCCCGGAACAACAGGACACCCCACGTCACCCCCGGAACAGCAGGGCACCCCGCGTCACTTCTGGGCGCCCACCATGCGCAGGACCAGGTCGGCGTAGAGGGTGCCGACCTCCTCGGGTGTCCGGCTGCCCTGGGCGTTGAACCAGCGCGCCACGTCGATGCACAGGGACAGCACGGCCAGCGTGGTGCCCGGGACGTCGGGGACGTCGAACTCGCCCGCGCGTACGCCCTCGCCGATGATCCGGCGCACCACGGCGTCGGTCTTCCGGCGCAGGGCCACGATCTCGGCGCGGTGCTCGTCGCCGAGGGCTTCCAGTTCGTACTGCACCACGCGTGCCGTGGTGTGGCGCTCGGCGTGCCAGCGGACGAAGGACCGCACGGCGTCGGCGAGCCTCTCGGAGGCGGTGCCACCGCTGTCGGCGGCCGTCTCCAGGAGGCGCAGGGCCCGGTCGTGACCGATCCTGCTGATCCGGTGGAGCAGCTCTTCCTTCGTCTTGTAGTGGATGTAGAGCGCGGCGGGACTCATCCCGGCCCGGCCGGCGATGTCACGGGTGGTGGTCGCGTGGTAGCCACGCTCGGCGAACGCCTCGACGGCGGCGACGAGCAGTCGCCGGGCCGCCTCGGGCGTCACCTCGCTCCACGGCGTGTCCTCGCCGTCGGTCTCCTGCGCCGTGCTCATCGCCACATGCCCCTTTCCGCTGGCAGGACGAACACCATACCGCGAACCTGAGCAAGCGCTTAGAGCGTGCCCATGGGCCGGAATCGTCAGAGCTTCGGGAAGGGGTCGTGCTCGGCGAGCATCTTCTCCAGCCTGGCCTGGTCGACCCGGCTGACGATCTGCCCCGCCTCCTGCCGGTCCCTGATGACCTTGGCGAGGGTGAAGCAGGAGGTGACGAGATAGAGGACGCCTATGGCGAGGAAGGCCCGCACCCAGGGGTCGGCGTCGAGGAAGAAGATACCGAGGGCCACCGCGCCCATCGCCAGGCCGAAGGAGAGGACGGCCTGTCCGTAGAAGGCGGCGGTGCCCTGCTGCTTGATCGTCGTGTCACTCATGCCGCTCAGCATCCGGCGCGGTGGTGTACGCCGCCATCCGCCGCCGTACTCATCCGATACCCGGAGCGGCAGGGCCCGCGAGGCCCTGCCGCTCCGGACACGGGGTGGCTCAGAAGGCGGAGACCCCCGTCAGCGCGCGGCCGATGATGAGCTTCTGGATCTGGCTGGTGCCCTCGTACAGGGTCATCACGCGGGCGTCCCTGACCAGCTTGCCGACGGGGTACTCGTCTATGTAGCCGTAGCCGCCGAAGACCTGGAGCGCATTGTTGGCCGCGCGGACGGCGGCCTCGGACGCGAAGAGCTTGGCCGTGGAGGCGGCAGTGGCGAAGTCCTGGCCCCGGTCGACGAGGTCGGCGACGCGCCAGGTCAGCATGCGGGCGGCGTCGACGTCCACGGAGATGTCGCTGATGAGTTCCTGCACGAGCTGGTAGCCCGCGATGGGCCTGCCGAACTGTTCGCGCTCGCCCGCGTAGCGCACGGCGGCGTCCAGGGCGGCCTGCGCGATGCCCACACAGCCGGCGGCCACCGACATCCGCCCCTTGGCCAGGGCGGACATGGCGACGGAGAAGCCCTTGCCCTCGGGGCCCAGGAGGGTGGCGGCGGGGACGCGGACGTCCTCCAGGACCAGCTCGGCCGTGGCCTGGCCGCGCAGCCCGAGCTTGCCGTGGACGGTGCGCCGGGTGAGGCCGGGGGCGTCGGCCGGCACCAGGAAGGCGGAGACGCCCCGGTGCCCGGGGGCGTCCCCGGTCCGCGCGAACAGCAGGACGACATCGGCCCAGGTCCCGTTGGTGATGAACATCTTAGAGCCGTTGATGACGTAGTCGTCGCCGTCCCGCACCGCCCGGGTGGTCAGGCTCCCCGCGTCGGAGCCGGTGCCGGGCTCGGTGAGGCCGAAGCAGCCGATCGCCTCACCCGCGGTGAGCCGCGGCAGCCACTGCCGCTTCTGGTCCTCGCTGCCCCAGGAGGCGATCGTCTTGGCGACGAGACCGAGCGAGACGGACACGATGCCGCGCACCGAGGAGTCACCGCGGCCGAGCTCCTCGGTCACCAGGCAGTACGCGAGGTGGTCCCCGCCGGAGCCGCCGTACTCCTCCGGGATCGTGAGGCCCAGGAAGCCCAGGGCACCCAGCTTCTTCACGATCGACTTGTCGACACTCTCGGCACGGTCCCACTCGACGACGTGCGGGGTGATCTCCCGCGCGACGAAGTCCTCGGCGAGCTGCCGTACGGCATCCTGCTCCTCGCTCAGCTCCAGGTTCATCCTGCGACACCCCACTTTTAATTAGCACTGCTAGTTTTCTGTGCGCAGGCCCTACTATGTGCCGCATGGCCCGACCGCGCAAGCCCCTCCTCAGCAGAGACCGCATCGTCGAGGCGGCGGGCGCGCTCGTCGACGCGGAGGGGCTGGACGCCGTCTCGACCCGCCGTCTCGCCGCCGGGCTGGGCGTGAGCGGGCCCTCGCTCTACAACCACTTCCGGAACAAGGACGAGATCCTCGACGCGGTCGCCGACTCCGTGTCCGCACAGGTCGACCTGTCGATGTTCGAGGAGGACGATCCCCGGGACTGGCCCGCCGCCCTGCACGACTGGGCCGTCTCCTACCGCGCGGCGCTCGCCGCCCACCCGCACATCGTCCCGGTGCTCGCGCGCGGGCCGGGCCGCCGTCCCGCCGGGCTGCGGGTCGCCGACGCGGTCTTCGGCGCCATGGTCAGGGCCGGCTGGCCACCCGCCCAGGCGACGTACATCGGCGCGCTGATGCGCTACTTCATCACCGGTTCGGCCCTCGGCTCCTTCGCCCGCGGATTCGTCGACGACGAGACGGCGTACGACCCCGCCGACTACCCCCACCTCGGCCAGGCCCACCTGCTGGCCGACCGCCGCCAGCAGGTCGACGAGGGTGCCTTCGAGACCGGGCTGCGCGCCCTGCTGGACGGCCTCGCGCTCCAGTACGAGCAGACGGTCACGGGCCGCACGGTACGGCGCGCGCCGAACGGTGGCTGACGCATGCTGGGCGTATGACCCGTAGGACACGGCACGACCCGGCGGCGCCCGGGCTCGCCGCACTGGCGACCCTGCTCGCCGACGAGACCCGCGCCTCCTTCTGCCTGGCCCTGCTCGACGGCCGGGCCTGGACCGCCGGTGAGCTGGCCCGGGGCGCCGGGGTGGCTCCCTCGACCGCCAGCGAGCACCTGGGCAAGCTGGTCGCGGGCGGACTGCTGGCCGAGGAGCGCCAGGGCCGCCACCGCTACCTGCGGCTCGCCGACGACGGGATCGCGCGGCTGGTCGAGGAGTTGGCGGCGCACGCCTACCCCGGCACGCGCACGCCCCCGCGCACACTGGGCGAGGCGAGTCTCCGGCACGCGCTGGCCCGGGGGCGCACGTGTTACGACCATCTCGCGGGGCGGCTCGGCACCGGCATCACCGACGCGATGACCGGACGCGGACTCCTGCGCCAGAACGCGGGGTTCGCGCTGACCGAGGACGGTCTGGAGTGGTTCGGCGCGCTCGGCATCCCCCTCGCCACCACCTCGCGCAGGCCCCTGGCGCGCGGCTGCCTGGACTGGACCGAGCGGCGGCAGCACCTGGCCGGCGCCTCGGGTGCCGCGCTGTGCCGCCACGTGCTGGAGGCCGGCTGGTGCGAACGGGTCGGCACGGGGAGGGCGGTCCGGGCGACGCCCGCCGGACGGCGTGCGCTGTCCCGGCACCTCGGGCTCGACACGGCGTCCCTCGACACGGCCTGACCGTTCGGCGGGTACCGAAGCGTTCCCGTCCTAACGTCGTGCCATGACGACGCCTCCGACGGCGCGCCCCGCCGCGCCCGCCACCCCCGCACGCGACTGGCGCGCCCCGGCCGCCGCCTGCACCACGGTCATCCTCTGGGCCTCCGCCTTCGTCTCCATCCGCAGCGCCGGCGAGGCGTACTCGCCGGGAGCCCTCGCGCTGGGCCGGCTCCTCGCCGGCACGCTGACGCTCGGTGTGATCCTGCTCGTGCGCCGCGAGGGGCTGCCGTCGCGGGCCGCGTGGCCGGGCATCGCCGGCTCCGGGCTGCTCTGGTTCGGCCTCTACATGGTGGTCCTCAACTGGGCCGAACAGCAGGTCGACGCCGGTACGGCCGCCATGATCGTGAACATCGGACCGATCCTGATGGCGCTGCTGGGCGCGAAGCTGCTCGGGGAGGGGCTGCCCCGCCGTCTGCTGACGGGCATGACGGTCTCGTTCGCGGGTGCCGTCGTCGTCGGCCTCTCGATGTCCGGCCGCGGGGACTCCTCGGCACTCGGCGTGCTCCTGTGCCTGGTGGCGGCGCTGTCGTACGCGGGCGGGGTGGTCGCCCAGAAGCCCGCGCTGCGGCACGGGTCCCCGCTCCAGATCACCACGTTCGGCTGCCTGACCGGTACGGTCGCCTGTCTGCCGTTCAGCGGGGTGCTGGTCTCCGAAGCTGCCGCCGCCCCGCTGCCGGCCACGCTGAACATGGTCTACCTCGGGGTGTTCCCGACGGCGCTGGCCTTCACCACGTGGGCCTACGCGCTGGCACGCACCACGGCAGGCCGCATGGGCGCGACGACGTACGCGGTGCCCGCGATGGTGGTGCTGATGTCCTGGCTGCTGCTCGACGAGGTGCCCGCGCCGCTCACCGTCACCGGGGGGCTGCTCTGCCTGGCCGGGGTCGCGGTCTCACGCACCCGGGCGCGCGGCCGTCGTACGGACGGCGGCCCGGCGGTGGCGGAGGCCGGGCAGGTGACGGGCGACCGGCCCTGAGAGGACCGGCCCCGGGAAGGAGCACGACGGGGCGGCGGCCGTACGCCCCGGAGGTCCGGGGCGTACGCGGAGGGGCGGCGGCCCGTGCCCGGTCCGCCGCCCCTCGTGTGCGCCGGGCTAGAACACGACCAGCGCCCGTCCGCCCTTCCCCGCGATCATGTGCTCGAACGCCGCCGGGATGCCGTCCAGCGGGATCCGCTCCGTGACCATCATCGAGAGGTCGAAGCGCCCGGCGCGGATGTGGTCGGCAAGCACCGGCAGGTCGCGCGCCGGGTCGCTGTTGCCGTAGACGCAGCCGGTGAGGGAGCGGCCCCAGTGGAAGATCTCCAGGGCGTTGAAGGTCACCTGCTGGTCCTTGCCGCCGATGCCGACGACCGTGGTGCGGCCGCCCCTGCGGGTCGACTCCCAGGCGCCGCGGATCGTGGCGGGGCGGCCCACACACTCGACGGCGACGTCCGCCCCCTGGCCCCCGGTGAGCTTGCGGACGGCGCGGGGGGTGGTGTCGGAGGCGACGAGGTAGTCGGTGGCGCCCGCCCGGCGGGCCAGCTCCTCCTTCTCCGGTGAGACGTCCACGGCGATGATCTTCGACGCTCCGGCGATCCGGGCCGCCTGGAGGACGGCGAGGCCGACCCCTCCGATACCGAGGACGACGACGCTCTCGCCCTCGCGCACGCGGGCGGAGTGGTGGACCGCCCCGTACCCGGTCAGGACCGCGCAGCCGAGCAGGGCCGCGTCGTCGAGCGGGATGCCGGCCGGCGCGGGCAGCACGCAGTTGGCGGCGACGACGGTCTCCTGGGCGAAGGCGGCGACGTTCAGGCCCGGGTGGAGTTCGGTGCCGTCGGCCGTACGGGCGTGGATGTTCGCCGCGCCCTTGAGCGCGTCGGCGCAGAGCCAGACCTCGCCGATCCCGCAGTGGAAGCACGCTCCGCAGGACGGCGCCCAGTTGAGGACGACCCGGTCGCCGGCCGCGACGTGGCCGACGCCCTCGCCGACGGCCAGCACCGTGCCGGCGCCCTCGTGGCCGAGGACGGCGGGTACGGGCAGCCTCATGGTGCCGTTGGACAGGGACAGGTCGGAGTGGCAGACACCGGCGGCGGCGAGACTGATGCTCACCTGGCCGGGGCCCGGCTCCGGGAGTTCGATGTCGGTGATCTCCAGGGGAGCTCCGACGGCGGGCAGTACGGCGGCGCGGACCACGAACAGACTCCTCGGTGGATCGGCGTGGGGATCAGAACTGGAGGGACTTGGTCTGGAGGTACTCGGACAGCCCGTGCGGGCCGAGCTCGCGGCCCACCCCCGACTGCTTGTAACCGCCGAAGGGGGCCAGGGGGTTGAAGCGTCCGCCGTTGATGTCGACCTGTCCGGTGTCCATGCGGCGGGCGAAGGCCACGGCCTGCTCGTCGTCCGCGCCCCACACGGCGCCGGCCAGCCCGTACACGGTGTCGTTGGCGATCCGCAGGGCGTCGTCCTCGTCCTCGTACCGCAGGATCGAGAGCACCGGGCCGAAGATCTCCTCGCGTGCGATGGTCATGTCCGGCGTGACGTCGGCGAACACCGTGGGGCTGACGTAGTAGCCCTGCTCCCTGGGCGCGTCGGGGCCTCCGGCCACGAGGCGGGCGCCCTCCTCGACGCCCCTCTCGATGTAGCCCCGCACCCGGGCCTGCTGCCTGGCGTTGACGACGGGGCCGACCCGCTCCCCCGGCACGTACTTGGCGACGGCCGTGGCGGCGAGCGCCACGGCCTCCTCGTACCGCTCGGCGTCGACCAGCATCCGGGTCCAGGCGCTGCACGTCTGCCCGGAGTTGGACATCACGTTGGCCACGCCTACGTTGACGGCCCTGGCGAGGTCGGCGCCCGGCAGGATCACGTTGGCCGACTTGCCGCCGAGTTCCAGCGCCACGCGCTTGACCGCCGCGCCCGCGGTGGCCCCGATCCGCCTGCCGACGGCCGTGGATCCGGTGAACGAGACCAGGTCGACGTCCTCGTGCTCCGCGAGCGCCTGGCCGGCCACCGCCCCGAGGCCGGTGACCAGGTTGAAGACGCCGGCCGGCAGCCCCGCCTCCCCGGTGGCCTCGGCGAAGAGCTGTGCGACGAGCGGGGTGTCCTCGGCGGGCTTCAGGACGACGGTGCAGCCCGCGGCCAGCGCCGGGGCCACCTTGGCGACGATCTGGTGGAGCGGGTAGTTCCAGGGCGTGATCGCGCCGACCACGCCGACGGGCTCCAGCAGGACGGTGGAGTTGCCCAGCTTCTCCTCGAACGAGTAGGTGGAGGCCAGTTCGGCGTACGAACCGGCGACGAGCACCGGGACGGCCGCGTGCACCGCGCGGGACAGCGGCAGCGGCGAGCCGAGCTCGGCGGTGACGGTCTCCGCGATCTCGTCCTGACGGGCGGCCAGTACGTCGCGCAGGGCGCCGATCAGGGCCGCGCGCTCGGCGGGCGGGGTGGCCGCCCAGCCGGGGAAGGCGGCGCGTGCGGCGCGTACCGCGGCGTCCACGTCGTCGGCGGTGCCCGCGGGTACGTGACCGATGACCTGCTCGTCCGCCGGATTCACGACCTCGATCGTGTCCTGGCCGGAGCCGGGCCGCCACTCCCCGCCGATGTACATCCCGTCATGCGCCTTCATGGCTGTCCCTCCCGGGCTCACTGTGCCTGCCGCCGAAGCCGTGCTCGTACGGACGGTTGCCGTCCCGGGGCCCAAACTAGCGCTGTTAGTTTTTCGGCGCCAGGGAACGGCCGGAGACACAGGTCACGCGTGGCGGGCCGCGGGCCTCGCGCACCGGGCCCGCGGGTGCCCCGGGGGCGGGCCGCCCCCGGGGTGGCCCGAGAGGGCGGGCCGGATCAGGGGGAGTCCCGCTCCGCGGGGGCGCGTTCGGCGCGGGGCACGGCCCGGCCGGCGGTGTCCGGGCCGGACGGGTCCACCGGGCCGGGCCGGCCGCCCCGCAGCCCGAGCCCCGCGGCGCCGACGAGCAGGGCGCCCAGCATGACGAACGGTGCGGCGGTGCCCGCGACCCCGGCGATCAGACCGGCCGACGCGGGGGCCGCGACCTGGCCGAGCCGGTTCCCGGTGAGCCTGAGGGCGAGCGCCGTGGAACGGGCCGCGGCGGGGGCCGCCTGCACCACGGTGGTCATGGAGAGCGGCTGTCCGACACCCAGGCAGAAGCCCAGCACGGCGAGCATCAGGGCGAGCCCCCACACCGGGACGGGCAGGGCGATGGCCGCGCAGAGGAGGCCGCCGAGCAGGCAGGTCGTGGAGAGCAGCGCGGCCCTGCCGACCGCGCGCAGCATCGGCGTCATGACGAGCCGGCAGGCGATGGTCGCGGCGGCCCGCAGGCTGAGCAGGAGGCCGACGGTGGCGGGGGCGATGCCCCGGTGCTCGCCGACCACCGGGAGGTAGGCGGTGAGGATGTCGGTGGCGCAGAGCACGGCGAGGCTGATGAAGATGCCGGCCGGGACCCCCCGGGTACGCAGGATGCTGCCCACCGGCACCTTGCGGGCGGCCGGCCGGGGTGCCCCGGCGGCCCCGCGGTGCTCGATGCGCCACAGCGAGGTGAGGGAGACGGCGGCGACGGCCGCCGAGACGAGCAGGGCGAGTGCGCTCGTACGGGCCATCGCGCCGCCGCCCTCGGAGATGAGGTAGCCGGCGGCCATCGGGCCGGCGAGCTGGCCGAGGGAGGCTCCGATGGTGAAGTGCCCGAAGTTGCGGTCCTGTTCGGCGGGGGCCGACTGCCGGGCGACGAGCGACTGGGCGCCGATCACGAAACAGAGGTGGCCCAGGCCCATGACCCCGCTCCAGGCGGCCAGTCCGGCGAGGGAGCCCGAGGTGCCGCTGAGGGCGCAGCCGCCGCCGATGAGGAGGACCCCGACGGGCAGCAGCGGTGCGCAGCGGCCGTGGTCGGTGCGCCGGCCCAGCGGTACGGCGGCGAAGAGCGGCAGGAGCGCGTAGACGCCGGCGATGACGCCGATGGCGCGTTCGTCCGCGCCCAGCGAAAGGGCCCGGTAGGAGACGGCGGGCCGCGCCATCGACACCGCCCCCTGCGCGAAGGCGAAGGCGATGACGAGGCGCAGCAGCCAGCCCCTGCCGGGCCCTGGTTCCGGAGGCATCAGAAGATTCCGAAGAGGACGCTCGCGGCGAGGACCACCAGCGAGGTGAGGACGGCCCACTTGACCGTGAAGCGGGTGTGGTCGCCGAATTCGACCTTGGCCATGCCGACCAGGACGTAGACGGCGGGCACGAGCGGGGACGACATGTGCAGCGGCTGTCCCACGATGGAGGCGCGGGCGATCTCCAGGGGGGTGACGCCGTGGGCGGCGCCGGCCTCGGCAAGCACGGGGAGCACTCCGAAGTAGAAGCCGTCGTTGGACATGAAGTAGGTGAGGGGGAGGCTCAGCGCGCCGGTGACGATGGCCATGTGCGGGCCCATCGCGTCGGGGATCGCCCCGACGAGCCAGTCCGCCATGTGTTCGACCATACCGGTGCCGGTGAGGACCCCGGTGAAGACCGCGGCGGCGAAGACCATGCCGGAGACGTTGAGGACGTTGTCGGCGTGGGCCGCGATGCGGGCCCGCTGGTCGGGGATGCGGGGGAAGTTGACGGTGAGGGCGAGGGCCGCGCCGAGCAGGAAGAGCACCGGGATCGGCATGAGTTCCAGGATCATCGCCGCCAGGAGGACGACGGTGAGGCCGGCGTTGAACCAGTAGAGCTTGGGGCGCAGCGTGGGCCTGTCGGGGTCGAGCCCCTTGAACTCGGGCTCCCGCTCGTCGTCCTCGGTCCCGTCCGTACCGCCCGTACCGCCGGTGCCGCCGGTGCCGGTGCTCCGCGGTGCCTTCGTGAGCCGGTCGCCGCCGCCCGCCCCGACAAGGACGGTCTCGGGCTCGGTCACCAGGGCCTCGTCGAGGGTGAGCATGCCGAGGCGCTTGCGCTCGCGCCGGCCCAGGACCCAGGCGAGGAGGATGACGGCGAGGAGGCCGACGGCCAGGGCCGGGATCATCGGGACGAAGATGTCGGCCGCGTCCACCTTGAGCGCGGTGGCCGCCCGGGCGGTGGGGCCGCCCCAGGGCAGGGTGTTCATGACCCCGTTGGCGGTGGCGGCGACGCCGGTCATCACGACCAGGCTCATCTTCAGCCGCTTGTAGAGCGGGTACATCGCGGAGACCGTGATCATGAAGGTGGTGGAGCCGTCGCCGTCCAGCGAGACGATCGCGGCGAGCAGCGCCGTGCCGACGACGATCCGCATCGGGTCCGCCTTGCAGAAGCGCAGGATGCCCCGGACGATCGGGTCGAAGAGGCCGACGTCGATCATCACGCCGAAGTAGACGATGGCGAACATCAGCATCGCCGCGGTCGGCGCGAGGGCGCCGACCCCTTCGATGACGTAGTCGCCGAGTTGCGCGCCCTGGCCGACGGCCACGCAGAACAGGGCGGGGATCAGGACCAGCGCCGCGATCGGCGACATCTTCTTCATCATGATCAGGACCAGGAAGGTCGCGATCATGGCAAAGCCGAGGATTGTCAACATATGGGATACCTAACGTTCACCTTTGAACCTCACCGGTACCGGCGGTTCGGCTGACGTTAGGGGCCCCCGAGCAGCGTTAACAAGATGTTGACATGCGAGCAATACGAGCAAAACCCCAGGTCAACGACCTGGAGTTACGGAGACGGGGACGGCGTTGAGCACGGCGGTGCCGGACAGCGGGTCCAGGAGGGTGCCGTCCAGGAGCTGGTTCACGTTGACGCCGGGCTCGGCGCCGGCGACCGACATGCGGGTGCCCGGGCGGCTGTGGCCCCAGCCGTGCGGGAGGCTCACGACCCCGGTCCGCACCGCGTCCGTGATCTCGGCGGGCGCCTCGACCTCGCCGCCCGCCGCGGTGATCCGGGCGGTGTCGCCCTCGGCGAGGCCGATCCGGGCGGCGTCGGCGGGATGGATCTGGAGGGTGCAGACGTTCGTCCCGCCGCGCAGCGAGGCGACGTTGTGCATCCAGCTGTTGTTGGACCGCAGGTGGCGGCGGCCGACGAGGACGAGCCCGGCGGGCCGCGCGCCGAGCGAGGCGCGCAGCCGGGGCAGGTCGGCGGCGATCGGCTCCGGGAACAGTTCGATGCGCCCGCTGCGGGTCCTGAGCACCTGCGGAAGGCGCGGTTCCAGCGGTCCGAGGTCGATCCCGTGGGGGTGTGCGAGGAGTTGTTCCAGGGTGAGTCCGTACGGGCCGAGGCGCAGCATCAGGTCGAGCCGCCGCTCGGCCCCGGTGCGGCCGGTCAGCTCCTCGGCGAGCGCTCCGGGGGCGCCCGCCCGCTCCAGCGCGGCACCGATGGCCAGGTCGTCGACGGTCCGCGCCGGGGCCCCGTGCCCGCCGCCGACGGCGAGGATCAGCCTGGCCAGGATCTCGCTCTCGTCCATGCGCCCGTCCTCCAGCGGAACGGCGGGGCGGCTGTAGCGCACCTGGTTGCGCACCGCGAGGGAGTTGAGCGCGAAGTCGAAGTGGGCGCTCTGCGAGGGCGGCGGCGGGGGCAGAACGACGTCGGCGTGCCGGGAGGTCTCGTTGAGGTACGGGTCGACGCTGACCATGAAGTCCAGGCCGTCGGCGAGCGCCCGGTCCAGGCGGTTCCCGTCCGGTGCGGAGAGCACCGGGTTCCCGGCGATGACGATCAGGGCGCGGATCCGGCCCTCCCCCGGGGTCTCGATCTCCTCCGCCAGTGCCGCGACGGGCAGTTCGCCCTTGGCCTCGGGGTGTCCGGAGACCCTGCTCCTCCAGCGGCCGAGGGCGAAGCCCTTGCCGGGCCCGGCCGGACGCGGGGCGCGGGCGGTGGCGGAGAGCGGGAAGAGCGCGCCGCCGGGCCGGTCGAGGTTGCCGGTGAGGATGTTGAGCACGTCGACGAGCCAGCTGGCCAGGGTGCCGTGCTCGACGGTGCAGCTGCCGATGCGCCCGTAGACGGCGGCGGCGGGGGCCGCGGCCAGTTCACGGGCGATCTCCCGGATGGTGTCCGCGTCCAGGTCGCAGGCGGCGGACACCGCCTCGGGAGTGAAGTCGGCCATGGCGGAGGTGAGTTCGCCGTATCCGTCGAGGTGGCCGGTGAGCGCGCCCGGATCGCCGAGCTTCTCCTCCACGACGACCTGGGTGAGCGCCGCGAGCAGGAGGGCGTCCGTGCCGGGGCGGATCGCGGCGTGCCGGTCGGCGAGGCGCGCGGTGCGGGTGCGGCGCGGGTCGATGACGGTGAGGGTGCCGCCCCGCCGGCGCAGTGCCTTGAGCCTGCCCGGGAAGTCGGGCGCCGTGCAGAGGCTGCCGTTGGACTCCAGCGGGTTGGCGCCGATCAGCAGGAGGTGGGCGGTGCGGTCCAGGTCGGGTACGGGGATGGCGTGGGCGTCCCCGAAGAGCAGTCCGCTGGAGACGTGCTTGGGCATCTGGTCCAGGGTGCTCGCCGTGAAGACGTTGCGGGTGCCGAGCGCGGACAGCAGCAGCGGCGGGTAGAGCCCGCCGGCCATCGTGTGCACGTTGGGGTTGCCGAGGAAGACCCCCACGGCCTGCTTGCCGTGCTCCTCGGCCAGGGCGGGGATCCTTCGGGCGATCGTGTCGAAGGCCTCGCTCCAGGTCGCCTCGCGCAGGACGCCGCCCGAGCGCACGAGCGGGGTGCGCAGCCGGTCGGGGTCGGCGTCCAGGCCTCCGAACGAGGCGCCCTTGGGGCAGACGAAGCCCCGGCTGAAGACGTCCTCGCGGTCACCGCGGGCACCCGCGACCGCCGTCCCCTCCAGGGTGAGGGTGAGTCCGCAGGTGGCCTCGCAGAGCGGGCAGACACGCAGAGCGGTACGGGAGTCGTGGGACATGGGCCCTCCCCGGGGCGGTGGCGCGCGGGCGTGGTCCGGCGCCCCGCGGCACGCTCGGCGGGCACGGGCGGCCGGCGAGCCGAGCATACCGACCGGTACGGATGGTGGCGAGGTGCTGGAGGCGCCGTTGTGCCGCCGCCCGGGCGACAGGCTATTCGAGGACCCGCGCGAGGTACGCCTGGAGCAGGACGCGGGTCTCCGCGATCAGGCCGGGATCGCCCTCCGGGTCGGCGCGGAAGGCGAGTTGGAGCAGGGCGTCGGCGGCCTGCACGCAGACCAGGACGGTGCGGAGCAGGTCGGCACCCTCGCCGCCCCGGCCGAGATGGCCCGAGAGCAGCTCCGTCAGGCGTTCCGCCACGCGCCGGTTCGCCTCGTCGAGCGGTCCCGCGACCGGCGCGGGAGGGCCGAAGTCGACGAGGGCGAAGCCGGGGACGGAACGCTTCATCGCCAGGTACTCGTCGAGGACGGCGTCGATGGCCTCCCGCCACTCCTGTCGCGCGATCACCTCAAGCCGGGCGACGACCCGCTCGGCGTAGACCTCCAGGTTGCGCTCGGCCAGGGCGTCGACCAGCGCTCTCTTGTTGGGGAAGAAGCGGTAGACGGAGCCGATCGGCACACCGGCCCGGTCGGCCACCGCCCGGGTGGAGAGCTGCTCGTAGCCGGTCTCGTCGAGCAGCGCCGCCCCCGCGTCGAGGATGCGCGCGAGGCGGTCGGCGCTGCGCTGCTGCACGGGGACGCGTCGGAGGTTCGTATGAGCGTGGGACACGGCTCCATGATGCCCGTATGCCGTTGACGGGCCCCGTTTCGATTCCTACGGTGATCCATAGGATTCCTCGTCAGGGATCCACTGGGTCCCCTTCCGACGGGAGCGCGTGATGAGCGGCATCGAGCAGGCGAGAGAAGCGGCGGAGAACCTCGGCCACCAGTCCGGCTTCGGCAACGAGCACAGTTCCGAGGCCGTTCCGGGCGCCCTGCCCCAGGGCCGCAACTCCCCCCAGCGCGCCCCCTTCGGGCTCTACGCGGAGCAGCTCAGCGGCTCGGCCTTCACCGAGCCCCGCGCCCGCAACCGCCGGTCCTGGCTCTACCGGATCCGCCCCTCGGCGGCCCACCCCGCCTTCGTGCGCGTCGACAACGGCGCCCTGCGCACCGCCCCGTTCACCGAGACGGCCCCCGATCCCAACCGGCTGCGCTGGGACCCGCTCCCCGACCCCGCGCCCGGCACCGACTTCCTGGCCGGCCTGTGGACGCTGGGGGGCAACGGCGACGCCACCCGGCGCGCCGGCATGGCCGTGCACCTGTACAGCGCGAACGCCTCCATGACGGAACGGGTGTTCGGCGACTCCGACGGGGAGCTGCTGATCGTCCCCGAGCGCGGCGGGCTGCTGCTGCGCACCGAACTCGGCCTGCTGCGGGCCGAGCCCGGCCATGTGGCGCTGATCCCGCGCGGTGTCCGCTTCCGTGTCGAGCTGCTGGACCCCACCGCCCGCGGCTACGTCTGCGAGAACTACGGGCAGCCCTTCGTCCTGCCCGACCTGGGTCCCATCGGCGCCAACGGGCTCGCGAACGCCCGGGACTTCCTGGCCCCCGTCGCGGCGTTCGAGGACCGCGAGGGCCCGGTGGAGGTGGTCAACAAGTTCTGCGGGAACCTCTGGTCAGCGACGTACGACCACTCGCCGCTCGATGTCGTCGCCTGGCACGGCAACCACACGCCGTACGTCTACGACCTGCGCCGTTTCAACGTGATGGGCACCATCAGCTACGACCACCCCGACCCGTCGATCTTCACCGTGCTGACCTCGCCGTCCGACACCCCGGGGCTCGCCGGCGTCGACTTCGTCGTCTTCGCCCCGCGCTGGCTGGTCGGCGAGGACACCTTCCGCCCGCCGTACTTCCACCGCAACGTCATGAGCGAGTACATGGGCCTGATCGAGGGCGCGTACGACGCCAAGGCGGGCGGGTTCGTGCCGGGCGGCGGCTCGCTGCACAACATGATGTCGGCGCACGGTCCGGACCGTGAGACCTTCGACCGGGCGAGCGCGGCGGAGCTGGAGCCGCAGCGGATCGACGACGGCCTGGCGTTCATGTTCGAGACCCGCTGGCCGGTGACGGCGACCGCGCAGGCGGCGGGCGCCGACCACCTGCAGCGCGGGTACGACGACGTGTGGCAGGGTCTGAGCCGCACCTTCCGGCCGTGAGACCGCACCGCCGGCCCCGCGGCACAGAGATCGGGTGAGACCGGATGAATCAGGTGAACGAGGCGGGCCGGCCCGGCTTCGCCCCCGACTCCCTGGTGCTGAACCGGAAGCTTCCCCTGTGGTACCAGGTCTCGCAGTCCCTGCGGGCCTCCATACTGGGCCGCCCCCGGGACGCCCCGGCACGGCTGCCCACCGAGGAGCAGCTCGCCACCCACTACGGCGTCAGCGTCCTGACCATGCGCCAGGCCCTCAAGGAGCTGGAGGGCGAGGGGCTGATCAGCAGGCACCGGCGGCGCGGCACGTTCATCGAGCCGCGCGCCCGGCGGGTGTCGCCGGTCCGGCTGCTGGGTTCGATCGACACGATCGTCGCCCAGCAGTCGGGCGAGCGGACGACCGTGCTCGGCCACGGCCGGACGCCCGTCCCCGGTGACCTCGCCGAGTTCTTCCCGGACTGCGCCGAGGTGGTCAGCTACCGGCGGCTGCGCTGCGACGACGGGACGGGCGAGCCCACCAACTGGGCGGAGAACGCCCTGCGCCCGGAGATCGCGGACCGGCTGGACGTGGCCGATCTGCGGCGGTGGCCGATGACCAAGGTGCTGCGGGACTCCGTCGGCGTACGGATCGCGCGGATCACCGACACGGTGGAGGCGCGCCTCGCCGACCCCGTCACGGCCGAGCTGCTCCAGGTCCCGCTGCTCAGCCCGATCCTGCACTACACGGGCGTGACGTACGACGAGGAGGGCACGGTCGTGGACGTGGCGCGCATCCGGTACCGGGGCGACCGCTTCTCCTTCTCCGTGACGGTCGAGGCGCACTGACGGCGGGGCCGCGCCGGCGGGGTCGTTACGATGCCGGGGGCGGCGTACCTGGCGACGGGGAGGACGACACGGTGGCAGCACGGGTGGCGGCCGGAGCCGGCGGGGGCGGCACGCTCCCGCTGCTGGACGACCTGATGCCGTGGGCGGTGCGGCCCCTGAGAACGGGGCGCGCCTGGGTGACGGCCCCGGAGGCCGCCTCGCTCCGGGCGCGCTGGGACCTGCTGGTGCGGGCGGAAGGGGCGGAGCGGGAACGCCTGTTCCGGCCGACCCGCTCCCGTACGCCGCTGCTCCCGGCCGCGGCGCTGCCGGGCAGGACCACCGGGACGAGCGCGTTCGCCCGGGACCCGGGCCCGTATCCCGAACCGGTACGGATCCTGCACGGGCCCTTCGACGAACAGTGGCTGATTCCCGACCAGCGGCTGCTCGACGCGGCCCGCCCCGAGCTGTGGCGGGTCGCCGACGGGCACCAGGTCTTCGCCGTCGAGCACGGGTACGTGCCCCAGGACGACGGCCCCGCCCTGTCCGCGACCACGCTGCTGCCCGACGGGCACTCCCCCGCCGGGCGGCCCGGCCGGATACGGCCGCTCTACCGGCGGCCGGGCGGCAGGGAGCCCAATCTCGCACCGGGCCTGCCCGCCCTGCTGGCCGCCCGCTACGGGACGCCGGTCACCGCGGAGTCGGTCCTGGCCTGGACCCTGGCGGCGGCGCGCCCCTCCCCCGCGGGCCCCCTCGTCCCGCTGCCGGCCGGCGGCGCCCTGTGGGCCACGGGCGTGGAGCTCGGCCGGGAGCTCCTGCGGGTCCAGCTGCGCGGGGCACGCGACGGGGAGCGCCCGCGGCTGCCCGGCGGGCGGCGGCCGTACGTACGGGCCGCGGTCCCGCCCCGGCCCGACGGCCTGAGCTACGACCACGGCGAGGAGGCGATCGTCCTCGGCGGCGGACGTGTCTCGCCCGTTCCCGCCGAGGCGTGGGAGTTCCGGGTGGGCGGGGTGCGGATGCTGGAGCTCTGGGCACAGCGGCGCACGGCGGCGGCCGAGGGGCTGGCGGCGGTGGGGCCGCGCGACTGGCCTCGGGAGCGGACCTCGGAACTGCTGGAACTGGTCACGGTCCTGGCGCTGCTGGCCGGACTGCGGCCCCGGCAGCGGGCGCTGCGGGAGGCGCTGGAGGAGGAGGACGGCCTCACGCGGGACGGACTGCGGGCGGCCGGGGTGCTTCCCGTGCCCGCCTCGGCCCGTCGGCCGGCGTCCGTACTGGATCACCAGGAGGAGGGCCCCGAGGGGCAGTTCGCGTTGCTGTGAGGCGGGGACGGCTCGTCGTGCCGCCGGGAGGGACGGCTCCGGGCCTGGAACGCCGATGGGTGCCGTACCGGCGCTGGGGGGGAGCACCGACGCAACGCTGCCGGCCCTGGGGATGACGATCGGGCGGACAGCAGCACTGCGCCGGAGCGGAGTGATCGTGGACACGGCCCTGAGCGGAGGGCCGGACCGGTCGTGGCAGCCGTCGGTCAGCGGCGGCTGCCGAAGAGCGAACGCCGCAGTCGCCGCAGGGGGGCGAAGAGCGACACACGCGCGCTCCTGCTCCTGCGGGTGCGCGCGGCGTCGCGCGAGGTGAGTTCGAGCATCAGCAGCGTCGCCTCCGCCGACTCACGCTGCGGGACGGCTGGACCGCCCAGCACCGCGAGATGGCGGTCGAGGCGCGAACTGGTCGCACCGCTCCCACATGTGATCGCAGGCACACGCGGCCTGCTGCGCACCGTTATCTGTTCCATGTCACTCCCCACCCGTACGAGGGCACCCGGCCCGGGCAGGTTAACCCTATCGTCCCGTGGTCACCCACGTGTATCCCGGCCGAGGGATTGCACACCCGTGCACGGGGGTTGACGTCGCGTTACCGGGTCCTGGCCGGTCCTGGGCGGGGTGGGTTAGCTTGGATGGGATTCGTCCGTACCGCGTAACGCTTCTGATGGAGGGTCACCGATGAGCGAAACCCCGGGAACCGGACGTGTGATCGCCGATCGTTACCGTCTGCTGGACCCGCTGGGCGAGAGCGGGGCGGGCGTCGTGTGGCGTGCCCGCGACGAGGTGCTGGGCCGCGAGGTGGCCGTGAAGGAGGTGCGGGCCCCCGAGGGTCCGCCCGCCACGGGCACCGCGCGGCCGCACGCCCGGCTGGAGCAGGAGGCCCGGACCGCGGCCCGTGTCTCGCACCGCAACGTCGTCGCCGTCCACGACGTGGTCACCCAGGACGCGCGGCCCTGGATCGTGACGGAACTGGTCCGCGGGATCGCCCTGTCCGACGTGCTGGACGCCGACGGACCGCTGTCCCCCCGGCGGGCCGCCAGGATCGGCGCGGAGGTGCTCGCGGCGCTGCGCGGCGGCCACGAGGCCGGTGTGCTGCACCGCGACGTGAAGCCGGGCAACGTGATGCTGGCCAACGACGGGCGGGTGATGCTGAAGGACTTCGCCATCATCAGGGCCCAGGAGGCGTCCGCGCTCACCGTGACGGGTGAACCGATCGGCTCCCCCGAATACCTCGCGCCCGAGCGGGCGCTGGGGCGTACGCCGGGGCCCGAATCCGACCTCTGGTCGCTGGGAGTGCTTCTGTACGCCGCCACCGAAGGGCGGTCCCCGTTCGGCCGGGACACCCCGGCGGACACCCTGCGCGCCGTGGGTGACGAGGAGCCGCCGCCGCCCCGGCGGGCGGGCGCGCTCGCTCCCGTCATCGAGGGGCTGCTGCGCAAGGACCCGGCCGAGCGGCTCACCGCCCCGGAGGCGGAGCACCGGCTGCGGATCCTGGCGGCCGGCGGCACCGGTTCACCCCCCGCGGGCGCGGCCCGCACACCGTCCCCGCGGGCGGACCCCGCGGACGCGGCCGACGCGGCCGACGCCACGGACACGGCCGGGAAGTCCGGGGCAGCCCCGGAGTCACCGGAGGCGGCCGGGCAGGCGCGGCTCACCGGGGTCCTGGTGGCCCTGGGCGCGGCCTTGGTGCTGCTGCTGGCGGGAGGTCTCGTCTGGGCGCTGACGGGTGACGACGACTCGGACGGGAGGAGCAGCGGGCGGACCGGGACGGGTGCGTGGGCGGGGGCGCCGGCACGTACCCCGCCGGCGGAGGTGACGGTCCTCGCGGCGGGCTCACCCGCGGCGGTCTGACGAGCCCCGGCCGCCGGTCCCCCGGGGACGCCGCGGGCCGGCAGGAGGGGGCCCCGTGGGACGGGGCCCCCTCCCCGGCGTGCGGCCGGGCCGGCGTGACGTGCCGCCCGGCCGCCGTCAGGCCTTCGAGGTGAGGACGGGCAGGTAGCCGCCCGACTGCCCGGCGGCGGTGGGGTGGTAGGACTCACCGATGTTGAGCCAGTTCACGCTGTGGAGCCAGGCGCTGCCCGAGCAGATCTCGTGCCCGGTGAAGGTCGCGGTGACGTCGCCGAAGGTGAAGCCGTGGTCGGCCGCGCGCTTGGCGGTGGCGGCGTTGAGGTAGTCGGCGGCACCGTTGATGGCGGTGCGTTCCTTCTCGCTCAGACCGGCGACGCAGCCGCCGCCGAGCTGGTAGAAGCGCGGGTAGCCGAGGACGACGACACGGGCCGAGGGCGCTTTGGCGCTGATCGCCGTGTACACGGAGTCCAGTTTGCCGGGGAGGGTCGAGTCGACGTAGGCGCGGGCGGTGGCGATACGGCTCAGGCAGGTGGCTTCGGACTGCAGGACACAGGTGGTCATGACGTCGGCGAAGCCCGCGTCGTTGCCGCCGATGGAGATCGAGACGAGGTCGGTCCCCGAGTTGAGGGGGCCGAGCTGACCAGCGGTCACATCGCCTGTCTTCGCCCCCGAACAGGCGGTGAAGGCGAACGAGGCGGGGCTGTTGGCCGCTTTCCAGAGGGCGGGGTACGCGCGGGTGCTGCGCTTGCAGTCACCGCTCGCGCTGTCGTAGGAGCCCGCGCCGACGCCCGACGAGTACGAGTCACCCAGGGCCACGTAGTCGACGGCCTGTACGGATTCCTGGGCCTGGGCGACGCCCGCGCCGGTCAGGGCGAGGACGGTGCCGAGCAGGAGCGAGGACGAGAACGCCACGAGTCTGGACATTTTCATTGGACCTCCTTGGGCAGGATCTCTGCCTACTCCGTGGTAGCAGTACCGACCTGAATTCCGGAAGTGTTCATGCCAAGTTGCTTCGACGCGGCTTTCCGCGCACCCCCCTGAGTGCGCGTCACATCGCGCGTCGGCATCCCGCGCGCCGGGGTCCGGCCCCGGCGGCCGGAACGTCCGCCACCCGGGGGCAGCTGCTGAAACCCGGGTGCGCGCGGTGCCACCGTGCCGGATCATGGACGCCATGTCTGCCAACCCCGAGTCCACCCTGCCGATCCGGCTCAACGTCGACGACAGCGACTCCCCCTCGGACGTCGTGGACGCGCTGTTCCTGGGCCGCTTCGCGACGGGCGAGCAGCCGTACTCGCACAGTTCCTCCCTCGACCGGGTCAGGACGGGGGCGACGCTCCTCCCCGCCTCCGCCGAGGTGCTGAGGGCCGCCCGCGACGACGACCGCAGCGCGACCCTGGCAGAGGGCGACGGCTGGACGCTGCTGGTCTCGCGGTGGAACCGGGGCGCCGACGTCACGGTCACCGCCACCACTGCCGAACTGGCCCAGAAGATCCTGGCCGAGGCGACCGACGGCGCACGGGACGAGCCGGAGCCGCAGCCCGAGAACGTGACCATGGGCTTCTGGTACGTCTCACCGCGCCGCGGTCCGCACCGCACCACCCGCCAGATCGCCGCGGGCGCCTGGGACGACGTCAGGCCGAACTACACGGCCCCGGTCGCCGACGCGATGGACCGGCTGATGAAGGTCACCCCGGACGACATCGCCGGCCGGCTCCTCCTGCTGCACGGCCCGCCCGGCACCGGCAAGACCTCGGCGCTGCGCACCCTGGCCCGTTCCTGGCGCGACTGGTGCCAGGTCGACTGCGTACTGGACCCGGAGCGGCTCTTCAACGACGTCGGCTATCTGATGGACATCGCCATCGGTGAGGACGACGGTTCGGCGAAGGGACGCTGGCGGCTGCTCCTGCTGGAGGACTGCGACGAGCTGATCCGGGGCGAGGCCAAGCACACGGCGGGGCAGGCCCTGTCGCGTCTCCTGAACCTGACCGACGGCCTGCTGGGCCAGGGCCGCAACGTCCTGGTCGGGGTGACGACCAACGAGGACCTGGAGCGGCTGCACCCGGCGGTCGTCAGGCCGGGCCGCTGTCTGGCCCGCATCGAGGTGGGCCCGCTGACCCGCGCGGAGTCGGTGTCCTGGCTGGGCACGGACGAAGGGCTCGGCCGCGAGGGCACGACGCTCGCGGAGCTGTACGCGCTGCGCCGGGGCAGCGGCCCCGCGTCCGTGCCGAAACAGGACGCGGGGGCGGACGCGGGGCTCTACCTCTGAGGCGCCCGGTCTAGCGCGCGTAGGCGGCCCGTACGGCGTCCCCGGCCAGGGCCAGCGCCTCGGCCTGCGGCAGGCCGAGGCGCCGCGCCTGTTCGGCGTACTCCTGTGCCGCCGTCGCCGCGTGGCGGGCCGCCGCGTCGCCCGCGGCGGCCACGAAGGTGCCGTTGCGCCCCCGGGTCTCGATCACTCCGTCGGACTCCAGCGCGCGGTAGGCCTTCGCCACGGTGTTGGCGGCCAGGCCCAGTTCACCGGCGAGGCCGCGTACCGTCGGGAGGCGGTATCCGACGGGCAGGGCGCCGGAGCGGGCCTGTTCGGAGAGCTGGGCGCGCAGCTGCTCGTACGGGGCGGTGGCGGAGTCCGGGTCAACGGCGATCTTCAGGGTCACGCGCCGATTGTCTCCCACGGCGGGGCCGCGCCACCGGTCCCGCCGCCGGAAAACCAGAGGCGTCCGGGCCGGGCCCCGGGTTAGCGTCCGCGCATGACGCTACGCGTGCGTGACTTCCGGCCGGCCGACGCCGAGGCCTGGGTACGGGTGCGGCGTGCCGCACTGCCCTTCATGGTGACCACCCCTGAGCAGGTCCTGAGCGACCTGGCCGACGCCCATCCCGACCGGCGGTACCGGCTGCTCGTCGCCGAGGAGGACGGCGAGCTGATCGGGACCGCGCAGGTGGGCGTCTCGCACGAGAGCCCGGAGCCGGGCCAGGGGTTCTGCAACCCCTATGTGCACCCGGACCGGAGAGGGCGGGGCGCGGGGGCGCTGCTGGTGCGGACCGGCGAGGAGCATCTGGCGGGTGCCGGTGTGACGGCCGTCTACACCTGGGTGCTCGACGAGCCCGCCAACCGGGCGTTCGCCGCGAAGCACGGCTACGTGCCGCGCCGGCCCGCGCACTTCCTGAGGCTCGGCCTCGCGGACGGCCCGCTGCCGCCGCTCCAGGAGCTTCCGGCCGGGGTGCGGCTGCTCACCGCCGCCGACTTCGAGGACGATCCGCGCCCGCTGTTCGAGGCGGACGCGGAGACCACCGCGGACGAGCCGAGCGACACCCCGGTGGAGTTCACCGACTACGAGCACTGGCTGGCCACGACCTGGCGGCGGCCCGGCTTCGACCGCGCGCTCACCACGGTCGTGACGGTGGACGGACAGGTCGCGGCGTTCAGCGCGGCGGAGACCGACGGGCTGACCCGCTACTGGTCGGGGATGACCGGCACCCGGCGGGCCTTCCGGGGCCGGGGGCTGGCGAAGCTCGCCAAGAACGACTCCCTGCACCGGGCGCGGGCCGCCGGCTACACCGACGCCTTCACCGGGAACGACGCCGCCAACGCCCCGATGCTGGCGGTCAACCGCTGGTTCGGTTACGAGATCTGCGCGACGGAGGTGCGCCATGTCCGCGAGACCGGCTGACTCCGGGGCCACCTGGACGGTGACCCTGGTCAAGGCGGGCCGTACGAAGATCCGTTACCCGGCCGAACCGGTCGCCGACGACGGAACCCGGATCAGCGTCCGGGCACCGTGGGCCGCCCCGGATGTACGGGACTTCGGCTTCGTACGCTTCGAGCCGGGCGACGTCCTCACCGAGCACTACTGGCGTGACCGGTGGTACGCGGTGAAGGAGGTCCGTGGCGCGTCCGGGGAGCTGAAGGGCTGGTACTGCGACATCACCCGGCCCGCCGTGCTGCGGGGCACCGGACTCGTGGTGGAGGACCTGGACCTGGACCTGTGGGTGTCGGCCGACGGCGCGTCCGTACTGCGGCTGGACGAGGACGAGTTCGAGGCGAGCGGCCTCGCCGGCCGCGACCCCGTGGCGGCGGAGGCGGCCGTACGGGCCCTGGACGGGCTGGAACACCTGGCCCGCACGGAGGGGCTGGCGGGACTGGTGACCTGAGTCCGGTCCCCCGGTGGCCGGCGGTGCGCCGGCGGACGGCGTGCGCGGGCGGATCCGGCGGTCCGGCGAGGTGCGGAGCGCGTCCGCCCGGCACCGGGCAGGGCCCTCAGGGAGCGATCAGCTCCACCTCGTGCCCCGCCGTGTCCGCCAGCAGGGCCGTGCGGGGGCCGCTGTCGCCGGCGTACGCCCGGCCGTCGGGCGGGAGGAGCGTCCAGCCGTGCCGTGGGGCGCCGGCCGCCAGGGCGTCGAGCGTGGCACGGTCCCGGACGTGGAACGCCAGGCGGCTGCCGGCGCGGGGCGCCTCCCGGGCCTCGCCGGACCGGCCGGACGCGTCTGCGGCGACCGCAACAGAGCTGTCGCCCCGCCGCCAGCTGCGGCCCTGCGACCAGCGCTGGTAGGGGACATGGCCGAGCCGCCCGAGCAGCCAGCCCCACTCCTCCTCCGCCTCGGCCAGACCCGGCACCCGCAGCTCGACGTGGTGCAGCAGGCCGGTGGGGGACGAGGCGGCCGGCAGCGGCACCGCGCGCCGTGTCCCCCGTGGGGCGTACGCGACGGTGTCGGCGTCCTCGTGCCAGTGGATCAGGAAGCGCTGCTCGGCACGGTAGGCGTCGAGGCCCGCCCGGCAGTACGCCACCATGTCGTCGGGCAGCGCGTCCAGGGGGAACCACGCCAGCTCCGAGCACTTGTCCGGCTCCGCGTTGCGGGGCGGGCGCGCGGGGTCGTGGTCCGCCTCGAAGAACCAGCCCATCCGGGGGCTGCCGCCCGGCCCCCGGTGCTGCATGACCAGGGCCACCCGCAGTTCGTCCGGGTCCAGCTCGACGCCGATCTCCTCGGCCGTCTCCCGGATCACCGCCGCCCGGACGTCCTCACCGTCCTCCGCGTGACCGGAGGGCGCGTGGAGCAGCCCGTCCGCGTACCCCGTGCCGGCCCGCCGGGCGAGCAGTACGTCGGGCCCCCGGCGCAGGATGAGGTGGACGTCGACGACCTCGCTGTGCCGGTCGGGCGGTTCGGCGCGGGCGACCAGCGCGTACCGCTCGTCGTCGACGTCCTTGCCCCAGAGCCGGGAGTCCCCGGAGAGCGATTCGTGGTGGACGCGCTCCGTGTGCGCGTGGAGGAGTGCCGTGAGGCGGGCGGCGGAGAGGCCGGTGCCGTTCCACACGCCCTCGATCAGCAGCAGCCGGCCACCGGGCCGCAGCAGCGAGAACCAGTGCCGCAGGGAGGCGGCGGGGTCCGGCAGCAGCCACACGGTGTGCCGGGCGAGGATCACGTCGAAGCGCTGCGTGCCGACCGGGGGGCGGCCCGCGTCGCCGACGAGCACCTCGGTGCCGGTGCCCGCCAGCTTGGCCCGCGCCCGCTCCACCATGCGCGGCGACCGGTCGACGGCGGTGACGCGGTGGCCCTGTCCGGCGACGAGCAGGGACAGGCTGCCCGTGCCGCATCCGAGGTCGAGGACCGAGGAGCGCGCGGTGGGCAGCCAGGTCTCCATCCGCCGCGCCCAGGCGCCGCGGACCACCGGGTCGTGGAGCCCGTGGTCGGGTTCGTCGTCGAAGGACTCGGCGGCGGCGTCCCAGTCGGTCGTGGTCATGGGGCAATCCTCCCAGCCGCCGCCGGCGGTCCGTCACACCCGGTTCCCTCCCCTCACCTTCCGCACCAGCGGCCAGGCCAGGATCAGTGCGACGACGACGTACACGGTCACCGAGAAGGGGGTGTTGACGAGTCCCGTCACGCTGCCGTCGCTGATCTGGAGGGCCCGGCGCAGCTGCTGTTCCGCGGACGGTCCCAGGATGACCGCGATGATCGCGGGGAGCACCGGCAGTCCGTACCGCCGCATCACGAAGCCGATCAGCCCGATCACCAGCAGGATCACGAGGTCGACGGCCTCCCCGCCGACGGCGTAGGCGCCGATGGCGGCGAAGAAGAGGATGCCCGCGTACAGGTAGGGGCGCGGGATCCGCAGCAGCTTCGCCCAGAGCGGCGCGAGCGGCAGGTTCAGGGCGAGCAGCAGCACCATGCCGACGAAGAGCGAGGCGATCAGGCCCCAGACCAGATCGGGTTCGCGCTCGAACAGGAGGGGGCCGGGCTGGATGCCGTACTGCTGGAAGGCGGCCAGCATGACGGCGGCGACGGCCGTGGTGGGCAGGCCGAGCGTCAGCATGGAGACCAGGGTCCCCGCCGCCGACGCGGAGGCCGCCGACTCCGGTCCGGCCACGCCCTCGATGGCGCCCTTGCCGAACTCGTCGCGGTGCTTGGAGAGCCGCTTCTCGGTGACGTACGCGAGGAAGGTGGGGATCTCCGCGCCGCCCGCCGGGATCGCGCCGAAGGGGAAGCCGATGAGGGGCCCGCGCAGCCAGGACTTCCAGGTGCGCCGGACGTCGGCCCTGCCCAGCCAGGGGCGGCCGACGGGGATCGGCTTCCCGGTGGAGCGGCGCAGGTGCGCGGCGACCCAGAGGGCCTCCCCGATGGCGAAGAGCCCGACGGCGACGATCACCACGTCGATGCCGTCGGCCAGTTGGAGGGAGCCGAAGGTCAGCCGCTGCTGGCCGGTCATCTGGTCCAGGCCGACGAGGCCGATGGTGAGGCCGATGAGGAGCGAGGCGAGGCCGCGGATCCGTGAGGAGCCGAGGACGGAGGTGACGGCGATGAAGGCCAGCACCATGATGGCGAAGTAGTCGGGTGCGCCGATGTCCACGGCGAGCGAGGCGACCGTGGGGGCGAGGACGACCAGCAGGATCGTGCCGATCATGCCGCCGGCGAAGTGGCCGATGGCGGCGGCGGCGAGCGCCTGCGCGCCGCGCCCGGCCTTCGCCATCGGGTTGCCCTCGATCGCGGCGACGACGGCCGCGCTCTCCCCCGGGGTGTTGAGGAGGATCGAGGTGGTCGAGCCGCCGAACATCGCGCCGTAGTAGATCCCGGCGAACATGATGAACGCGCCGGTCGGTTCGAGTCCGTACGTCACGGGGAGCAGCAGGGCCACGGCCATGGCGGGGCCGATGCCGGGGAGCACGCCGATCGCCGTGCCGAGCAGGACGCCGAGTGCGGCCCAGAGCAGGTTGACGGGCGTGAGCGCCGTGCCGAAGCCGTCGATGAGGGAGTTGAGGGAATCCATCGGTCAGAGCACCCCCATCAGCGGGCCGCCCGGGAGGGGCACCCCGAGCAGGTTGTCGAAGACGAAGTAGGTCGCGAGGGAGAGCCCGGCGGCGATGAGGGGATCGCGGTCGTGATGGCGGCTGCCGAGGGCGTAGGCCGACCCCCAGAAGAGCAGGGCGCCGGAGATGGGGAAGCCGAGCGGGCCGATGAGCACGGCGAAGGCGAGGAAGACACCGGTGAGCAGGGCGACGGTGCGCCGGTCGGCGGGTTCGGCGAGATCGACGTCCTCGCCGCCCTCCGCCTCGCCGCGGCCGCCGCGCAGGACGTCGGCCGCCAGCAGCACGGCGACGGCCAGCAGCCCGATGCCGACGGCGATGGGGACGGTCCGGGGACCGACGGGCCCGCGCTGGGTGATGTCCACGCTCATCGTCAGGGCGTCGGTCAGGAGGAGGACGCCCAGCACGAGCAGCAGGACGCAGACGCCGAGTTCGGAGTGCTCGCGCAGCCAGGCGCGCGCGGTGCTGCCGGGCCGGGAGGGGGTGCGTTCGTCCGTCACAGTCCCAGCTCCTGGAGGACGGTGTCGACACGGCGGTCCTGGCCGTGCAGGAAGTCGCCGAAGGCGTCGCCGGTGAGGAAGGCGTCGTCCCAGCCGTTCCTCTTCATGGAGTCGCGCCACTGCTTCGAGTCGTGCAGTTCGCTCACCAGCCCGATGAGCTTGTCGCGTTCGGCGCCGGAGAGCCCGGGCGGGGCGACGATGCCGCGCCAGTTGGTGAAGTCGGTGTCGAGGCCCGCCTCGCGCAGGGTCGGCGCGTCGAGGCCCGGGACCCGCTTCGGCCCGGTGACGGCGAGCAGGCGCAGCTCGCCCGCCTCGATCTGGTCGAGGTACTCACCGACGCCGGAGACGCCGAAGCCGACCTTGTTGCCGAGGATCGACGCGAGGAGTTCGCCGCCGCCGTCGAAGGGGATGTAGTTGACCTGCTTGGGCGCGATCCCGGCGGCCTTCGCCATGAGCATCGGCGCCAGGTGGTCGGGGCCGCCCGGCGAGGAGCCGCCGCCGACCGGGATCTTCCCCGGGTCCTTCTTCCAGGCGGTGAGCAGCTGGCCGATGGTCCGGTACGGGGAGTCCTTGGCGACGACGACGATGTCCTGCTCCTCGGTGAGGCGGGCGATCGGCGTGGTGTCGGCCAGGGTCTTGGGCGACTTGTTGGTGCGTACGGCGCCCACGACACCGAGGCCCATGGACATGGCCAGCTTGCCGTTGCCGTGCTCGGCGACCAGCCGGGTCACCCCGACGGTGCCGCCGGCGCCGGGCAGGTTGAACACCTCGATGCCGTGGGTGAGCCCCGCGTCCTCGGCGTTCTTCGCCGCGGTGCGCGCGGTGATGTCGTAGCCGCCGCCGGGTGTGTTGGGAACCATGAAGCGCAGTCCGGGAATCTGCGTGCCGGTGTCGGAACCGCTGCCGGTGGAGAGCAGCGGCGGTCCGACGACCACCAGCAGCGCTGCCCCGAACAGGGCGAGTGGAGTGCGCAGTCGCACCGGGTGCCGCCTTTCGTGCTCGGTGGAGGGGTGTGAGGTGGCCCACATGTTGCCTGCGCGTTAACGAGCTGTCGCCGTTCCGGAATCAATGGACGTTGTGGTCGTTGTGGTCGCGCCCTAGCGTGTCGGCGTGACGAAGGTGCTGGTGGTGGACGACGACTTCATGGTCGCGAAGCTGCACAGCCGGTATGTGTCCGCAATGGACGGCTTTACGGTCGTCGGCGTGGCCCACACGGGCTCCGAGGCCCTGCGCGCGGCCCGCCGGCTCCGTCCCGACCTGGTCCTGCTCGACATCTACCTCCCCGACATGGACGGGATCCAGGTGCTGCGGGAGCTGCGCGCGGCGGAGGAGCGGGACGGGGACGGCCGCAGCGCCGACGCGCTCTTCATCACCGCGGCGCGCGACGCCGGGGTGGTCAGGGCGGCTCTGCGGGCGGGCGCCCAGCACTACTTGATCAAGCCCTTCCACCGCTCGGCCCTGCGGGAGCAGCTGCACCACGTCGCCTCGCTGCGCAACCGCCTGGACGCACTGGACGAGGCGCACCGGGAGGCCCGCCAGGAGGACGTGGACCGGATCTTCGGGACCCGCCCCCCGGGCTCCCGCGAGCTCCCCAAGGGGCTGGCGGCCCACACGGCGGACCTGGTGGAACGCGTCCTGCGCGCGCACCCGTCGGGGCTGTCCGCCTCCGAGTGCGCCGAGGCGGGCGCGTTGTCCCGGGTCAGCGCCCGCCGCTACCTCGAGTACTTCGCGGAGACCGGGCGGGCCGAGGTGACACTGCGCTACGGCGGGACGGGGCGGCCGGAGCGCCGCTACCGGGCGGTGTCCTGAACCGTCCGCCCCGCGGCCGCCCTGTTCACGCACCGCTCGGCCCACGGCCATGCGTTGCGCGTGAGCATGACATTAATGCGCGGCAGCGTGTCCGAGGTCGGCGCAGTCCAACCGAGGAGGACCCGTGGTCGTGCGTTCCGTGTCCCGCAGGACGATGTTCGGATTCGGCGGCGCCGCGGCCGCCGCGCTGATGCTCGGGACGGGGGCGTGGGACGCCCAGTCCGCGTTCGCCGCACCCGCGCTGAAGGGGGACCCGTTCACCCTGGGCGTCGCCTCGGGCGACCCGGCCCCGGACGGGTTCGTGCTCTGGACGCGGCTGGCCCCCGACCCCTTCGCCGAGGACGGCCTCGGCGGCATGCCGGCGAAGCCCGTACGCGTCCACTACGAGGTGGCCCTCGACGAGCGGTTCCGCCGGGTCGTACGCCGGGGCAGCGTCGTCGCGACTCCCGCGCTGGCGCACTCCGTCCACCCCGAGGTGCACGGGCTCGACCCCGACCGCACGTACTGGTTCCGCTTCAGGGCCGGTCCGGCGATCTCCCCCGTGGGGCGTACGCGCACCACCCCGGCCCCCTCGGACTCCCCGCGCGAGCTGAAGTTCGCGTTCGCCTCCTGCCAGGCCTGGCAGGACGGCTACTTCACGGCGTACCACCACATGGCGCGGGAGGACCTGGACCTGGTCGTACACCTCGGCGACTACCTCTACGAGTCCGGTGTCAGGACCAACAAGCGGGGCGTGACCACCGATCCGAGGTTCCACACGGAGGCCCTGGACCTGACCCGCTACCGGCTCCAGTACGGCCTCTACAAGTCCGAGGCCCCGCTGCGCGAGGCGCACGCCGCCTTCCCGTGGATCATGACCTTCGACGACCACGAGGTGGACAACAACTGGGCGGGCGACGTCTCCGAGAACGACGACGACCCGGAGGCCTTCCGGCAGCGCAGGGCCGCCGCCTTCCAGGCCCTGTACGAGCACGCGCCGCTGCGCCGCGCCCAGTTGCCGGCCGGCCCGGACGTGCAGATGTACCGCAGGCTCCCCTACGGCCGGCTCGCCGACTTCACGATGCTCGACACCCGCCAGTACCGCGACGACCAGGCGTGCGGCGACGGCACCTCCGCCGACTGCGCCGAACGCTTCGACCCGGACCGCACCATGCTCGGGTCCCGGCAGCGGGACTGGGTCCTCAAGGGCTTCAGCCGCTCACGGGCGCGCTGGCAGATCCTGGGCAACCAGGCGCCGATGGGCCAGACCGACCAGGATCCGGGCCCTGGCACGACGGTGTGGACCGACCCGTGGGACGGTTACGTCGCCGAGCGCAACCGGCTGCTCGCGGAGGCGGGCACCCGAGGGGTGCGCAACCTGGTCGTCATCACGGGCGACCGTCACCAGAACTACGCCTGGGACCTCAAGCGCGACTACGCCGACCCCGGATCGCCCACCGTGGGATCGGAGTTCGTGGGCACCTCGGTCACCAGCGGCGGCGACGGCGCCGACATGACGGCCCAGGGCGGGACGTTCCTCGCGGCGAACCCGCACATGAAGTTCTTCAACAGCCAGCGCGGCTACGTACGTGTGACGGTGGACCGTGAACGGTGGACGAGCGACTTCCGCGTCCTGCCCTTCGTGACGAAGCCGGACGCCCCGATCAGCACGCGCGCGAGCGTGGTCGTGGAGGACGGCACACCGGGCGTCCAGGTCTGACCGCTCGCCGACCGGGCTGCCGGGTACCTCGGGGAGGGGTGCCCGGCGGCGGTGCCGGAAGAGCACGACCCGGCCTGCGGGGGCCGGTCCGCCGGGGCTGCCTGAGCCCTCCCCTAACCGCCCCTTAAGCCCGCCATAACGATCGCCACCTGCGGCTTCTCCCGCCCGGATCCGCTCCCGGAGGCGGCTAGCTTGCTGATCGACACACCTGGTCGACAGCCGTCAGCAGCCGTGCCGCCGAAGGAGAACCACCACCATGCCCGTCATCACCACCACCCGCCGCAGGCTCGCCGGAGGCATCGCCGCGTTCGGCGTCGCACCGCTCGCGCTGGCCGGGCTCCTTGCCACTCCGGCCGCCGCCCACGGTTCGCTGAGCGACCCGGTCAGCCGGGTCTCGGCCTGTTTCGCGGAGGGGCCGGAGAACCCCCGGTCGGCCGCGTGCAAGGCGGCGGTGGCCGCGGGCGGCACCCAGGCGCTGTACGACTGGAACGGCGTGAACATCGCCGACGCGGCGGGCAGGCACCGTGAGCTGATCCCGGACGGAAAGCTGTGCAGCGCGGGCAACGACAAGTTCAGGGGGCTCGACCTGCCGCGCGCCGACTGGCCGTCCACGCCCATGGAGGCCGGCAGCCACACCTTCCGGTTCCGGGCGACCGCCCCGCACAAGGGCACGTTCGAGCTGTACCTGACCAGGGCGGGCTATGACCCGTCGCAGCCCCTGAAGTGGTCGGACCTGGAGGAGAAGCCGTTCGCCACGGCCACCGACCCGGTCCTGGAGAACGGGTCGTACCGGTTCGACGGCACCGTGCCGCAGGCGTCGGGGCGGCAGCTGGTCTACACGGTCTGGCAGCGGTCCGACTCCCCGGAGGCCTTCTACGCCTGCTCCGACGTGGTGTTCTCCGGCGGGAACGCCGGGGGCGCCGACGCCGGAGCCGCCCCCGCCCCCGCGCCCGCCGCCTCCGCCCCGTCCGAGGCGGAGATCGACGCGGGCGCCGGCAAGTCGTCCGTCGAGCACGGCGGCCACGGGGACGACGACGCCTCGACCGGCGCAGAGGTCACCGGGGCGGCCCCGGCCGCCGGGACCGACGACGCCGGGGCGAACGCCCCCGAGCCGAACGGCGTGGCCGCCTCACCCGCCGACCGGGCAGCGGCGGACGAGGTCCTCGCCGAGACGGGGGGCAGCGGCAGCACCCCGTACCTCGCGGTGGGCGGGGCCGCCGCGCTGGCCCTCGGCGCGAGCGCCCTGTTCCTCTCGGTCCGCCGCCGGGCGGGCGGCGCGCACCGCGCCTGACCGGGCGGCCGCCGGGCCCCGGTGGCCGGGGCCCGGCGGCGCGTCTCAGCTGAGGGCCGAGGCGCAGGTGGTCGGGGTGGCGTGCGCCGGGTCGAGGGCGTTCGCCACCTCGTGGAAGGCGATCCGGTCGACGGTCCCGATCGCGACGTGCTCGGACACGTCGGCCGGGCACAGGTCCTGGAGCAGGACGTTGCGTACGTCCGGCCCGCTCAGGTATTGCGTGCGGTAGGGGGTCACGACCTCGTCGTACCGGGTCGCGATGACGGTGTAGCGGACCCCGGGCACGGTGTCACCTCCCGCGTTCAGCGCGGTGATGAACGGGGACCCGGCGATCTGGTCGGCGAGGCCCGGGGTGTTCGTCGTGAGGAGGTCCCCCACTCCCGGGAAGTACGGCAGCAGCCGGGTGAGGCCGAGGAGGGTGGTGCCGTGGTTGTCGGGGGCGATGCCGACGAGGGCGTTCACCTTGCCGGCTCCGCCGAGGAACTTCAGGTAGTGGCGGGGCATCATGCCGCCCTGGGAGTGGCCGACGAGGTCGGCCTCCGGGGAGCCGGTGGCGGCGAGCACCTTGTCGACGAACACGTCGAGCTGCCCGGCCGACCTGTCGATCGGGCCGAGTCCGTTGAAGAGCGGTACGCCCGGGAGCTGGCCGTAGTCGAGCGAGAAGACGCAGTAGCCCCGGGCGACGAGGTACGGGGCGAGGACCAGCCAGTTGTCGATCGAGTTCCCGAAGGTCCCGTGGACGAGGACGACCGGGCGGGGGTGGGCCGCCGAGGGCTTGCAGGAGTAGTCGTTCCAGCCCCGTGACACAGCGGCGGCCGGTGCGGGGGCAGCGGTCGCGGTCGCCGTGGGGGCGGCGACGAGCGCGGTGAGGGCGAGGATCAGGGCGGCGAGCGTGCGGCGAGCGCGTGGGGCAGGGGTCCGGGGCAGCATCGGGTGGTCTCCTTGCGGCTCAAGGGAGGTGCGATGTCGGTGCGCCCTGCGGTCCGGACCACAGTGGATGACGTTCTCTGCGCGCTTCGTCTCCGCGTGCCGTGTCTCTGCGTGCTTCGTCTCCGCGCGTCCATTCTCTGCGTGCTCATGCCAAGTTACGCACGGGTAGCGTCACGGGGGAAGTTACGCGTCGGTAAAAAGATTCCGGTGCCCCGGGTCAGGCCGCGAGCCGCCCCGGCTTCACCGCCTGCGGACCGAACCTGGCGCGCAGCCGGTCGGACACCGCCTCGATCCTCCGCGCCCGCTCGTCCACCGGGTCGAAACTGAGCTGACGGGCGGCCCGTTCGGCGTCGTGGAGCCCTTCCGCCCTCAGCCCGATCCCCCGCACCCTCGCCCGCTGGAGGGCGAACGAGTCCTGGATCCGGTACGCGAGCGAGGTGAGCGCCACCGAGTGGGCGGTGGGCTCCTGGAGCGTGCGGCTGCGGGTCAGCGTCGCGTAGCCGGTCCGGTCGGCGTAGCGCACGGACACCGCGAGCGAGCGGCACACCTGTCCGTCGGTACGCAGCCTGGCCCCCAGTTCCTCGGTGAGCGAGAGGAGTGCGCGGCGGTGCCGCTCCGGGTCCAGTTCGTCGCGGGGGAAGGAGCGTTCGGCGGCGATCGACCGGGCGGCGGCGTTCGGTACGACCCGCGTACGGTCGATGCCGTTGGCCCGCTCCCACAGCTCGCGCCCGGTGCGCACCCCGGTGATCCGTTGCAGGGTGGCGAGCGGGGCTGCGGCTATCCGCCCGATGGAGTCGAACCCGTATCCGCACAGGGTGCGCGCGGTCGCCGCCCCCACGCCGTCCAGCGCGGCGGCGGGCCTGGACGCGAGGAAGCCGGCGTGCTCACCCGGCGGCACCACGAAGGTCGTTCCGGCCGTGGCCTGCCGGGCCGCCATCCGGGCCAGCATCGGGTTGGAGGCCGCACCGACCGCGCAGTCCACGCCGTACAGGGCGAGGGCACGCACCCGGATCACGGAGGCCAGGCCCGCCGCGTCCTGCCCGAAGTAGCGCAGGGCGCCGGTGACATCGGCCAGCGCGGAACCGGGCGGTACCGCCTCGACGACCGGGGTGAACGCCCCGAGGAGGGCGAGCAGCCCCTCGTAGTCCGCGCTGTCCGGCGGTCCGCCGCCGATCCGGCGGAACCGCAGGCACAGGACGGCCGGCCGGCCGTTCATCCCGCGCTCCCCTGGCTCCGGTGCCACAGCTTCCTCCCGGTGGGCGTCCCCTCACCGGCCGGCTGGAGGTCGGACCAGGGGTTCATCTCGTAGCCGGTCGACAGCTGGATACGGCGGCCGGACTCCTCCTCCGCCTCCTCCCCGGGCGCGGCGGGCACCTCCGCCAGCCGTGCCGCGACCGCGTCGAGGCCGCCGGTGCGCCGGAGTTCGGCCAGCTCGGCCAGATTCCAGGCCGCGGCGCCGACCACGCTCATGCTGCGCGGGCCGCGCCGCTGGACGACCCCGCGCACCAGCAGCAGCCAGGAGTGGAAGACGGTGTGCGCGCAGGCGGCGTGGCTGTCGTCGAAGAAGGCCAGGTCGACCAGGCCCGTCCCGTCGTCCAGGGTGGTGAAGATGACCCGGCGCCCGGAGCGTACCGGCGGGGTCTGGGTGGCCACCTTGGCGCCCGCGACCAGCACGGTCTCCCCGTGCCTGGCCTCCCGCAGCCGCTTGGCGGAGACCGCGCCCAGCTCCTCCAGGAAGCTGTGATGACGGTCCATCAGGTGGTGCGACACGTCCATGCTGAGGACGCCGAGTTCGGCGCTGAGGCGTTCGGCGTCGTTGAGGTCGGGCAGCCCGACGCCGCCGGTCCGCCGTCCGCCGCCGAGCGGGAGCTGGGCCCCCAGCGCGCCGGAGCCGGAGCCGCGCTGGGCGCGGTGGAGTTCGGACAGGTGCAGCAGCAGGTCCCGGCGGTTGGCGCCGAAGGCGTCCAGCGCGCCGACCTGGGCCAGCCGTTCCGCGGCCGGCTTTCCGGGCCGGGCCCGCTGCCAGAAGTCCAGCAGCGAGGCGTAGGGCTGCCCGGCCTCGATCCGGGCGACCTCGGCCTCACTGATGCCGTGGACGTCCGCGAGTGCCAGCCTCAATCCCCATTTATCACCGTTATCGCCAGACACCAGTTCGATCCGATGTGTGGCGGCCGACCGGTTCACGTCCAGCGGCAGCACCGGCACCCCGCGCCGCCGCGCGTCCGCGAGCAGCAGCCGCTTCGGGTACATCCCGGGGTCGTGCGTGAGCAGCCCCGCGTAGAAGGCCGCCGGGTGGTGCGCCTTGAGCCAGGCCGACTGGTACGTGGGCACGGCGAAGGCGACCGCGTGCGCCTTGCAGAAGCCGTAGCTCCCGAACGCCTCGATGATCTCCCAGGCGCGGGCGATCACCTCGGCGCCGTACTTCCTCCGCGCCGCGCGCTGTGCGAACCAGACCCTGATCCGGGCCTGCGACTCGGGATCGGAGAGTCCGCGCCGCACCCGGTCGGCCTCGCCGCGTCCGCAGCCGGTCATGACGTTCACCATCTCGATGATCTGCTCGTGGAAGACGACCACCCCGTAGGTGTCGCGCAGCGAGTCCTCCAGGTCGGGGTGCGGATAGCGCACGGGCGCGCGGCCGTGCCTGGCCTCGATGAACGGCCGCACCATGTCGGCGGCGACCGGCCCCGGCCGGAACAGCGAGATGTCGACCACCAGGTCGTGGAAGGTCTCGGGCTGGAGCCTGCCGACCAGGTCGCGCTGGCCCGGCGACTCGATCTGGAAGCAGCCGAGCGTCTCGGCGCTCTTGATCAGCCGGTACGTCTCCGGGTCGCCCTGCGGTACGGCGTCCAGGTCGAGCTCCCGTCCCGAGGCCCGCTTCAGCTCGGTCACCGCGTGCGCCATCGCCGACTGCATCCGCACCCCGAGCACGTCGAGCTTGAGCAGCCCGAGGTGCTCCACGTCGTCCTTGTCGAACTGGGACATCGGGAAGGGGGAGCCTCCCCCGTCGCCTGCGGTGTGGGGGACGTCGCCGCTGGTGGGCATGACCGGGGTGCGCCGCAGCAGCGAGTCGTCGGAGAGGAGCACCCCGCACGGGTGCATGGCGATACCGCGCGGCAGCGCGTCCAGCGACTCCACCAGGTCCCAGAGCCGGCCGTACTCCTCCTTCCGCCCGGCCACGGAGCGCAGTTCGGGCAGTTCCTCCATCGCGGCGCGGGCGTCCCTGGCCCGGATGTGCGGGAAGGCCTTGGCGAGCCGGTCGGTCTCGGCCGGGTCCATGGAGAGCGCGGCGCCGACGTCCCGGATGGCGTGGCGCACCCGGTAGGTCTCGGGCATGGAGACGGCGGCGACCCGCTCGGCGCCGAAGCGGTCGATGATCGCGCGGTAGACGTCCAGACGGCGGGCCGACTCGACGTCGATGTCGATGTCGGGCAGCACGAAGCGCCGCTTGGACAGGAAGCGCTCCATGAACAGCCCGTGCTCGACCGGGTCGGCGTGGGCGATCCCCAGCAGGTGGTTGACCAGCGAACCGGCTCCGGATCCGCGCGCGGCGACCCGTATGCCCATCCCCTTCACGTCGTCGACGACCTGGGCGACCGTCAGGAAGTAGGTGGCGAAGCCGTGGTGGGCGATGATGTCCAGCTCGTGGTGCATCCGTTCCCAGTAGTCGCGCCTGCGGTCGTAGCCGTGGCGCACCATTCCCGCGGCGGCGCGGGAGGCCAGCACCCGCTGGGCGGTACGCAACCGGGCTCCGACCAGGCGCGGCTCGGGGAAGTGGACGCTGCCGAGGCCCAGGTCCTGCCCGGGGTCCACGCGGCAGGCGTCGGCGGTGCGCCGGGTCTCCGCGAGCAGCCGCTCACCGGCCCCCTGGCCGAGCCCGGCCGCGACGGCTATCCGTTCGGCGGTCTCCCGCATCGCGCGGGCGTCCTTGAGCCAGCGTTCCCCGCTGTCGAGGGGGGAACGGCGCGGGTCGACGGGGACGAGCCGGCGGGCCGAGTCGAGCACGTCGGCGACGGGGCCCTGTCCGGGGTCGGCGTAGCGGACGGCGTTGGTCAGCACGGCCCGCACCCCCTGCTCGGCGGCGAACCCGACGGTACGGGCGGCCAGCCGCAGCGATCCGGGGCCGGTGCCCTCGCGGCCGTGGTGGACGGCTTCGAGGCGCAGGGCGTCGCCGTGGATCTCCCGCCAGGGGGCGAGCAGCGCGGCGGCCCGGTCGGGACGGCCCGCGGCCAGGGCGGCGCCCACCTCGGAGGCGGGGCCGAGCAGCACCGTGAGCCCTTCGGCGGGCAGCGCGTCCCGGCCGACCAGGGGCTGCCCGGCGCCCGGGGCCCTGGTGCCGGAGTGGGCGGCGGTGACCAGCCGGCACAGCTCGGCCCAGCCGAGGGCGCCGTCCCGGGCGAGGAAGGTGACCCGGGGTGCCGATTCGTCGACGAAGGCACCCCCGCGGACCGGCGTACGCGGCCGGTGCGCGGGCGCCCCGTGGGTCCCGGCCCCCCGCGCACGGGACCCCTGTGTACGCGGATCGCGAGCGGGTTCCCCTTCTCCCGCCTGCCGCGCCACCGCGAGCTCCGCCCCGAGGAGCGGACGTATCCCGGCCTTCTCGCAGGCCCTGGCGAAGCGGACCGCGCCCGCGAGGCTGTCGCGGTCGGTCAGCGCGAGGGCGTCCATCCCCCGCTCGGCGGCACGCTCGGCCAGCTGCTCCGGGTGCGAGGCGCCGTACCGCAGGGAGAACCCGGAAGCGGTGTGCAGATGCGTGAAGCCTGACATCCGCACCTCCTGGACCGATCCGTACCCACCACCCCCTCGCTCTCCACCATAGACCAAGTTTCGAACGTTCGTACGATAAGCGGGTGTGTGGTCACCCCTCCGCCATTCGGCCCGCCCCCGCCTGCACGAACAGCGCCCTGCCCGGACCGTGGGGGCATGACTTTCGCTGATGAGGTGAAGAACGCCGTCACCGTACGGGCCGCGCTGCTGGTCGTCGGCGTACTGGCACTGCAGCTCCTGTTCATCGCCTCCTACGTCGGCGCGCTGCACCGGCCCGACCCGACGGACGTCCCCTTCGGGGTCGTCGCCCCCCGGCAGGTGTCCGGGCAGCTCGTGGGCCAACTGGACGGCCTGCCGGGCGGCCCGCTCGATCCGCGCGCGGTCTCCGACGAGGCCGAGGCCCGCCGGCAGATCCAGAACCGCGAGATCGACGGCGCCCTGGTCGTCTCCCCCACCGGATCGGCCGACACCCTGCTCGTCGCCTCCGGCGGCGGCACCGTGCTGGCCTCCTCGCTGACCAGGATCGTCAAGGAGGCGGAGGCGACCCAGCAGCGCACGGTGCGGACCGTGGACGTGGCCCCCGCCTCCCCCGACGACTTCGACGGCCTCTCGTCGTTCTACCTGGTCGTGGGGTGGTGCGTCGGCGGCTACCTCTGCGCCTCGATCCTCGCGATCAGCGCGGGCACCAAGCCCGCCAACCGGCAGCGCGCGCTGATCCGCACCGCGGTCATGGCGCTGTACTCGATCGCGGGCGGGATCGGCGGCGCGGTCATCATCGGCCCGATCCTCGGCGCCCTCCCGGGCAGCGTGTGGGCCCTGTCCGGACTGGGGGCACTGGTCGTCTTCGCGGTCGGCATGATCACGCTCGCCCTGGAGGCGCTGACCGGCATCGTGGGCATCGGGCTGGCGGTGCTGCTCATCGTGATCGCGGGCAACCCGAGCGCGGGCGGCGCCTTCCCGCTGCCGATGCTGCCGGACTTCTGGCGTGCGATCGGCCCCGCCCTGCCACCGGGCGCGGGCACCTGGACGGCCCGTTCGATCGCGTACTTCAGGGGCAACGCGGTCACCGGCCCGCTGCTGGTGCTCTCCGCCTGGGCGGTCGTCGGTACGGCGCTCACCCTGCTGCTGTCGATGCGGCGCCGGGGCACGGCCGACGGAGCACGGCCGGCCGCTCCCGTGGAAGGGGCGGGCTCCCCCGGGAGCGGTTCGAGCCTCGCCTGAGGCGGGGGCGCGCCTGAGGCGGAGGCAGGGGGCTGGGGGGCAGCCCGGCATCTCCTCGGCGGGAGAGGCGGCCCGGTCGGTGCCGCCCTCGGCCGCCCTCGCCCCGGCACGGAGCCGGGCCGGGCGCGGGGCCCGCACCCGGGTCGCGACGAGTTCGGTGAGCGCGGCGCGCAGGGCCGCCGCGGTGGCGTCCGCCGCGCCGGAGCGACGGGCCCCACCCGGAGCGGCGGTGAGCCCGTCCCCTCGCGCGAGGGGACGGGCTCACCGTACGGAGAACAGCCGGAGGTCAGCCGATCTCGGCGCCGTACGCCGCCAGCGCCTCCGGCACCGGCTGGAAGAACGTCTCGCCGCCGGCGGAGCAGTCACCGCTGCCGCCCGAGGTCAGACCGATCGCGGTGTCGCCCGAGAAGAGCGAGCCTCCGCTGTCGCCGGGCTCGGCGCAGACCGTGGTCTGGATGAGGCCGTTGACGATGTCGCCGCTGCCGTAGTTGACCGTGGCGTCCAGGGCGGTGACCTCACCGTCGTGGACCTGGGTGGTGGAGCCGCTGCGGGTCACCGACATGCCGACGGTCGCGTCGCCCGCCTTGGTGATCGCCTGGGTGGAACCGTCGTAGAGGTCCACCTCGCTGGGGTGCTCCACGTCGGAGGTGTACTTCACCAGGCCGTAGTCGTTGTCCGGGAAGCTGGAGCCCTCGTTGGCGCCGATCTCCGCGCCGCTCTGGGTGTCGGACCAGCTGGTGATCGACTCGGTGCAGTGACCGGCGGTCAGGAAGTACGGCTCGCCGTCCTTCACCACGTTGAAGCCGAGCGAGCAGCGTCCACCGTTGCCCCAGATCGCGTCGCCGCCGACGATCAGCGGCTTGAACTCCCCTGCGGACTTCTTGAGTTCGGCCTTGGAGCCGAGCCCGTCGACCACCTTGCCGAGCTTGTCCCAGGCGGCGCCGTCGACCGTGCGGTCGGCCGTGACGACCACCTTGTTGCTGACCGGGTCGACAGCCCACGAGGTACCGGGGATGGTGGCCTTGTCGGTGAGGGTCTGCCGGGCCGTCGCCAGCTCGGCGAGCGTGTGCTGAACCAGTCTGGCCTTGCCACCGGCCTGCCGGACCTGCTCGGCCGCGGCCTCGTCGACGACGTTGACGACGAGGTTCTTCGACGTGGCGTCGTAGTACGAGCCCGCCGCGTCACCGCCGAGCTTCTTGTCCAGACCGGCGGCGAGACTTCCGGCCGCGTGCGCGTCGAGGGTACGGGCGGTGGACCGGGGTACGTCGTCACTGGCGTTCGCAGTCTGGAACGTCACTCCTGCGGCGACCAGGGCGAGGACGGCCGATCCGGCCAGCGTCACGCGCTTCCTGGGCATGCGTCGATGCTTCAACTTCGACCTCCTGTGGGGCCGTGCACGGACAAGTGGGGTGTCCGGAACACGGAGGATGGGGCGCCCACTATTCCGATGAGGCCGATAGCACACAAGGTCGACTTCCGGACGCGCACACGACGATGACGGTTCGACCGCGAGGCGTTCACAAGCCGGGCGTCCCGCCACGTCGGTTCCGATTGCGAACACCCGGTGCAACGGGCCGTCGGCAACGGGTGAGGACTAGTCCTGTCCTGTAATGACTCCTGGAGTCCGGATGCCGCGGAGGGCGCACCTGAAGCCGAACGCCTCCGAATGCCTCCGGACGTCCCGAACACCACCGGCGCATTACGACAGGGAGTGCCGGTATCGCCTCGGATAGGACATCATCGAACGTGTGGTATACGCCGGGCACTTGGTGTCCGGACCGGGCGGGGTGACCGAGCGGAGGAGCGGCGTGCGGAGTCGGGTGCGCGTGTCGGACGGACGGCATCTGATGGTCGAGCGTCAGGGGGACCCCCGGGGCAGACCGGTGTTCCTCCTGCACGGGATGCCGGGCAGCCGGCTCGGTCCCGCTCCGCGCGGGATGGTCCTCTACCAGCGGAGGATGCAGCTGATCAGCTACGACCGGCCGGGGTACGGCGGCTCCGACCGGCAGCCGGGACGCCGGGTGATGGACGTCGCCGAGGACGTACGGGCCATCGCCGACTCGCTGGGCCTGGAGCGCTTCGCCGTGGTCGGCCGCTCCGGAGGCGCTCCGCACGCGCTGGCCTGCGCCGCCCTGATGCCGGACCGGGTCACCCGGAGCGCGGCGCTGGTCAGCCTGGCCCCCCGGGACGCCGAAGGGCTCGACTGGTTCGACGGGATGGCCGCCTCGAACGTACTCGCCTACTCCAGGGCCGTGGCGGATCCGGACGGGCTGGCCGAGTCCTTCATCAGCCGTTCGGCGGAGATCCGGCAGAACCCCGTCCGCCTCCTGGACGACCTCCGCCGGGAGCTGACCGACTCCGACCGGACCGTGGTCAACGACGCCGGGATCCGCACCATGCTGCTGGCCAACTTCCGCGAGGGGCTGCGCACGTCGGCGTACGGCTGGATCGACGACGCGCTCGCGTTCTGCCGGCCGTGGGGGTTCGACCCCGCGGACATCGGGTGCCCGGTGATGCTGTGGCACGGCGTGAAGGACGTGTTCTCCCCGGTGGGCCACTCCCGCTGGCTGGCCGGACAGATCCCGGGCGCCACCGCCGTACTGGAACCGGCGGCGGCGCACTTCGACGCGCTGTCCGTGCTTCCGGACGTGCTCAACTGGCTGCTGGACGAACCGGAAGTGGCGGTCTGCTGACCGCCGCGAGCGCTCCGGATCCCGTACCTCCGGGGCCCGGAGCGCTCCCGCTCACACCGACATCGGCTCCAGCTCGCGCCGGAACCTCCGCTCGCCCCGGGCTATCCGGGTCAGCGGGTGTTCGTCACCGAGCTGTCGCGCCAGTTCGTCGCCCGTCTCCGCCCGCAGCCGCAGCGCCTCGTCCGCGCGGCCCATCGCGTGGAGGGTGACCGCGATGTTCGAGGTCATGGCCAGGGTCTCCGGATGGTGCGCGCCGAGCACCTCCCTGAGCTGGCCGGCCACCGTGCGCTCCGTCTGCAGGACGATCTCGAGCTCACCCCGGTCGGCCGTGGCGTTGGCGAGGTTCATCACGGAGAACAGCGTGTTCGGGTGCTCCCGTCCGAACACCTCGCGCATGGAGGCGACCACCCGGGTCAGCAGCCTCTCCGCTTCCTGGGGCGCTCCGGCCCCCGAGAGGTAGACACCGAGGTTGTTCTGCGCGGCCAGGGTGTACGGGTGCTGCTCCCCGGGCACCTTCATGTACTGGTCCACCACCTCCTGCGCGGTGTCCCTGGCGTCGGCGGTCTCCCCCGCGGCGAACAGGTCTGCCGCCATGTTCAGGTCACAGGCCAGCGAGTCGGGGTTGGCCGAGGTGTACTTGGCCCGGTATCTGGCCCGGGTGGCCACCGTCAGCCTGCGGGCGTCCTCCAGCTGCCCGGCCCTGCGCAGGGAGACCGCCAGGCTCTTGGCGGCGCTGAGCGTGGTGGGGTAGGTCCGGCCGAGTGTGGCCTTGTAGGAGTCGTACGTGCGGCTGAGCAGTCCCACCGAGTCCTCGTACCGCCCCACCTCGCGCAGGTCACGGGCCAGGGACATGGCGGAGGACAGGCTGTACGGGTGCTCGGGGCCCAGGACCTCGGACCGCAGGTCGTAGACGTCCTGGTCGATCTCCCGAGCACGTGCGTACCTCCCGACGCTCCGCAGGTTCAGCGCCAGGTTGTTGGCCGCGGCCAGCGTGCGGGGGTGCCTGTCGTGGAAGATCTGGCTGAATCCCTCGTGCGCGGCGGTCGCCAGCTCGATGGCCTTGGTGTAGTCACCGAGCAGCCCGAGGTCGATGGCCAGACTGCTGGTGGTCATGTACGTGTGCGGGTGCTCCGGCCCCAGCACGGCACGCTGCCGGCCGAGGGTCACCTCGTCGAGCTCCTTGGCCTCCACGTACCTTCCCCGGGTCCGCAGGATGTTGGAGAGGTGGAAGCAGAGGTAGAGGTATTGAAGGTCCTGGTTGCCCAGCATCTCCCGCCAGGTGTCACGGAGTTCGTCCCCGAGCCGCCCCGCCGTCCGGACGTCTCCCCGCTTCCACAGGTAGCGCACCCGGTCTATCAGCAGCCTGCGGGTCTCCGGCTCCCGGCAGTTGCGCGCGTCCGAGGGCCCGAGGTGCGGCCAGATCGTGGCGAAGCGCGGCCACGTCTCCGGATTGTCGATCGGCTCGTCGTCGTCGGGCCGGGCACCTGCCAGGATGCGGTGGACGACATGCCGGGCCTCGCGCTGCTCCTCCTCGCTGAGCTGCGCCCTGATCACCGCCTGCACGAGGCGGTGCACCTGGATGGAGTTCGACACCTGGTCGACCTTGGCCAGGGCGAAGCGGCCGATCTCCCGGATGACCCGGCCCAGGACCAGCTTCTCCTGGAGCGAGGCGTCGTACGGCTTCAGCGCCTCGATCATCTCCTTGCTGTAGAGGAGGTTGGCGGAGATGGGCTCGGGAGCGAAGAACGCGCAGAGCTGGAGCAGCCGCACCGCGGCGGGCGACCGCTCCTTGAGGCGTTCGATGGAGATGTTCCAGGTGGCCGCCACGGGTTCCGGGTAGCCGGCCGGCTGGTTCAGGGCGAGGACCTGGGGCGCCTGGCGGGCCAGCTGTTCCAGATAGGTGTCGATGGGGGTGGCGGTCTCCGCGATCCAGGCCGCCGCCTGCTCGACCGCGAGCGGCAGGTCCCCGACAGCGGTGGCCACCTGGGCGGCGTCCTCGTCGCTCAGCCCCGGCGCCCTGCGCTGGAGGTGCTCGACCGACTCCTCCCGGAGGAAGACGTCGACGGGCAGCGCGTCACCGTGCTGCGACCAGGTCTGGTTCCTGGACGTGACGAGGATGTGGCCCGAGCCGCCCTGCGGGAAGTAGCGGCTGAGGCGTTCGGGATCGTCGGCGTTGTCGAACACCAGCAGCCAGCGTTCCGAGGGAACGCCCCGCCGCAGCAGGTCCACGGCCTCCTGCGAAGCGGCGGCCATGTCGTCGCCGCCCTGCGCCCCGAGCCGTACGGCGAGTTCGGCGAGGCTGGCGACCACGTCGTCGATCTGCTCGGACGAGATCCACCACACCAGGTCGTAGTCGGCCATGAACCGGTGCACGTACTCCAGGGCCACCTGGGTCTTGCCGACACCACCGAGGCCGTACAGGGTCTGCGGCTGCGGCAGCACGACGGCCATGCCGCCGCCGAGCTGGTCACGCATCCGCTCCAGGACCAGGGAACGACCGGTGAATCCCGGGTTGCGGGGCGGCGCGTTCCAGATCCGGGGCACGGTGCCGGGGAAGCGGGGACCGGGCGAGGTCCCGTCGCCGAGCTGCACCGGCCGGTCCAGGGCACGCATCAGGGCCGTGGTGGCGTGCACCTCGTCCAGCCGGAACAGGTCGACCGGGTTCCGGTCGATGTACGGCGCGGAGAGCCGGACGTCACTGACCCTGAGCGGCAGCAGCTGGCGCCGCCCGCCGCCGGGATCCTCGGCGACCGCCCTGTTCCAGAGGTCCACGGCACGCTGGGACTTGAGATAGGCGCTGGAGAGCAGGACGACCGTGCGGGCCGCTGTCTCGGTCGGCTGAGCGGCGCCCTCGGGGCCGGGGTCGGCCGAGACGTCCCGCGGGACCACCCGGAACCCCGCCCGGGTCAGGACCGATTCGACCCAGTCGGCCCACATGCGGTTCTCCGCCACGTAGCTGAGGAAGAGATCGGCGGGCAGCGCGGGCCTGCGCCGGGTGAAGGCGTCGCGGATGCGCAGCCTGACCTCCTCGCCCACCGGGGGCATCGAGGTGACCTCCTGCTGGGTGACGACCGCGGCCAGGCGTTCGAAGGCGGACAGCAGCGAGTTGCTGAGCCCCGACTCGTCGCCGAAGGTGGCGAGGGTCTCCTCGTACGCGTAGTAGGGGCGGTAGGGGATCTCCACCGCACCCCAGTAGGCGGTGAGTTCGTCCCCGGAGAGGTCGCGGGGCAGCCGGTCGAACTTCAGCCGGGCGAGCGCCCGTCCGGCGTCGGCCTTCTCCTTCTCACCCTCGTCGATGCGCATCGGGACGGGGAAGATGGAGATGGGCCGGCCGGTGTAGCGCTCGGCGATCTGGCGGGCGACGGAGGCCGCTCCGTCGATGGACTGGTCGCTGAGGGTGAAGCAGTCGACGAGCACGTCCGGGAGGTGGACGGTGCAGATGTCGGCGATGTCGCTGAGACCCGTACGGCTGTCGATGAGGACGTAGTCGTAGTTGGTCTTCATGTCGTCCCGCAGGGCGTCGAAGAAGTGCCCGCCGCCGAGCCGGTCGTAGAAGTTGTCCCAGTCGAAGGTGGAGACGGTGGCGGAGTACTCGCGGTTCTGCCGGCCGGCGGAGACGAAGTCCAAAGTTCCGCCGCGCGGGAACTCCCAGCCGAGCGACTCGGGGGTGAGGGAGACCGCGTGCGGCTGGATGCGGGCGTAGTCGCGGTGCCAGTCGTCCGCCCGCTGGGCGGGGTTGGTCGCGGCCCAGGCGTATTCGGTGATCAGGTCGATCACACCGGTGGTCGCGCCCAGCGTGGAGGGGTCGAGGAAGGGGTGGAAGAACCGGTGGAGCCCCGGGGCTTCGAGGTCCCAGTCAACGGCCAGCACGCGTTTGCCGTTGGCGGCCAGGATCCAGGCGGTGTTGGCGAGGGCCATGGTGCGCCCCGTGCCGCCCTTGTACGAGTAGAAAGTGACGATGCGCCCGTCACGACCGGCTGTCATACGTCCTCCGCATCCGTCGCAGGGTCGTGCATGTCGGGTATGAACTGGGTGCTGCCCATGGGTCCCATCAGCCGCGTCCGTTCGCTGTGCCGGCCGCCGGCCGGCGGATAGGCCGTGGCGTGCCTCAGGTACTGCTGGGCGGCCACCTCCACCACCTGGGGAAGGATCTGTCCGAACGCCTCCATACTGGGTACCCCCTTGGCCGCGACACGGCAGAAGGCCCGCCCCTGCCGCATCTTGACCGGCATGGTCCGCTCGAGTCTCTCGGTCAGTTCGGCCTCGGCCGCCCGGCTCTGGTGGTCGTCCCTGCACCAGGGGACGACCATGGTCACCCAGGGCTTGTTCTCCCGGTCGAAGGCGGCGAGCCGCCGTCGCAGGTCCTCGTCCCGCAGGGCCCACCGGTCGACCAGGAGGATCTCGGGTGTGCTGGGCGACTGCTTGCCCTCCCGCTGCCCGGGCTCCTCGTCGAACGCCGTGATGACGGCCTGGTAGTTGAGGGAGCGCACGAGTTCCTCGGCGACGTAGGCCAGAGGTCTCGCGGCGGCCGGATGGTAGGGGTTCCACTCCTGCGGGATGTCGCCGTAGTACTCCGGGTCGCGGCCTTCCGGCAGGTCGTGGCGGGTGGGTGCGGCGATGGTGATCCGCATGGGCCGTGGGGCACCCGCCCCGCTCCCCGGCGCACCGAACGCGCTCGGCACGAGGCGGAAGTCGAGCGGTCTGCCCGAGGCCATGCGCACGGTGTCGGCGACGTGGACGATGCGTTTGGCCAGGTGGTAGACCGCCTGTTCGTAGTCCTGCGCGAACAGTGTCAGTTTGATCAGCCCGTAGAGCCCGTCGCTCACGTAGCGGTCCCCGAAGTCCCGGTGGTTGAACTGCAACCGCTCCGCGGGCCCCGGGAGCTGGCTGGGGTGCACCGGTACCCAGAGCGCCGGAACGATCGCCTCGGCCGGCTGGTTCGACCGGGCCCGGTGGTGGATCGCCCGCTGCTCGAAGGCGTACCACTCCTTGCCGCACATCTCACTGGCGAAGTAGCGCGGCGAGAACAGCGGTACGAAGACCCGGCAGTTGGCCAGGACGTTGCCCAGCCGCTCGGACCAGCCCTCGCCGGAACGTATCTCACGGTCCATGAAACCGGCCGGAGATCCCGCGGGAAGATTGGTCATGGCCATCACATGACCGCATAGATCTTGGAAAAGCCTTTCGACCCACATGTCTGGGTCCGATCCACCGCCGTACCCCGGTGTATGCGCGTAGCTCAGAAAAAAGTACGGCCGATGGTCCGCTCGCTGTTGCGTCATGCGTGCACACGACCCCCGTCCTGTGTGAGCACCCGCATCCAGGACCGTGAAGAGGGTGCGAGCGAATTCATCATTCCGGAGCGGACTGTGCTCCACCCCCATGGCGTTCGGTCATTCAACGCCGCTTTTCAGTCATCCATACCCAGGATTCATCGAACAGGTTCTTGATCCATGGCATTCACGGCGGCGTTCATCCCACTTGCCCCATGTACACCTCTCATCTCGTCACGGAGCGACTTCAGCAGCCGCTTTCCGCCGACCGTCGGTTCGGCCGCACCGTCCATCATGTCGAGTGCCTCGGGCACACCGTCCATGAATCCGGGAACGAGAAGGGAAAGGCCCACACGTTCGTACGTGTCGGCCAGCAGTTCGGAAAAGGGGACCTTGTCGTTCCGTTCCCAGGGCGGCCGATACTCCCAGGCCCCGTCCAGCGCGTAAAGATCCGTGACGTCCAGCAGGGCCCTGAGCCTGGCCCGGCGCAGACCGCGCAGCAGTCCCAGGGCGAGCGCACCGGTGTCCCCCGCCATCGGGAGTCCGACGGTCCCGTAGCCGTGCGGCCGCCTCGCGTTCCGGCCGGCGAGGAGCGGGGTCAGCGTGGTCAGGCTCTCCGCGGCGTCCGCCGCCTGCCCGGGAGCGGCCCTCTCCAGCAGCTCCCACGCCCGGCCGACAGCACCGGCCCAGGCCTCCGCGGCGGCCCGGCCCAGACGGGGCGCCGCCGGAGCCTCGAAGCAGTCCCTGTACGGGTCCAGGTCGTCGAGGGCGAACGCGGGCGCGCCTCCAGGGGCGAAGTGCCGCACCGCCAGCCAGCCGGGGGCGTCGGCCCCCCTGGGGACGATCCGCTCGGTGCCGCCCTCCGGCCGGACCGCGATCCCGTCCCCGGCGGCCCGCACCCGGACCCGGCCCGCCCCGCCGGGCCCGGCGAGCCGTAGTTCACCGATCGTGGGGAGGAAGAGCCTGCCGTCCCGGTAGTCCGCCGTAGCCTCGGCGCCGAGGCCGGACCGCACCGCCGCCGCCGCCACGTACGACGGCAGCCGCAGAGCCTGGCCGACGGCCTCGGGCCGTTCGGCGTGCAGCCCCTCCAGGGCGTCCAGCAGCCACGTACGCGTGTACGGGTGCGCCAGGACCCGGTCCAGCCCGGCCGCCCCCTCCTCGGAGGCCTCCAGTGCGCCCGCGAGCTCCCAGGCCTCGTCCCACCGGGCGCCCCCGCGGCCGCCCAGGGCCTCGTGGAGACGGGCCAGGAGCGTACGGGTCAGGTCGTGCTGCTCTGCGGCGAGTTCGCCCAGGCCGGTCAGGGCCGGGGACACCGCGGTTGCCGACGTGCGCGCCTCGATGCCCCGTACGAGCGCCTCGAGGTCCGCGCAGTAGACGGACGGATTGCCGAAGCCGTTCGCCGCGCGGTAGCGATGCGTGTAGAGCCCGCCGCCGCAGGACCGCACGACGGGGCACCGGCGGCACGTTCCGCTGACGCCCGCCAGACCGAGCTGCCGCACCCGGACCCCTGGGTGGGCGGCGACGTCGTCCAGCGAGTGCCGGAACACGTCGAATCCGGTGGCCGCCGCACCCTCGTAGGCACTCTTGAGCGAGTCGACCTGTTCCAGCTGGCCGTCCGTCTCGACGACGACCAGGTCCGTGGGGGCGAGTCCGAGCGACTCGGTGAGGCTGGGGCCGCCGCCCAGGGTGGAGAACACCGAGGAGAACAGGCGGACCGGCACCGTGCCGCCCCCCTCCTGCCAGCGGTCGAACACCGCGAGGAGCCACTCGGCGTAGGCCGTGGGGGATCCCCCGGGGCGGGGCGGCGGCTCCTCCCAGGTGGCGTGCGGGAGGAGGAAGTCGATGAGCGGGGGGTCGAGCGCGACCAGGGCGTCCAGCACGGCGTGCGGGTCGTTCGCGATGTCGACGGTGCACAGGAGCCCGAGATTGAGGTGGCGGTAGCGGTCCTGCCGGAGCAGCTCGACCGCTTTCAGCACGAGGGGGTGACTGCTGCGCCCGTCGGCGAACCGCCGGTGCCGGTCGTTGGCCGCCCGGTCGCCGTCGAGGGAGATTCCCACCCGGACGCCGAACTCGTCGAAGAGGTCGAGGTAACGGGGGCTGAGCTGAAGGCCGTTGGTGTGGATCCGCAGGTCGAGGCCGGCCACACCCGAAAGGGCGGATCCGAACTCCTCGCAGACGCGCCGCAGACGGGCGGGGCCCGCCAGCAGAGGCTCCCCTCCGTGCAGGATCACTGACACGGAGGGCAGTGCGTGTGCCTTCGCGTGCTCGGCGAGACGCTGGGCCGTCCTGGCGATGACGCGGTCGGAAACCGTCTTGGGCCGGGTTCTCCAGCTCTGGTCCGCGTGTTCATAGACATAGCAATGATCGCAGGCGAGGTCACACCTGCTGTGAACCTTCAGAACGATTTCGCGGAACGGGACCGCGGGGCCTGTCATTCCACCACTCTAGTGCAGCCGCACCATGAATCCGGCCCCTCGACTGCAGTAGCCGACCGGCCGAACGGGTGGAATATTCGACTGTTTTACGGCGCCGGTGGTCCTGTTTCCCCTACAGCGAGGAGTTGAATGTGGAGATCTCTGTCGGGCGGCCTCCCGCGGTCGCGAGCACCCGGCTCATCTTCCTGGCTGCGGCACTGCCGGATGCTTCGATCTTCGCAAGCGGCACACGACGCTTCGCGACAGCGAAGCTCGGGGTGGATTCGTAGGTCTTCACGGCCGTCCTTGATGGGCTCGTTCCGGACACGGAAACAGCACCGGCACCTGCACCATTGCAGTGTCCGGCGGCACGACTTTACTCTCATGGCCCCGGTGTGCAACTCGACTCGTACTGGCGCAACCCGAGCGATTTGCGGGACTGCTCCACATGGACGGTAACCCATTCATTCAAGGACCGGGCCGACCACTACATCGAATACAGGGGTGAACATGACGGCGATTCCAGGACCACTGCAGAGCATGGTCTTCAGGAGCGCTGATCTGCCCGCACTCTTCCACCACACCGACGCCGTCGCCGTCGCACGCCAGCGCGAGGCGGTCAACACCACCCGCGGCCAGCTGGCCCTGCTCGTCCTCGGCACCCTGCCCGCGGCCCTGCCCTGGCACGCCGAGATCGGGGCGGGCATCCAACTCCTCGATGGTATAGCGGTGTTGGCCTATCTCGGTGTCCTGATCGCGACCTGTCTGGCCTCCCGGCGCAAAGCAAAGTCGCATTGGCAACTCAACCGTTCGGCGGCGGAGTTCATCAAGTCCAACTGCTGGCGCTACGCCGTCCACGGCTCCCCCTTCGACACCTCCGTCGTCCATCCCGAGGCGGTGTTCGCCAGCCGGCTGGAGGAAGGGCTCCAGGAGCTCCGGAAGGTGGGCTGGGACGATCCGAGGGAGGAGCTGGGCGACTCGGGCGGCGGTCTCATCACCCCGTCCATGCGGGAGTTGCGCGACAAGGCGTTCACCGTACGCAAGGAGACGTACGTCCGGGACCGGCTGATCGAGCAGCGGCGCTGGTACCGCAGGCGCATGCTGGTGTCGCGGCGCGGTGCGCTCGTCTGGTCGGGCGCCATCGCCGCGCTGACGCTTCCGGCCCTGGTGCTCGCCGTGCTGCGGACCTTCGGCAGTGCCGGGTCGGTCGCGCTGACGGGGACGTTCTCCGCCGCGGCCGCGGCCTGTCTCGCCTGGAACGAGACGCGCCGTCACCACCCCCTGGTGACGGCGCACTCCCTGGTCGAGGAGGACCTGGAGAACATGCAGGCCGCGATGGAGACCACCCTCACCGAGCGGCAGTGGGCGGCCGCCGTCTTCGAGACCGAGCGCATCGTCTCCCCCGAGCACACGGACTGGCTGGTCAGGCACCGGGTGTGAGCGCGGGGGCTCAGGCGCGTCGCACGCCGTCGCGCCAGATGACGGTGACCGGCCGGCCGAGGCTGCGGGCGTACGTCACGATGTCGCCGGTACCGCCGAGGCCCCGTGCGGGCAGGCCGTCCCAGACCGCGAGCAGCCGGTCGCAGTGGTCGGCGATGTACGCTCCCGCCGCGTAGTAGGCCTCGTCGGTGGAGTGGGGGAAGTCCATCCGGACCTCGCGTGCGGCCCGGGCCTTGAGGGTGCGGTAGCGCGCGAGTTCCGCCTCGTCGAAGCCGGCCTCGTAGTCGCCGCTGGGGATGACCACGGTGAGCTCCGCTCCGTGGGCCAGCGCCAGGTCGGCGAAGAGCTGGTCGGCCCCGACCGCGAGGCTGGAGAGCGCCTCCAGGGAGTCGTCGTGCCCGCACAGCGCCGCCCGCAGCTCCTCACGGACGTGGGCGTGGACCTCGTGGGGGATGGAGCGGTGACCGGTCACTCCGATGCGTTTCACGGATCTGGGACCCCCTGGTGTCTGCGGGGATTCCGGAGGGCGTCCCTCCGGACCGGCACAGCGTCCGCCCCCGTGGTACCTCTGCGACCGACCGTCCTGACATCCTCTCAAAAGCCGCGGCCCGGAGGGGAGCCCCCGCCGGGGACCGGCGGGGGCTCACGGGAGTGCGGCGGTGCCCGGACGGGTCAGAACACGCTGACGCCGTACGCGCTCAGCGCTTCGGTGACGGGCTGGAAGAAGGTCGTCCCGCCGGAGGTGCAGTTGCCGCTGCCGCCCGAGGTGAGACCGATCGCGAGGGTGCCGGAGTAGAGGGAGCCGCCGGAGTCGCCGGGTTCGGCGCACACGTCGGTGCGGATCAGGCCGTGGACGATGTCGCCGCCGCCGTAGTTGACCGTGGCGTCGAGGCCGGTCACGGTGCCGCTGTGGATGCCGGTGGTGGACCCCCGCCGGGTGACGGACATCCCGACGGTGGCGTCGGCGGCCGCGGTGATGTCCTGGCTGCCGACCGTGCCCGCCTTGGTGACGGAGGTGTTGGTGTAGCGGACGATGCCGTAGTCGTCGGTGGGGAAGCTGGATCCCGTGGTGGTGCCGAGGACCGTGGTGTGGGCCGAGTCGGACCACCAGGTGCCGGCGCCGTCGGTGCAGTGACCGGCGGTCAGGAAGTAGTACGTGTCGCCGCTGCGGACGTTGAAGCCGAGGGAGCAGCGCCACCCGGAGGCGTAGACGGCGTCACCGCCCGAGATGAGTTTGCCGAGCGTCCCGGGGGTGCGTTCGATCCGCAGGGCGCCCGCGTCGGTTCCGGCGGCCTTCCTGATCCTGTTGATGTCCGTCTGCGAGACGGTGCTGTCGGCGGTGACGAGGAGCCGTCCGGTCGCCGGGTCGACGTTCCAGGCGGTACCGGCGACATCGGCCCGGAGTACGGCCGATCCCGCGGCGCTGAGCCGGCTGGTGCTGTAGGTACCGGGCTGGTCGGCGTCGGCCGCGGGTACGGCGAGGGCGGCGATGGCTGCGAGTCCTGCGGAGACGGCCGTGATCCGGCCGATCCGGCCCAGTCTCGCCGTGCTGCCGTTGCGGGGGTGGTCGGTGCGTTTGATCCTCACTTCTCGTCCCTCCCGAGGGGATCGGGGGCCCGCCAGTGGGGTGGTCGGACCCGTGAGGCGCGGTCAGGGGCACGGATCGCCTTCCGACAGGCGTTCGGATTCCGGAGACGCCGTGCTCCTGACGGACGCTGCTCGGGAGTATTGGGGCGCGTCAGCATGCCACGCAAGATGGTGTTTTCAGCCGTTTCGGCCCGCACGGACTTCCGCCCCGGCAGCCCTGGGGCTGCCGGGGCGGAAGTGCCGGACCTCGCGTCCCGGAGGGGGCGGGAGAACCGTCGGTACGGCTCCGGCACGGCGCTGCCCCGCCGGTCACCCGCCGCCGCCTCCGCGGCCCGCCGTCCGGCCGGTCACCGGTCGGTGCGGCGGGGACCCGCCCGCCCGAGTCCCCGCCGCCGGTACGGTTCCGCTCCCCCGCCGGGTCCCGCCCGCAGGCGCGGGCCCCGCGCCGGGGTGGCACCCGCCGGCGAGGACGGTCCCCCGCCGCCCGGTCACCCGTCGATGCGGTTCCGCTCCCCCGCCGGGACGGCCACCGTCAGGGTGTTGCCCGGCGGCGGGAAGGGGCAGATGAAGTGGTCGGCGAAGGCGCACGGCGGCAGCAGGGTGCGGTTGAAGTCGACCCGCACCCGTCCGTCCCCGTCGGGCGCCGGGGGCCGCAGGAAGCGGAAGCGGTAGCTTCCGTTCCCGCTGGTGGCGTCGGCGAAGACGGCCCAGAGCGAACCGTCGGGCTCGACCGCCACCTGGAGGGTGTGCTCGCCGCCGTCCACGGTGAAGGAGATCTCACCCGAGAGCCCCAGCCCCCGCTCGCGCCCGTCGGCGTTCTCCACGCGGACGGTCCGGTCGGAACCGTAGGGGCGGAAGGTGCCGTCCAGCGACCACTTCGGGGCGTACGGGGTGGCGTCGATGGTCCGGAACCCCTGGCGGGCCGGGGACCGCGGGTCGAAGTCCCGTACCGCCCAGAGGCCTTCACGGCTCAGCACCACCAGTCTGCGCTCGCCCCGCGCCACCCTGGACGCGTCGACGGGTCCCCGGTCGGCGCCCAGCCGGACCTCTCCGGCCAGGGGCTTCCCGTCGACGGTCAGCCCGTCCTCGGAGGTGGCGGTGAGCACCACCTCGTCGCCCTCGTCGCGCCACAGCCCGGGTACGGCCGGAATTCGTCCCTCCGGATGGTCGGCGAGCCAGTGGGTGCCGGTGAGGGAGAGCGGTCCGTGCGGCGCGGCCACGGCGACGATGCGCCCCTCGTGCCAGCGCTGCCAGGCGTGGAAGTCCTCGCTGTCCTGCTGTGCGTCCGTGCTCATGCGGTCAACCCTTCCACACCGGCTCGGCCAGGCCGAGGTGCGACCTCAGCGTGGAGCCGGTGTATTCGGAGCGGAAGGATCCGCGTTCCTGGAGGAGCGGGACGACCCGGTCGACGAAGTCGTCGAGTCCGCCCGGGGTGAGATGCGGTACGAGGATGAAGCCGTCGGCCGCGTCGGCGGCGACGAACTTCTCCAGTTCGGCGGCGACCGTCTCCGGGGAGCCGATGAACGACTGCCGCGCCGTGGACTCGATGACGGTCCGGCGGATGGACAGCCCCTTCGATTCGGAGAGCTCCCGCCAGCGCGCCGCCACGGCCGGCGGGTCGGCGACCCGGACCCTGCCCTGGACCAGGCTCGACCCGGGGTCGGGGTCGATGCCGGGGAGCGGCCCGTCGGGGTCGTACGAGGAGAGGTCCCGGCCCCAGACCTGTTCGAGGGCGAGGATCGCGTTCTGCGGGGAGACCTGCTGCTCCCGTATCGCGGCGGCGTGGTGCTGGGCCTCCTCGTCGGTGTCGCCCAGGACGACGGTGACGCCGGGCATGATCTTCAGGTCTCCGGGCTGCCGGCCGTACGCCGCGAGGCGCGCCTTGACGTCGGCGTAGAAGGTCCGCCCGGCCTCCAGGGTGCCGTGCCGGGTGAAGATGACGTCGGCCGCCGACGCGGCGAACTCCCGGCCCTCGTCGGAGTCCCCGGCCTGGATGACGACGGGGTGCCCCTGGGGTGAGCGGGGAACGGTGAACTCCCCGGAGATCTCGAAGTGCTGCCCGGAGTGCGCGACGGGCCGGGAGGTGCCGTCCGGTGTCCAGGAGTCCCACAGCTCACGTGCGGTGGCCACGAACTCCGCCGCCCGGGTGTACCGGTCGGCCCGGTCGAGGTATCCGCCGCGGCGGAAGTTCTCACCGGTGAAGGCGTCCGAGGACGTGACCACGTTCCAGGCGGCGCGCCCCACGCTGAGGTGGTCGAGGGTGGCGAGGCGCCGGGCGAGTTCGTACGGCTCGTTGAAGGTGGCGTTGACCGTGGCGGCGAGGCCGAGGCGTTCGGTGACGGCGGCCAGGGCGTTGAGGACGGTGAGCGACTCGGGGCGGCCCACCACGTCGAGGTCGTGGATGCGGCCGTTGTGCTCGCGCAGCCGCAGCCCCTCCGCGAGGAAGAAGAAGTCGAACTTCCCTCGCTCCGCGGTCCTGGCCAGGTGTTCGAAGGAGGTGAAGTCGATCTGGCTCCGGGAGCGGGGGTCGGTCCACACGGTGGTGCTGTTGACGCCCGGGAAGTGGGCGGCGAGGTGCATCTGCTTCATGACGTCCCCCCGGAGGTCCTGGCGAGCGCGTAGCGGTTGGCGGGCCTGCCGAGGCCGAGGTGCTCGCGGAGGGTGCCGCCCGGGTAGAAGGTGCGGAACAGGCTGCGGTGCTGGAGCAGGGCGACGGTTCCGTTGACGATCCTCTCCAGGTCGCGCGCCGGTGTGATGGGGGTGAGGTGGAAGCCGTCCACGGCTCCGCCCCGGTGCCACTGGGTGATGAGCTCGGCGAGGTCCACGGGCCCGCCGCGGAAGTAGGTGCCCCGGCCCGCGAGCTGCGGGCCGCTCACGAGGCCGGGTTCGGGCGCGGTCTCGGCGTCCCCGAGGTCCACGGTGAGGGCGGCCAGGACCCGCAGGCTGTCGGGGTCCCGCCCGTGGGCCGCGGCGGTGCGGCGCACCTCGTCGCGGAGCGAGGCGGCCTGTCCGGGTGAGGTGGCGCGTACGTGGACGACGTCGGCGTGGCGCGCGGCGGCCTCGCGGGCGGGGCCGCCGGTGCCGTCGATGACGGTGACGGGCCGGCCCTGCGGGGGCCGGGGGACGATGGCGGGGCCGCGCACGGAGAAGGTACTGCCCTCGAAGTCGATGTAGTGCAGCTTGTCGCGGTCGATGAAGCGGCCGGTGGCGACGTCGCGGATCTCCGCGTCGTCCTCCCAGCTGTCCCACAGCCGCGCCCCGGCGTCGGCGGCTTCCCCCGCCTCCTGCCAGAGCGCGGCGGCGGGTGCGGCGGGTCGCCGGCCGAACAGCCGGGCCTCGGCCTCGGTCGTCGACACGTCGGCCTGCCAGCCGGCCCGGCCCCCGCTGACCCAGTCCAGGGTGGCGACGGCGGACGAGACGTGGAAGGGCTCGGTGTGGGTGGTGGTGACGGTCGGCACGAGTCCGACCCGGGTGGTGGCCGGGGCGACCCGGGCCAGCACGGCGAGCGCGTCGGGACCGGGGCGCGCGAAGGAGTCGCCCAGGGTGACGTAGTCGAGGGTGCCCTCCTCGGCGAGGCGGGCCAGCGCGACGTGGGAGGCGGCGTCGTAGCGGGGCGGTCCCCCGATCTCGGCGGCGAGGTGGAGTGGCCTGGTGGCGGACATGCGGGACCTCTCGGGTCAGTTCTCGGTCTTGGGCAGGCCGGGCGGGTTGATCTCCGACTTCTGGACGGCCTCGTTGGACAGGCCCCAGCGCTTCAGCACCTCGGCGTACGAGCCGTCCTGGATGATGTGGTCGATCGCGGCGGCGTACGCCCCGACCAGGCCGCTGCCCTTCCTGGTGGTGGCGGCGATCTTGCCCTGGACGCCGTCGCCGGCGCCGGAGAGCGTGCCGATGATCTCGGACTGCCCGGCCGACGCGACGTGGTAGTTGGCCGAGGGGCTCGGGCCGAGGTAGGCGTCGATGCGGCCCGACTGGAGGGCCAGGTAGTAGTCGGTGTCCTTCTGGAAGTACTTGATGTCCACCGGCTTCCGCCCGGCCTTGACGTTCTCCTCGCTCCAGTCGACCAGGATCTTCTCCTGGTTGGTCCCGGAGGCGACGGAGACCGTCTTCCCGGCCACGTCGGCCGGGCCCTTCACCTTCCAGCCGGACCCCTTCCTGGCCTCGAAGGCGATGTTGTCCAGCCGGTACGTCGCGAAGTCGTACTTCTCCTTGCGCTCCTCGGTCACGGTGACGTTGGAGAGGACCCCGTCGAACTTGGAGCTGTCGAGGCCGACGAAGAGGTTCTCCCAGGAGACCTGCTGGAACTCCGGTTCCAGACCGAGGGTGTCCGCGATGAGGGTCGCCAGGTCTGTCTCGCTGCCGATCCGCGTCCTGTCGTCGGTGGCGTAGAAGCCGAGCGGTGGCGAGGCGTCGGCGCTCGCGCCGAGCCTGAGCGTGCCGCGTGCGCGTACGGCCGCGGGCACCTGCGCGGCGATGGCGTCCACCTTCTCGCCCCTGACGCGCTTCTGGTCGGGGCCGATGTTGATCCCGGTGTCCTTCCCGCCCTTGGGCCGGATGACGTCCTCGGTGGCGTCGCTGGTGCCGCAGGCCGTGAGCAGCCCGGCGGCGGTGAGGGTGGCGAGGACGGCGGTGAGGGTGCGGCGGACGGGCATGTGAACGCTCCTTGACTGCGGGGACATGGCTCAGAGGACCTTGGAGAGGAAGGCGCGGGTGCGTTCCTGGACGGGACGGTCGAGCACGTCGGCGGGCGGGCCCTGCTCGACGATCCGTCCCTCGTCCATGAAGACGACGGTGTCGGCGACCTCGCGCGCGAAGCCGATCTCGTGGGTGACGACGATCATCGTGGTGCCGCCGTGGGCCAGGTCCTTGATGACGTCGAGGACCTCGCCGACCAGTTCGGGGTCGAGCGCGGAGGTCGGCTCGTCGAAGAGCAGCAGCTTGGGTTCCAGGGCGAGGGCGCGGGCGATGGCGACGCGCTGCTGCTGGCCGCCGGAGAGCTGCTTGGGGTAGGACCCGGACCTGTCGGCGAGCCCGACGCGGGCCAGGAGCTTCTCCGCCGCGGCGACGGCGTCCTTGCGGGGGCGGCCCAGGGCGGCGACCGGGGCCTCGATGACGTTCTCCAGGACGGTGAGGTGCGGGAAGAGGTTGAAGTTCTGGAAGACGAAACCGATCCGGGTGCGCTGGCGCAGGACCTCGCGTTCGCGCAGCTCGTACAGCTTGTTGCCGGACCTGCGGTAGCCCACCAGGGTGCCGTCGACGCTGATCCAGCCCCGGTCGACCTTCTCCAGGTGGTTGATGGTGCGCAGCAGGGTGGACTTGCCCGACCCGGACGGGCCGAGGACGACGGTCACCTCTCCCGCGCGGACGGACAGGTCGATGCCGCGGAGCACTTCGAGCGGACCGAAGCTCTTGTGCACGGACCGGATCTCGACCATGGCGTCGGATCCCGTGGCTTCTTCTGCGGGTGCGCTCATCGCACGGCCCCCTTGGCGTAGTGACGTTCGACGTAGTGCTGGAGGACGGAGAGCACGGTGGTCAGGAGGATGTACCAGACCGTGGCGACCATGAGCAGGGGCACCACCCGGCCGTTGCGGCCGTAGACGACCTGGACCTGGTAGAAGAGTTCGCCGATCGCCATCACGGAGACGATCGAGGTGCCCTTGAAGAGGGAGATGATCTCGTTGGCGGCGTTGGGCAGGATGGAGCGCATCGCCTGCGGCAGCACGATGCGGCGCAGTTGCCGCAGCCGCGGGATCCCGAGGGCGGCGGCGGCCTCCAGCTGGCCGCTGTCCACGGCCAGTACACCGCCGCGGACGATCTCGGCCGCGTACGCCGCCTGGTGCAGGGCGAGTCCGAGGACGGCGGCGCTCATCGCGCCGACGAGGTTCATCGTGTCGAAGGAGAAGAATCCGGGCCCGAACGGGATGCCGAACTGGAGCTCCTTGTAGAGGTAGGCGAGGTTGAACCAGAACAGCAGCTGGACGATGAGCGGGATCGAGCGGAACGCCCAGATGTACGCGTAGGAGACCGCCCTCAGGAACGGGCTCGCGGAGAGCCGCATGAAGGCCAGCACGATGCCGAGCGCGAAGCCGGTCACGGTGCCGTAGAAGGTCAGCTGGAGGGTGACCCAGACGGCGTGGAGGATGGTCTCGGTGGTGACGAAGCGGGCGAAGACGTCCCATTCCCAGCCGGGGTTGGTGATCAGGCCGTTCAGGAACTGGGCGAGCAGCACGGCCGTGGCCGCGACGGCGACCCAGCGCCAGGGGTGGCGTACGGGGACGACTTCCAGGGCCGCGTACTCGTCCGCCGAGGGGTCCCCGGCGGCGGCCTCGGCCGGTGGGTGGACGGGTGGATCGCTGGTCAGCGACATGGTGGAGTTCTTTCTGCGACGGGAGGAGCGGGCGGGGGCCGTGCTCACGTGGTGGGGCGGTCCCGACAGGAGGGGTCGCGCAGGAACGCGAGTGCCGCCCGGGCGGTGCCGTCGTTCTGCCGGAAGGCCGGGCCGCCGGTGCGCGGCCGGGTGAAGGCGCCGCTGGAGCGCGCGGTGGTGTAGGGCCCGAGGGCGAAGCGGCGCGGATGGGCGCGGCCGTCGCGGCCCAGGATCCGGCCGTCGGCCGGGTCGACGGAGAGCAGCCCGGTGTCGGTTGCGGCCGCGCCGTCCGCGTACAGGCCGCTCAGCAGCGCGCTGCGGGTGCTGCGCAGCGAGGGGTCGGGCAGCCGGGCCTCGACCAGGGCGCGGGCTTCGGTGTACGCGCCGGGCACGGTGGCGCTGCGGGCGCGGAAGACGCCCCGCTCCTCGTCGGTCTCGACGGTCATGCCGGCGCCGAGGAAGCGGACGACGCCGGCCCGCGAGAGGGCGAGGAGCTGGTGCAGCCGGGGGCCGGGCGGGCCGGAGGCGAGGTAGCTGAAGAAGCCGTGCCACCGCTCCCCGATGTCGCCGAGCCCGGTCACCTGCCCGTAGACGGACAGGAGTCCGAGGAACACGGCGAGGTCGGGGCTGTGCCGGGGGTCGTGCCGGCGTTCCAGGTCGGCGGTGACGTGGGCGCGCAGCGCCTCCTGAAGCGCGTCGTACGAGGCGTGGCGGACCCCGTCGAGCGGCCGGTCGAGGGCGTCGAGGTCGAGCCGGTCGGCCGGGTCGGGGACGGCCGAGGCGACGAGGGCGGCGAGCTCGGGGCTGCCGGGCGCGGCGACGGCGTACTTCTCCTCGAAGTCGCCCCGGGCCATGGCGGTGCGCTCGGGGTGGGCGGTGAAGAGGCGGTGGTAGTGGGCGTGGCCCAGCTCCCGGGTGATCAGCGGCCACAGGTCGCGGTGGAAGTCGGGGGTGCCGGGGCGGGCGAGGATCTCCGCCGCCCGGTCGGGTCCGAAGTGGTGCGGCAGGGGCGGCCGTTCGCCGTCCCAGGGGTAGCCGATCTTGGAGCGGTAGGGGACGCCGCGCCGCGATCCGACGTACAGGACGGGCTCCCTGCCGGAGGGGATGTAGGTCCCTTCCTCGTGGCGTCCGCCGCGCCCCTCGGTGAGCAGCACCATCAGGTCGATGAAGGCGAGGCCGAAGCCGCGCACGAGGACGGGTTCGCCCGCCCGCAGGGCACCGAGGTCGGTGTCCGCGGTGAAGTCGGGTGGCAGGTGGACCAGTCGGTGGCGTGCGGCGAAGGCGGTCAGCTCCTGTTGTCCGGCGTCCGGCCGGGCGTCGAGGTGGCCGACGGTGAGGACGACGAGTTCGGCGGTGAGCGGTTCGTCCCGTCCCTGGATCCAGACCTGCTGCCGGCCGCCGCGTGGTCCGGAGAGGCGCACCGCGCGGCCGGTGTGCTCGTGGACGGTGATGCCGGGCGGGAGGGCGGCGAGGGCCCGTTCGTACACCCAGCGCAGATAGGCGCTCTGGAGCCGCCGGCTGGGGAAGTCCTGGCCGCCGAGGCGGTGTATCTCGTCCAGGATCCCGGGGTCGGCACCGACGGCGGTGCGCCCCTCGCGGACGTCGGCGGCCCAGGTGTGCAGGGCGGGGCCCGGGCTGACCGGCCCGTCGAGCGGGACGGTGTCGTCGGTGAACATGGTGACGTCCTCGGCCATGGAGTTCATCCAGAGCAGCGGGGACTGGTCCTGCCGCCAGATCCGGCCGCCGCCGGGCGGGTACGGGTCGACGAGGTGGATGTCCAGGGGCCGGTCGCCGTACAGCTCGGTGGCGTTGGCGGCTATGCGTTCGATGACCCCGGTGCCGCGCGGTCCTCCGCCGACGATGACGAGCGCCGGTACGCCGGTCACCGTGCGTCCGCCGTGCCGCGCGCGTAGTGGCGTTCGACGTAGTACTGGCCGATCGACAGCAGCGAGGTGACGGCCACGTACCAGAGGGTGGCGACCAGCAGCAGCGGGATGACCTCGTAGGTGCGGTGGTAGACGAGCTGCACGGAGTACAGCAGGTCCTGCACGGCGATGATGCTGACGATCGAGGTGCCCTTCAGCGTGCCGATCAGCATGTTCCCGGCGGGCGGGACGATGGAGCGCATGGCCTGGGGCAGCACGATGCGCCGGAGCCGGCGCCACGGTCCCAGGCCGAGGGACTGGGCCGCCTCCACCTGTCCGCGTTCGACGGAGAGGATGCCGCCGCGGACCACTTCGGCGGCGTACGCGGCCTCGTGGAGCGTGAGTCCGATGACGGCGACGGTGACCGGGCCGAGGAGGTCGACGGTGCTGACGCCCAGGATCCGCGGGTAGAGGGCTCCGATGTTGAACCAGAAGAGCAGCTGGACCAGGATCGGTGTGGACCGGAACAGCCAGATGTAGCCCCAGCTCACCCCCTGGAGCACGCGGTTGCCGGAGAGCCTGAACACCGCGAGCAGGGTGCCCAGGGCGAAGCCGAGGACCATGACGAGCCCGGTGAGCCACAGGGTGAGTCCGAGGCCCCGCAGCACGGAGTCGGTGGTGAGGTACGTGCCCACGACGTCCCACTGGAAGGCGTCGTTGCGGACGACGGAGACCAGGGCGCCCGCGAGGAGGATCAGGACGGCGGCGGCGGCCGCCCACCGGCCGGTCCTGCGCACGGGGACGATGCGCGGGACGGCGTCACCGGGGCGTTCGCCGGGCGGGGCGGGACGTGACAGGGCATGGGTTTCTGTCTGCGCGGACATGCGAGGGCTCCGTGGATGCAGAGATCGAACACGGGGCGTGCCTTCAGCGCGTGACACAACAGGGACCGGGCCCCTCAGCGCCGGTCCGCCTCCGAGAAAAGCGCCACCCCGGTGCTGTTGTCAAGCCTGTCCGGACTGTGAGCGGTACGTCTCACCTCTGTTGACGCGGAACCGGATGCCTGTTCCACTTGGGCCATGTATTCGCAGCTGTGGCTGGTCACCCGCTCCCACATCGACTTCGGTCGTGTGTGGTCCTGTTCCTGTTGAGCTGACCCCCCTGCGTCATCGGTTCCTCCCGCCCGCGCCCCCTGTCGGCCGCCCGGGCGGACTCCCCCGCGTTCCTTCGCGTACACAACACGGCTCCGCCCTCCCCTCGTTCAGCTGATCTCCCGCCCCGACGCTCCGTGCTGCCCCGGCAGCGGAGCGCGGTCGACGAACCCGGAGAAACCCCGCCATGCCCAGAACCAGGCAGACCGCCGCCTTCGCGCTGCTCACCGTGGCCGCCCTCTCGCTCACCGCCTGCGGATCGGGTGACCCCGCCGCCTCGCCGGCCGCCGCCGCGGGCAGGGGGAAGACACCGACGGCCGATGTGGTGTCGTCGGTGCGGCGGAACGACGCGGCGGCGAAGCTGCTGCCCGAGAAGGTGCGCTCCGCGGGGACCCTCTCGCTGGCGTCCAGCGTCGGAGCTCCGCCCGGGGCGTTCTACGAGGAGGACGGCAAGACGCTCGCGGGCGCCGACATCGACTTCGCGGACGCGGTGGCCCGGGCGCTCGGGCTGGAGCTGAAGCGGGAGGTCGCCTCCTTCGAGGCGATCCTGCCGGCCCTCGGCAGCGGCAAGTACGACGTGGGCACCGGCAACTTCGGGGTGACCGACGAGCGGCGGAAGACCATCGACTTCGTCACGTACATCAACGACGGGCAGGGGTTCGCCGTCCGTGACGACAGCGATCTGAAGGAGATCACCGACCTCACCCAGCTCTGCGGCCTGACCGTCGGCACGGGCGCCGGGACCACCTTCGAGGCGACGCTGGAGGAGAACAGGCACCGGTGCGCCGACGCGGGCGAGAAGCCGTACGAGGTCAGGACGTACGCCGACCAGGCCGCGGTCTGGATCTCGCTCCAGCAGGGCCGCAGCGACGTCCTGATGTCCACCATCAACGGTCTGCGCTACGCCGTGACCCAGCAGGAGGGACTGCGCTTCCTCAACGAGTTCAAGCGGCTCGACGTCGGCTTCGCCTTCCGGAAGGGCACCCCGCTGGCACCGGCGTTCCAGGCCGCGGTCAACGGCCTCAAGGACGACGGGACCTACGACCGCATCCTGGAGAAGTGGGGCACCTCGGAGTCGGCGATCGACACGTCGCGGATCTCGCCGCCCGAGATCGGATGAGACCGCCGGGTGCGGCCGGCTGACCGGACGTCAGCAGTCGCACCCGCAGTCACAGCCCTCGCAGCAGCCGCAGCAGTTGCCGCAGCAGTCGCACCCCTCGCAGCAGCCCTCGCACCAGTCGCCGCAGTTGCCCTTGTGGCAGAGCCCTTCGCGTTCCTGGCCGCTCCACGGGTCGTGGAAGGTACCCGCGCAGCACATCTGGCAGGTGCAGGCGAGACCGGCCCAGACCAGGCAGCCCGTCACGAGGCCCCGCCGGTTGCGGGGAGGCTCCGGGGGCAGGGGCGGTCCCGGCGGTCCGGTCGGCGCGAAGGGGTTGCCGGGCGGCGGGCCGAAGGCCCCCGAGGGCGCCCCGTCCGGCCGGTGCGCGCACGCCGTGGAGCCGAAGGCCCGGTCCACGGAGCGCCGCAGCTCGTGGACCAGGAGCACGTGCGCCAGCGCGGCGTCGGTGAACTCCGCGTCCCGCAGCGCGAGGCGCACCCCGTGCAGCGCGTCGTCGCACAGCCGGCGGGCCTCCGCGAGCGGTGTGCCGGTCGCGGTGAGCGGGTTCCAGGCACCCGACACGGCGTCAGCTTCCCTGTCCTCCACGGCGTCCAGCAGATGGGCGAGCCGCCCGAAGAGCCGCCCGGCCTCGGCGAGCGGCGCCGCGTTCCGCGGCCTGCCGGCGAGGACGGCGGTGTGCGCGAAGGCCGCCGCCGTGGCCGTCTCGGTGGGTTCGGTGACCGTCAGCAGCGGGGTGCCCGGCCCGGCGAGCGACTCGATCCCGGTCTGCCGGTCGACGGCGTCGACGAGGACGGCCGTGTCGAAGCCGAGCTCGGCACCGGTGCGCGCACCGGCCCTGTCCCAGCCCGCCGCGACCCGTCGCGCGGCGGCGGCCACCGGGCGCCGCTTCAACAGCCCGTCACGGTCGGCCACATGGTCGCGCACCTTCGCCGACGCCAGTACGAGCGACACGGCCGCGGCCAGCCTCGCCCCCTCGCCACGGGCGACCGGGGCCGTCCGCATCGAGCGCAGCGGACAGGGGCCCGCGGTGCGCCGCCGCCGTGCGGAACGCTCGCTCTGAGCCTCCGTCAGCACCGAGACGATGAGGCCGTCGTAGTTCGTGACGACCCGTGCGAACTGGCCGTGGTCGGCCCGCAGGGCGAGACAGAGACCGCACAGATGAGCCATCCACTCCGTCCGGAGTCCTTCGGACAGCCGATGGGTACAGGGCCTCACGATTCCGAACACGACGTTCCCCCGGGAGCTGTTCGTCCGCCGAGCCGTCGCTCGTACGTCTGGGCGTCGTGCATCGTATCGGCCGTTCAGTTCACCCGTACGCCCTCCATGTCACCCGTACGGACGGGAGCATCATATTTTCGTTCCGCAAGGCCCCTGATGCGGTAGGTACCCTGACGAATCGCCACATGTTCTGCACCAGTAGCGTCACGAATCGCCTGTGCGGCGGCTATCCCCTTGGCGCTGTATCCGCATCATGGACGACCATAGGGATAGGAAAGAGATGCGGAACACCAACGAACCGCGGTGAGAGGAGGCGTCCATGGGATCGGTGCGCAAGGCGAGTGCCTGGCTGGGCCTCGTGGAGGACAACGACGAGCGGTACTACGACGACGAGTACTCCGAGGATGCTGAGACCGGCACGAATCAGCCATGGGTGACCGACCCGCGGGTGCGCGTCGCCTCCGAGAAGGCCGAGGACAAGGGCCGCCGGATCGCCACCGTCACCCCGGACAGCTTCCGGGACGCGCGGGCCATCGGGGAGCTCTTCCGGGACGGTGTTCCGGTGATCGTCAACCTCACCGCGATGGATCCGGGTGACGCCAAGCGGGTGGTGGACTTCGCCGCCGGGCTGATCTTCGGACTGCACGGTTCGATCGACCGCGTGGCGACCCGGGTCTTCCTGCTGTCCCCGGCCCACACCCGGGTGGTCAACGGCGAAGCCGGCGGCCGGCCGGCCGACGGCTTCTTCAACCAGAGCTGAGCAGGGCGCTCGCCGGGGAGTCCTACCGGAAAGCGTCCAGGCCGGTGAGCGCCTTGCCCAGCACGAGCTGGTGCATCTCCACGGTTCCCTCGTAGGTGAGCACCGACTCCAGATTCGTCGCGTGACGCATCACCGGGTACTCCAGCGAGATCCCGTTGGCCCCGAGGACCGTCCGCGCGGTGCGGCAGATCCCGATGGCCTCCCGCACGTTGTTGAGCTTCCCGAAGCTGATCTGCTCCGGGCGGATCCGGCCGGCGTCCATCCGGCGCCCCAGGTGATGGGCGAGCAGGATGCCCTTGTGGAGCTCCAGGGCCATGTCCGCGAGCTTGGCCTGGGTGAGCTGGAACCCGCCGATCGGCCTCCCGAACTGCTCGCGGGACTTCGCGTAGTCCAGCGCGGCCTCGAAACTGGCGCGCGCCGCGCCCATGGCCCCCCAGACGATGCCGTAGCGCGCGTGGCTGAGGCAGCTGAGCGGTCCGCGCAGCCCGGTCGCCCCGGGCAGGACCGCGTCGGCGGGCAGCCGCACGCCGTCCATGACCAGCTCGCTGGTGACCGAGGCGCGCAGGGACCACTTGTGCCGGATCTCCGGCGCGGAGAAGCCGGGGCTGTCCGTCGGGACGACGAAGCCGCGGATGCCCCGCCCGCCGTCCGCCTCGCCGGTCTGCGCCCATACGACCGCGACTCCGGCGACCGAGCCGTTGGTGATCCACATCTTGCGGCCGGTGAGGATCCAGTCCTCGCCGTCCCGTCGCGCGTACGTGCGCATCCCGGCCGGGTCCGAGCCGTGATCGGGCTCGGTGAGCCCGAAGCAGCCGATGGTCCCGCCGGCCGCCATCCCGGGCAGCCACCGCTCCTTCTGCTCCTCGGATCCGAAGCGGTGGATGGCGTACATGGCGAGGGAGCCCTGGACCGAGACGAGGGAGCGGATCCCGGAGTCGGCGGCCTCCAGTTCGAGGCAGGCCAGACCGTACTGGACGGCGCTCGCCCCGGCGCAGCCGTATCCCTCCAGCGACATGCCGAGCGCGCCGAGCGACCCCAGCTCACGGGCCAGCTCGCGGATTCCGGGGAGCTCCCCGTTCTCGTACCACTCGGCGATGTGCGGCAGGACCCGGTCGGCGGCCCAGGTGCGCACGGTGTCGCGGATCGCGAGGTCCTCGGGGCCGAGCAGATCGTCGATGCCGAGAGGGTCGGCCGGGTCGAAGGGCTGCCCCTTCGAGGGGCCTGACGGCTTCGCGGACTCGGTGGTGGGCATGGTGCCTCCGGCGGCTCGCACGGTTCGGAAACGCGCCACCCCGCTAAAACTAGCAGTGGTAGTTACGACGCCGTACCGACGTTACGGCTCAGTGTGCCGCGCGTCCAGAGCCCGTGGCCTCGGCGGGTTCGCGCCGCGCGGGAAGGGGCAGCCGGGGCCCCCGGGCCTCCGGCGCGGGCAACGGACGGGGCCCCTGGCGGGACGCGGCGTCGGGCGCCGGGGCCTGCTCCGGCACGGTGGCCGCCGGCTCCCGGCGGACGCTCTTCGCGTCGGGGCAGTCCATGACGCGCGGCAGCCGCAGCGCGGCCAGCGCTCCGAGCAGCAGCAGGCCCGCGCTGACCAGCAGGGTGACATGCAGGCCGTCGACGAAGGCGTGCCGGGCCGTGTCCCGCAGGAGGTCGCCCACGGGACCGCCGAGGCGGCCCGCCACCTGGTAGGCCTCGCCGAGCGAATGCGACGCGGCGGATCCGGCGGCGGCGGGGACGCCCTCCTCGTGGACGCGCGAGAGTCCGGGGGCGTAAGCCGCGTTCATGACACTGCCGAGCAGTGCGATCCCCAGGCCCGCGCCCAGCTGGTAGGAGGTCTCACCGATCGCGGCGGCGCCGCCCGCCCGCTCCGCGGGGGCCTCGCTCAGCATCGACTCGTACGCCCCGAACAGCGTGGACTGGAGACCGAAGCCCAGCAGCACGAAGCCGGCGGTGAGCAGCACGGGCCGGTCGTGCTGGCCCATCAGGGTGAGGAGCAGCACCGACGCGGCCGTGAGCACGAAGCCCCAGCCGACCATCCGGCGCGGACCGATCCGGCTGAGCGTGTACGAGCCCGTGGCGCCGGCGGCCATCGCGGCGAAGGTCAGCGGCAGCAGCCGCAGGCCGGTCTCCAGCGGGCTCAGGTCCAGGACCAGCTGGAGGTACTGCACCGCGATCAGCTCCAGGCCGACCAGGGCCAGCATGGCGAGCACGATGCAGCCGACCGCCGTGGTGAAGGCGGGCCGGGAGAACATCGCGATGTCGATCAGCGGGTGCGCCCGCCGCTTCTGCCTGCGGACGAAGAGGACGACGAGCGCGGCTCCGGCGAGCAGCGGGGCGAGGGTGGCGAGGTCGAGCAGTCCCTCGCCGCCGCCGATCCGCTTGATCCCGAGGACGACGCCGAGCACTCCGGCGGCCGCCATCAGCGCGCCGAGCACGTCCCAGGGACCGTCGCCACCGCCCCGGGACTCCGGCAGCAGCCAGCGGCCGAGCGGGAGGATCAGCGCCATGAGCGGGATGTTGATCAGGAAGACCGAGCCCCACCAGTAGTGCTCGACCAGGAAACCGCCGATGACCGGCCCGGTCGCGGCGCCGACGGCGGCCACCGCGGTCCACACGCCGATGGCCATGGCGCGCTCGCGGCGGTCGGGGAAGACCTGGCGGAGTATCGACAGCGTGGCGGGCATGATCATGGCGCCGCCGACGCCGAGCAGGGCGCGCGCCGCGATCAGCACGCCCGGCGAGCCGGCCGTCGCGGCCAGGGCGGAGGCGACGCCGAAGAGCGCGTAACCGATCAGGAGGACACGCCGTCGGCCGACCCGGTCACCCAGCGTGCCGAAGAGGATCAGCAGCGAGGCGCAGACCAGAGGGTAGGCGTCGACGATCCACAGCAGGCCGACCGCGCTGGGCCGCAGGTCCTCGGTGACGGCGGGGACGGCGACGTGCAGCACGGTCGCGTCGAGCGCGACGAGCAGGAGGCTGAGGCAGAGGACGACCAGGACGACCCAGCGGTTGGCACCGTCGGCCGCCGCGCGCAGCCTGCTCACGGCCGTGGACGTCCCCGTCATGTACGTACCTCCCACACTGAGTCCCTCGCGCTCGGCAGACCTGCTGGGGATCCGGCTCACGGCGTCCCCGGGCCCGGCATCGACGGGCGAGTGAGCCGTCAGCGTACGCGAGTTCCCGGTGGTCACGCGTGGTGCAGCTCATACGTTCGCCGGCCACCGAGTGTGGCGTGCGCCACGTCGGCACCTGCGGGCGGGGCGGTGCCCGGGCCGCCGGACCGGGGCCCCTCCGGCGCGGCGGCCCGCCGGCCGGCGGCTCCCCCGAATGGCCCCGCGCGCGCCCGGCGATGATCACGCCGGGCCATTTCATCGACCCTCAAACATTTCTGCGAATAGCGGCCGGAACGAATAGCCGGGGCATGGAAACCATTCCCCGGCGCACCGGGAATGGATACCTGTCTGAGACAAAGTCCACATCACATCGTCATCACAAAGACGCGGGATCGACCGGATCACACACTCACTCGCTGTAACGTCCATTGGGTGCGTACCGACATCTTTGCCCGTCTGGACCGGGAGCCGGAACCGCCGAAGATAGAGAGCCCGCGGATGAGCCGTCACCGCATCGCTCTCTTCGGCGGGACTTTGGCGTTCTATCTCGCCATCGTCCTCGCCGTGCTGGTCTCGTCCCGGCTGGTGGCCCTCGACTGGAAGGTCATGCTGTTCCGGCCCTACCAGCAGTGGCCGCAACTCCACGCCTTCCTCGACTACTACGTCGTCCTCGGCCAGCGCGGCCCCACCGCCGTGATGGTGGCGTCCTGGCTCGGCTGGCGCTCCTGGCGCCAGCACACGCTGCGCCCGCTGCTCACGCTGGGCACGTCCCTGCTGCTGCTCAACCTGTCGGTGGGCGCGGTGAAGCTCGGCCTGGGACGGCTGGGACCGCACTACGCCACCCAGATCGGCTCTGCGGAGCTCTTCGCCGGCGGCGATATATTTCCCTCCGGGCACACCGCCAACGCCGTGGTGACCTGGGGAATCCTCGCCTATCTGGCCACCACCCCGCGCGCCAGGCGCTATCTGTCGGCGCTCTCCGCGTTCGTCTCGCTGGGCGTGGGGCTCACCACCGTCTACATCGGCACCCACTGGCTCAGCGACGTCCTGCTGGGCTGGGCGGCCGGCCTGCTGATCCTGCTCGCCCTGCCCTGGTTCGAGCCGCTGATCACCCGGACCGAGGCATGGATCCTCTCCGTGCGCGAACAGTGGCGGGCCCGCCGCCGCGGGCTGCGGGGCGCCGTCCCGGCCACCCCGCCCACGCCCGAGCCGGTCCTGCTGGCCCGTGCCCCGGGTGGCGGCGTGACGTCCGTGAGCGCCCCGGAGCCCGCCGGCGGTCCCGCGCCCGGGACGGCGGGTCATCAGGGCCCTGCCGCCCGCGCCCGGGCGCACCAGCCGCATCCCGTGCGTTCGGAGCGTTCTCCGCTGACTCCGGCGGGCACCCGGCGTCCGCCGCACGCGGACCGCTCCCCGCGCACCAGCGGGGGCCCGTCCCGGCCGGTGGCGGGCGGCCCGGTCGCCCCCTGACCCCGCGAGGACCGCGGCGGATCCGCTCCCGCGCACGGCGATGGCCCCGACTCCGGTCGGGGCCATCGGTCGTCGGGGGCCGGGTTCAGCCGACCCAGCAGCGGGTCACGGTCGAGTCGGCCACCTCGAAGTTGATGCGGCCGCCACGGAACTCCATGGTGATGACGGTGCCCGGCGGGAGCGCGCGGACCGTGCTCCAGCCACGCTCTCTGGCCTGCCGTTCGGCGGTCGCGGCGTCGAGGCCGACGTAGGCCCCGGGGTTGTCGTCCGGCTGGGGGGAAGGGCTCGGTACAGGTGCCATACCTCTCACCGTAGGCCGCCCCGCGCCCTGGCGGAAGCGGTGGTGGTCACCGCCCGGATGCATGTCCGTGTCCCCCGGCGGTCACGCTTGTGTCACAGGATCCCCACGCCCCTTTACGCCGGGCCGCTTCACCCGAACGAGCAGCCCGCAAGCACGGGATCCGAATTGGCCGGCCCTCACGGAAAGCGACCGGTGGCCGTCGGCCGGGAATTCAGGGAGCCGGGCGGACACGCGTGGTCCGCCTTTTCCGGGAACGCCGGAAAAGGCGAATACACGGGCGCGCCACCTGGAATTCACTCGCCCTTATGCGCGCCTTACTTTCGCCGCGCGGGCGGCCCGGGACGTCCGGCGGAAGGACGTCCCGGGCCGCGGCATCATCCGGAATGGAGCGGTCCGGGATACGGTCCCGGCCGGCGGGCCCGGGGCGCCGGGGCTCAGGCCCGCCCCCCGCGGATCACCCCCGCCGCCTTGTAACGCAGCGCGTACGCCCCGTCCAGGACGGTGCCACGGGAGCGGTGGAACGCACTCCGCAGCACGCCCTGCGACCTGCGTCCTCCGCCCCGCGCGGCGAGGTCGGCGAAGAGCCTCTCGTGCCGCTCGGCGATGGGCGCCGGGTCGAACCGGGCCGCCGAGGCCCGCGCCGCGCGGCCCATCCGGCGCCGCAGGGCGTCGTCGTCCACCAGGCCGAGCAGCGCCTTCGCGAAGGCACCGGAGTCCCCCGGCGGAACCAGCCGCCCGTCCACACCGTCCTCGATGATCTCGGCGGGCCCGTGCGGGCAGTCGGTGGACACGACCGGCACCCCGCAGCGCATCGCCTCCACGATGGTCATGCCGAACGACTCCCGCTCGGAGGTGACGGCGGCGATGGAGCTCCTGGGCCACTCCGCCTCCATGGGGTCGACGGACCCCATGAGGAACACCCGCTCCCGGAGTCCGAGCTCGTCGACGAGCCCGCGCAGGGCCTCCAGCTCGTTGCCCGACGCGTCGCCGGCCCCGTAGATCCGCAGCCGCCACTCCGGGCGCACCGCCGCGACCTCGGCGAAGGCCCGCACCAGCAGGTCGTAGCGCTTGACCCGGTGCAGCCGGCCCGCCGCCACGATCCACCGGGCCTCGCAGTCGGCCGGCGGGCCGGCGGGCTCGGGCACGCTGTTCGGGATGGCCTCGATCCGCACGCCCGGCAGGCGCAGCCTGGTGCGGTAGTCCCGGGCGTCGGCCTCGGTGACGGTGGTGACCGCGTCCAGCAGTCCGTACCGGTGGCTTATCTCCCGGCGGAGCCGGTAGCCGTGGCTCTCCAGCGTGAGGTGCTCCTGTCCGACGCGCACCGGCCCCCGCCGTGCCTGCCGGCTGATGTGGACGTTGAGGCCGGGGCGCGTACCGACGACGACATCGGCCTCCAGCGCGCCCAGATGGGCCGCGATCCGGCTGTCGGTGAGCCTGCTGTACTGCTTGTGCCGGGTGTCGCCGCGCGGGAACACCGAAGCGGGCCGCGCGTGTTCGGCCGCGTCCCCCTCGTACCCCGGACCGGACCTGCGCAGGTCCACGAGGTGACTCAGCCTCACCCCCTCGGGTGCGCCGAGCTTCGGGTCGTCGCGGTGCCGGAAGACGGAGACGACCTCGACGTCGTGCTGTTCCGCCAAGGTGCTGGCGAGCGTGAAGGTGGTACGGATCGTTCCCCCGATGCCGTACGCGTTGTGCAGCAGAAATGAAATGTGCATTACGTAGTCGTTTCCCCTGTTCGACTGGTCTGCAACGGACCCTACGTGGACCCGGGGCGAGCCACAGCATTCACACAGGAGTCGAACAAACTCGTGACAATTCGAACGAGAGGCCGTGTACCAGCGGCGATCGATCGGAATACTCAACTCCGGATCGGGTGCGTGATCTTCCTGCTCAGCGGCCCCGCGGTCCGGTCGCTCAATCTCGCGGTCAGCGCGTGACCCCGGCCCCCGGTCGTCCGTTGTCTTCATGAGCCGGGAACCACCCGGCCCACGCACCGAGTTCGAGGAGCCACCCGTGCCGCGCATGCTCGACGTCAGCGAGGACGTACGCGCCGAGATCGGCGATGCCGAAGCCGACCGGCTGCTCGTCGGCGACAGTGCCCCAGGCAGTTACGACTGCACGTCCTGCCGCACCCCCGGCGACTCCGACCAGGAACGCACCAGCACGGTGCTGTTCGTGGGCGAGGAGACCGCCGTGCTCGCCTTCGCCCACGCGACCTGCATCCCCTCGCAGGTCGTCCAGGTCGCGGAGGACCAGCTCCAGGGCGCCGTGCGGTCCATCACCGGCAGCGAGCCACAGAATCCGGAGGGCCTCATGCCCGAACAGGCCGTCCTCGGCATCACCAGCGGTCTCGTCCTGATCGAGGACGACCTCCGCCCCGCGCTGGTCGTCGAACCGACCGGGCCGATCGCCCGTCCCGGTACCGACGGCAGCGGCGGTGACCAGTTCCTCCAGCTCCTGCTGGAGCAGGGCTTCCTGCCGACGCCCCACCTGAACCGGCTGCCCGGCGTCCTGCCCGGCTGGTCCGTCCTGCTGGCCATGGGCCGGCTGCACGCCGTGCTCCAGCCGGGCGCGGGCGGCGGCGGCAACCCGGTCGCCTGGTGGCAGGCGCACCAGCCGCTCCAGGTGACCGAGGGCTGGCGGACGGCCGCCAACAAGGCGCAGAGCGTGCTGGTGTTCGCCGCACCGGCCGGTTCCATCGGCCAGCAGCCGCGTGAGGACCTGCTCCGTGACGCCCTGGACAAGGCGGCGGTCAACGGTCTGCTGGTCGCGGCGACCATGCCGCTCGCCGGGACCTGAGCGTGCCGGTGCCGCCGCCCTCCGCCCGCCGGACGCCGATTTATCCGCCCCGCCCGCATCCGACGGGCGGTGAGGTCGTTGGCACCTACGTGCACTCATACGACCCTTCTCGCCATCAGCAGGCCCCGATTCCGGCCATGCGCCCGTCGCAGGACCCGTCGGGCGGCAAGTCCCCCACCCCGATCTACGACGCGCTGTACTCCGAGTACAGGCGATCGTTCCGGGCGCTCCCCGGGGACCGCACCGGTGAGGAGAACCTCGGCTTCAGAACGTTCGGCATCGGGATGTTCGGCAGCCGTGCACCGCTGAACGGCCGTGGGGCGGCGAACGCCCAGGGAAGCCATGGCACGGGCGGCCCCAACCCGGGTTCCTGGCAGCGGGTCGGCCGGCACGCGGGGCGCGGGCGGCCCGCGGCGCTGCCCCCGGGCTCCTCGGACGGCTGAAGGACACGCCGAAGCCCCTGACCCCACCCGTTCGCACGGGGGGCCAGGGGCTTCGGCGTGCCTTCGGCTACTTCTTGCGGCCGCGCTTCTCGCGGACCCGCACCGAGATGTGCAGCGGGGTGCCCTCGAAGCCGAACTCCTCACGCAGGCGGCGTTCGACGAAGCGGCGGTAGCCGTGCTCCAGGAAGCCGGACGAGAAGAGGACGAACCGCGGGGGCTTGGTGCCCGCCTGGGTTCCGAAGAGGATGCGGGGCTGCTTGCCGCCGCGCACCGGGTGCGGGTGGGAGGCGACGATCTCACCGAGGAAGGCGTTCAGCCGGCCGGTGGGAACGCGGGTCTCCCAGCCCTCGATCGCGGTCTCGATCGCCGGGACCAGCTTCTCCATGTGCCGGCCTGTGACGGCCGAGACGTTGACGCGGGGGGCCCAGGAGACCTGCGCGAGCTCGGTGTCGATCTCGCGCTCGAGGTAGTAGCGGCGCTCCTCGTCGAGGGTGTCCCACTTGTTGAAGGCGATCACGACGGCACGGCCGGCCTCGACGGCCATGGTGACGATCCGCTGGTCCTGGACGCTGATGGACTCGCTGGAGTCGATCAGGATGACGGCGACCTCGGCCTTCTCCACGGCGGCCGCGGTGCGCAGCGAGGCGTAGTAGTCCGCGCCCTCCTGGAGGTGGACCTTGCGGCGGATGCCGGCCGTGTCGATGAACTTCCAGGTGATGCCGCCGAGGTTGATCAGCTCGTCGACCGGGTCGCGGGTCGTGCCGGCCAGGGCGTTGACGACGACGCGGTCCTCGCCGGCGACCTTGTTCAGCAGGGAGGACTTGCCGACGTTCGGGCGGCCGATGAGCGCGATGCGGCGCGGGCCGCCGAGCGCGGCGCCGAAGGTCTGCTCGGGGGCCTCGGGCAGGGCCTCCAGGACGGCGTCCAGCATGTCGCCGGTGCCGCGGCCGTGCAGGGAGGAGACCGGGTGCGGCTCGCCGAGGCCCAGCGACCACAGGGCGGTGGCGTCGGCCTCGCCGCTCTGTCCGTCGACCTTGTTCGCGCAGAGGACGACGGGCTTGCCGGCCCGGCGCAGCAGCTTGACGACGGCCTCGTCGGTGTCGGTGGCGCCGACGGTGGCGTCGACCACGAACACGACCGCGTCGGCCGTCTCGATGGCGTACTCGGCCTGGGCGGCGACGGAGGCGTCGAGGCCCAGCACGTCCTGCTCCCAGCCGCCGGTGTCGACGACCTTGAAGCGGCGGCCCGCCCACTCGGCCTCGTAGCTGACCCGGTCACGGGTGACGCCGGGCTTGTCCTGGACGACGGCCTCGCGGCGGCCGATGATCCGGTTCACCAGGGTCGACTTGCCGACGTTCGGGCGGCCCACGACGGCGAGCACGGGGAGCGGTCCGTGACCGGCCTCACCGATCGCGCCCTCGACCTCCTCGGGGTCGAACCCCTCCTGCGCGGCGAGCTCCATGAACTCCGCGTACTCGGCATCGCCAAGTGCTCCGTGCTCGTGGTCCGAGCCGCCGGAGTGAATCTGGTCGTTCATGAAGTCCGTTCCTCTTTGCATCATCATCGATGGGCCACGATCGCGCGGCCCACTACTCAAGTGTCACAGGCGTCCGGTGAGACGCCTGGCGTTCTCCAGGTGAGCGGTCAGCTCGCCCTGGATGCGCAGCGTCGCCTCGTCCAGTGCCTTCCTGGTACGCCGCCCGCTGCCGTCGCCGGCCTGGAAGGCGCCGCCGAAGACGACGTCGACCCGGCTGCGCAGCGGAGGCAGTGCCCCTGTCAACCGCCCGCGGCGCTCCGTGCTTCCCAGGACCGCGACGGGGACGATCGGCGCCCCGCCGCGCACCGCGAAGTACGCGAGTCCCGCGCGCAGGGAGGCGAAGTCCCCCTCGCCCCTGGTGCCCTCGGGGAAGATCCCGAGGACGCCGCCGCCGTCCAGCACGCCCAGTGCCTGGGTGACGGCGTTGCGGTCGACGGTCGTACGGTCCACCTTCAGCTGCCCGATCCCGCGCAGGAACGGGTCGAGGGGACCGACGAACGCCTCCTTCTTGATCAGGAAGTGGACGGGCCGGGGCGCGGTGCCCATGAGCATCGGTCCGTCGAGGTTGTGCGCGTGGTTCACGGCGAGTATGACGGGTCCCGTGGTGGGCACGCGCCACGCACCGAGCACACGGGGCCTGAACAGCCCGTACATGAGCCCGATGCCGATCCCGCGTCCGACGGCCGCTCCGCGCAGCGTCGGCGCGGCGGTGGCTCCGGTCACTTCGCGGCCTGCTTCTCCCCGACGAGGGTGACGACGCACTCGATGACCTGCGCGAGGCTCAGGTCGGTGGTGTCCACCTCGACGGCGTCGGCGGCCTTCGCCAGCGGCGAGGTCTTACGGCCCGAGTCGGCGGCGTCCCGCCTGATCAGGGCCTCCCTGGTGGCGCTGAGGTCGGAGCCCTTGACCTCACCGCTGCGGCGGGCGGCGCGCGCCTCGGGGGACGCGGTCAGGAAGATCTTGATGTCGGCGTCGGGCAGCACGGTCGTGCCGATGTCGCGGCCCTCGACGACGATGCCCCGCTCGGCTCCGGCGGCGATGACGCGCTGCAGCTCGGTGATCAGGGTGCGCACCTCGGGCACCGCGCTGACGGCGCTGACCGCGGAGGTGACCTCCTGGGTGCGGATGGGGCCGGAGGCGTCCTCGCCGTCGACAGTGATCGTCGGGGCGGACGGGTCGGTGCCGGAGACGATGACGGGCTTGGCGGCGGCCGTGGCGATCTCGGCCGGGTTCCGCACGTCGATGCCGTTGTTCAGCATCCACCAGGTGATCGCCCGGTACTGGGCGCCGGTGTCCAGGTAGCTCAGGCCGAGCTGGGCCGCGACGGCCCTGGAGGTGCTCGACTTGCCTGTGCCGGAGGGGCCGTCGATGGCGACGGTCACTGCGGCCGGGGCGGTCCGGGCGGCGGCGCTTACGGTTTCCACGGTGGTGGACACCTTCCTGGTACACGGGGACGGGCGGAGCGGGGCCAGGGGACGGCCTCCCCCAAGGTTACCGAGTGCGCGAAGCGGCTTTGTACCCCTGTCTCCGGGCCCGTCCCCGGGCCCGGCTACGGGCGGATCGACCAGCCGCGCTCGCCGAGGGCGGCGCTCAGCGCGGACGCGGCGCTCGGCTCGACCATGAGCTGGACCAGTCCGGCCTGCTGGCCGGTGGCGTGCTCGATGCGTACGTCCTCGATGTTGACGCCCGCACGCCCCGCGTCGGCGAAGATGTTCGCCAGCTCGCCCGGCCGGTCGCTGATGAGCACGGCGACGATCTCGTACGCGGCGGGGGCCGCCCCGTGCTTGCCGGGGACCCTGACCCGGCCCGCGTTGCCGCGGCGCAGGACGTCCTCGATGCCGACGGTGCCCGTGCGGCGTTCGTCCTCGTCGGCGGACTGGAGGCCGCGCAGCGCCCGGACCGTCTCGTCCAGGTCGGCGGCGACGCCCGCCAGGACGTCGGCGACCGGGCCGGGGTTGGCGGAGAGGATCTCCACCCACATCCGGGGGTCGGAGGCCGCGATGCGGGTGACGTCCCTGATGCCCTGGCCGCACAGGCGTACGGCGGTCTCGTCGGCCTCCTCCAGCCGGGCGGCGACCATCGAGGAGATCAGCTGCGGGGTGTGGGAGACGAGGGCGACGGCACGGTCGTGGGCGTCGGCGTCCATGACGACGGGGACGGCGCGGCAGAGCGCGACCAGTTCCAGGGCGAGGTTGAGGACCTCGGTGTCGGTGTCACGGGTCGGGGTGAGGACCCAGGGTCGGCCCTCGAAGAGGTCCGCGGTCGCCGCCAGGGGCCCGGAGCGCTCCTTGCCGGCCATCGGGTGCGTACCGATGTACGGCGTGAGGTCCACGCCGAGCGCCTCCAGCTCGCGGCGCGGGCCGCCCTTGACGCTCGCGACGTCGAGGTAGGCGCGGGCGGCGCCGTCGCGCATGGCCGTGGCGAGCACCGCGGCGGTGTGGGCGGGCGGTACGGCGATGACGGCCAGGTCGACGGGGCCCTCGGGGGCCTCGTCGGTGCCGGCGCCGAGCGCGGCGGCGGTGCGGGCCGAGGACGGGTCGCGGTCGGCGAGGTGCACCTGGATGCCGCGCCCGGCGAGCGCGAGGGCGGCGGAGGTCCCGACCAGGCCGGTCCCGATGACGAGGGCTGTTCTCACTGGGCGATGTCCTTGCGGAGGGCGCCGGTGGCGCCGAGGTAGACGTGGTTGATCTCCGCCTTGGAGAGGTACGTCTCGACGTGGGCCAGTATGCGGACCACCCGGGGCATGGCCCCGGCGATGTCCAGCTCCTGGGCGCAGATCAGCGGTACGTCGACGATGCCCAGGCCCCGGGCGGCGGCCGCGGGGAAGTCGCTGTGCAGGTCGGGGGTGGCGGTGAACCAGATGCTGATCAGGTCGTCGGCGACGAGCTGGTTGCGCTCCAGGACCGCGGTGAGGAGCTCGCTCACCCGCTCGCCCATGTGACCGGCTTCGTCCTGCTCAAGCTGGACGGCTCCACGGACTGCTCGTACCGCCACGTCGTACCCCTCGTCGCCTCGTGCTGCGTGCCCTTTCAGCCTAGAGGTGCGGGGCCGGTGCCGGTCACGGTGCCCTGTCCGTGAGACGCGGCGGCGTGCACGGCGAGCAGGCTGCGCCAGATCCGGCCGGCGAGCTGCTCGGGGGTGGCGTCGGTCAGGCCGTGGACCCAGTCGGAGAGCATCCCGGTGAACAGTCCGGCGACGGCGCTCGCCGTGAGGTCGTGGCCGCCCGCGGCGGGCCTGCGGCGGCGCAGTTCGTCGAGGCTGTACCGGCGGAGCTCCCGGTGCAGCAGCTCCCCGAGAGGGCCGCCGCCGCCGGGGCCGAGCAGGCTCCGGTGGACGGCGGCGCGGCCCTGGATCTCCTGGAGCAGGGTCAGCAGTTCCGGTGGCGGCGCGTCCGGGCCCGGCGGTGTCCGGCCCCAGGCGTGCAGGGCCTCGACCGCCTCCCGTACGACACCGGCGCAGGCGTCCACGGCCAGCGCGCGCAGGTCGTCGTAGTGCAGGTAGAAGGTGGCGCGGCCGACGCCCGCGCGGCGCGCCACGTCCGCCACCCCGACGCGGTCCAGCGGCCGGTCCGCGCAGGCGTCGAGCAGCGCCTCGCGCAGGCGTGCCCGGGTGCGCGCGGTACGCGGGTCGCCGCTGCCGTCGGTCACCGCCGGTGCCATGCGGCTCAGCCCGCCGACAGGACGAGGGCGAGGCCGGCGGCGGCGGGCGCCGCCTGGACGTAGAGGATCCTGCGGCTGACGGTGGCCGCTCCGTACACCCCGGCGACGATCACGCAGCTCAGGAAGAAGATCTGCGCCTGGTGGGCGACGGGATCGCCCGCGATCAGGCTCCAGACCAGTCCGGCGGCCAGGAATCCGTTGTAGAGCCCCTGGTTGGCGGCGAGGGTGGCGCTCTGCGCGGAGAACTCCTCGGTGGTGCCGAAGGCCTTCCGTCCGCGCGGGGTGTCCCAGAGGAACATCTCCAGGACGAGGATGTAGGCGTGGATCAGCGCGACGAGCGCGACCAGTGCCTGGGCGGCGGTCTGCATGGTGTGCGGCCTCCTGCGGATCGACTTCCTGTACGTCTGTCCAGGAAGTTTTCTGGACAACCGTACAGGAAGTCCTTCCGTGGCCACTCGCCCGGGCGTACCCGCCGCCCGGTTGCTTCGTCCGCGCGGCCCGTGGCGCGACGATGCCTCCCATCGGCCGGCCACACGAGGAGAGCCATGGACGCGGGGCGAAGGACGGTGCTCACGGCGGGCGCCGCGGCACTGGTGACCGGCTGCGGATCGTCCGGCGGTGGCGGTGGGGGCGGCGAGAGCTCCGCGCCGGCCTCCGGGGGCGGTGAACTGGCCCGGACGTCCGACATCCCGGTCGGCGGCGGCACGGTGTTCAAGGACCGCAAGGTCGTGGTGACGCAGCCGAAGGCCGACGAGTTCAAGGCCTTCTCCGCGGTGTGCACCCACGCGGGCTGCATCGTCGCGACGGTGGCGGACGGCACCATCGACTGCGCGTGCCACGGGAGCCGGTTCAGCATCGAGGACGGCGCGGTGGAGAGGGGACCGGCGACGAAACCGCTGCCCGCCGAGCCGATCACCGTCGAGGGCGGCGCCGTCCGCCTCGGATAGGCCGCGTACGCTCGCGCGCATGATCACTCCTGACGGGGCGCGGCTCGTGCGGGATCACACCGTCTACTCCTGTGTGATGGGCTCCCGCGCCTTCGGGCTGGCCACGGAGGGCAGCGACACGGACCGGCGCGGGGTGTTCCTGGCGCCCACCCCGCTGTTCTGGGGCTTCGCGAAACCGCCGGCCCATGTGGAGGGGCCGGCGGACGAGCAGTTCTCCTGGGAGCTGGAGCGCTTCTGCGAGCTGGCGCTGCGGGCCGACCCCAACGCGCTGGAGTGCCTGCACTCCCCGCTCGTGGAGCGCGCCGACAGCACCGGCGAGGAGCTGATCGGCCTGCGCGGGGCGTTCCTGTCCCGCCGGGCCCACGGCACGTTCGTCCACTACGCGACGGGCCGGCGCAGGAAGCTGGAGGCGGACGTCCGGCGGGACGGCGCCCCGCGCTGGAAGCACGCCATGCACCTGCTGCGGCTGCTGGCGTCGGTCCGGGACCTGCTGCGGACGGGCGAACTGCGGATCGATGTCGGCGACGCGCGCGAGGACCTCCTGGCGGTGAAGCGGGGCGAGGTCCCGTGGGCCGAGGTGGAACGCCGGATGACACGTCTGGCCGAGGAGACCGACGAGGCCCTCACCCGCTCGCCACTGCCCCCGGAGCCTGACCGGGAACGCGTGGAGGCGTTCCTGGTCCGGGCCCGGCGGACGTCGGCCGCGAACCACTCCTAGGGGGTGACGGGCTCCCCGGCGGGCACCGGGGCCCGGCCCGTGACCGGTGGCACGGCTCCTCGCGGAGGTGCCGTGCCGACGTGCACGGATCACCCGTCCCAGAGCGCGGCCAGCGACAGCAGGTCGCTGCGGTACTCGATGTTCTCCGCCCACTCCTTGGGCCAGGCGCCCGCCCCCAGGTGTGCGCCCGCCAGCGCCCCGGTGAGGCAGGCCAGCGAGTCCGAGTCGCCCCGTGTGCAGGCCGCTCTGCGCAGGGCGGTGACGGGTTCCTCGGGGAAGAGCAGGAAGCAGTGCAGGGCCGTCGCGAGCGCCTCCTCCGCGATCCAGCCGTCACCGGTGGCCTCGCAGGGGTCGAGCTCGGGGGACGGGGACCGCAGGGCGTCCTGGACCCGGGCGAGAGCGGTGAGGCACTCGTCCCAGCCGCGCCGGATGTACGCCCCGGGCGTGGGGTCGCCCGCGTAGCGCCAGAGGTCACCGAGCCAGCGCTCCGGGTAGCGGTCCCGGTTCTCGTAGGCGTAACTGCGCAACTGCCCCACCAGGCCCATCGGTTCCGCGCCCTGCGCCAGCAGGTGCACCGCGCGGGCCGTCAGGTCGGACGCCGTCGGCGCGGTGGGGTGACCGTGGGTCAGCGCGGCCTGGAGCTGGGCGGCGCCGGAACGCTGTTCCTCGCTGAGGCCGGGCACGAGGCCGACGGGCGCGACCCGCATGTTCGCGCCGCAGCCCTTGGAGCCGGTACGGCTGGCCTCCTGCCAGGGCCGTTCGCCCTCGAGCAGGCGGCAGGCCGACATGCAGGTGCGGCCGGGCGCGCGGTTGTTGTCCGGTGAGTGGTACCAGCCGACGAACTCCTCGCGGACGGGGTGCGCCAGCCGGGGCGGGGTGAGCAGTCCCCGGTCCATGGCGGTGCGTATGCCGCGTCCCAGCGCGAGGGTCATCCGGGTGTCGTCGCTGACGCGCGCCGGATCCGGCATCCGCATCTGCCGCCAGGGCCCGCGCCCGGCGAGGATCGACGGCACGTTGTCGAACTCGGTGGGGAAGCCCAGCGCGTCGCCGAGCGCCAGCCCGGTCAGCGCGCCCGTGGCCGCCTGTTTGGTGAGCATCCTTGTCGGGATCATGATGTCCGTCCTTCGGGGCGTCCTTCCGGGCGCAGGAGTGGTGGATGAAGGGCGGTGGCGGCACCCGCCCGGTAGAGCGCGGCCGGTTTCCCCCGTCCGCCGGTGCGGCGCGGCGGTCCGTCCACGGCCTGGACGAATCCGGGCGTGGCGAGGACCTTGCGCCGGAAGTTGGGCCGGTCCAGCCCGACGCCCCAGACCGTCTCGTAGACCTGCTGGAGCTCACCGAGGGTGAACTCGGCGGGGCAGAAGGCGGTGGCCAGGCAGGAGTACTCCAGCCTGGCCCCGATCCGGTCGCGCGCGTCGGACAGGATGCGGTCGTGGTCGAAGGCGAGCGGCCCGGTGCCGCCCGCGTCCCACCACCGCGCGTGGGCCGCGTCCCCGCCGCCCCGGGGTTCCGGGAGGTCCGGCACGAGCGCGGCGTACGCGACGGAGACGACCCGCATCCTGGGGTCGCGGTCCGGGTCGCTGTAGGTGCGCAGCTGTTCGAGGTGGAAGCCGCACACGGACCGCTGGGTGAGTCCGGTCTCCTCGGCGAGCTCGCGGCGGGCCGCCTCCTCCGCGGACTCCCGGGGCAGGACGAAGCCGCCGGGCAGCGCCCAGCGCCCCTGGTAGGGGGCCTGGCCGCGTTCCACGAGCAGGACGTGGAGCCGGGCCTCGCGGACCGTGAAGACGGCGAGGTCGACGGTGACGGCGAAGGGGAGGAAGGCGTGGGGGTCGTACCCCTCGGGGGCGGTGCTCATCGCTTCTCCGGCGGGGGTGCGGTGCGGTGCCGGCCGGCGGCCGGCCGTTCGTCGACGGCGGCCGGGGCGCCGAGGGGGTCGTCGCGGGAGCCGGTGATCTGGACGAACCGGCGCCCCGTGCGGGTGGGTTCGGCACGGGAGCGGTACCGCGAGGTCCGGCCGGGTGTCCCCACCGCCCTCGCCGCGAGCGGCCGGGTCCCCGCGATGCGGGTGGTGCTCCGCACCGGCGGGACGGGCGCACCTGGTCCACCCCCGTGGGTCCAGGTCCACCGGCCGTACGCGGCGAGGGCGATGCGGACGGTCTGCGGGCCGGCGCCGGCGTGCGCACCGGGCCGGGTGAACAGCGGGGCGGTGCCGGGGGGCCGGCGGGCCGCGGGCCGGACGCGCGGCGCACCGCCGCCGGATCCCGGCACCCCGGTCCGGTCGACCGGGGTGACCGGGGCCGCCGCCCGGGGCCGTCGCAGGGGGGCGAGCACGTCCGTGAGCGTCACACACCCTCCCCTTTAATGGTCACTCTGACTATAAAGAAGAACCGGCGCGCGCAAAAGGCCCGCGGCCGGTTCCCGTTCGAAGAACTGAACGAGGAACCGGCCGCGGGCCGTTCGGGACCGGAGGAGGGCTAGAGGCCGACCTCGCGCATCAGCATGCCCACCTCGGTGTTGGTCAGGCGGCGCAGCCAGCCGGACTTCTGGTCGCCCAGCGGGATCGGCCCGAACGACGTCCGCACGAGGCGCTCGACCGGGAAGCCCGCCTCGGAGAGCATCCGCCGGACGATGTGCTTGCGGCCCTCGTGGAGGGTGACCTCGACCAGGTAGTTCTTGCCGGTGTTCTCGACGACCCGGAAGTGGTCGGCGCGGGCGTACCCGTCCTCCAGCTGGATGCCGTCCTTGAGCCGCTTGCCGAGGTCGCGCGGGAGCGGTCCCTGGATGGCGGCCAGGTAGGTCTTCTTCACGCCGTACTTGGGGTGCGTCAGACGGTGGGCCAGCTCGCCGTGGTTGGTGAGCAGGATGATGCCCTCGGTCTCGGTGTCCAGACGCCCCACGTGGAACAGCCGCGTCTCACGGTTGGTGACGTAGTCGCCGAGGTTCTGGCGGCCGTCCGGGTCCCCCATGGTGGAGACGACGCCGGCGGGCTTGTTCAGCGCGAAGAAGAGGTACGACTGGGTCGCGACGGTCAGTCCGTCGACCTTGATCTCGTCCTTCTGCGGGTCGACCCGCATGCCCTGCTCCAGGACGATCTCGCCGTTGACCTCGACCCTGGCCTGCTCGATCAGCTCCTCGCACGCCCGGCGCGAACCCATGCCGGCGCGGGCGAGGATCTTCTGCAGGCGCTCGCCCTCCTGCTCGGCGCCCGGGTGCGTCCTGGGCGTCCGGATCTCGGGCTTGTCGGCGTAACGGTCGCGGTTGCGCTGCTCGATCTTGGCGTCGAGCTCGCGGGGGCGGGCGGGCGCGCCCTGGCGCCGTCCGCCCTTGCTCACGTTCTGCGCGGGCTTCGGTCCGCCCTTGGCGCCGCCGCGGGCCGCCGCGCCACGGCCCTTGCGGGGGCCGCCGTCGCCGCCGGGCCGGTCGGAGCCCACGTCGTAGCGGCGCTCCTCGGGGCGGGGACGGCGGGGACGCTGCTCCTGCTGGTCGTCGCGCCCGGAGCCGGAGACCCGGGGGTTCGGGTTGCTGTTCCGGCCGCTGCCGCTGTTGTTCCTGCCGCCCGCGCCGCCGCTCCTGCCGCCGCCGCTGCCGCTTCCGCTGTTCCTGCCACTGCTTCGCATCAAAAATCCGTCTTGTCGTCTGCGTGAGTATCCGGGGTGTCCGGTGCGTCCGGATCGAACGACGGCACACCCTCTAGCGTCTCAGCCTCGATCGCGTCCGCCTCCGGGAGGAAGGGCGCGAGCTCCGGGAGCTCGTCCAGGCCTCGCAGGCCCATGCGCTCCAGAAAGTAGTTCGTCGTCCTGTACAGGATCGCACCTGTTTCGGGTTCCGCGCCCGCCTCCTCGACGAGACCCCTCTGCAACAGCGTCCGCATGACGCCGTCGCAGTTCACTCCGCGTACCGCCGAGACCCTCGACCGGCTGACCGGCTGGCGGTAGGCGACCACCGCCAGGGTCTCCAGCGCGGCCTGGGTGAGCCGGGCGTGCTGGCCGTCCAGGACGAAGCCCTCGACGGCCGGCGCGTACTCCGGGCGGGTGTAGAAGCGCCAGCCGCCGGCGACGAGCCTCAGGTCGAATCCGCGGCGCTGGACGGTGTACTCGTCGGCCAGCTCCCGCAGGGCGTCCGCCACGGCCCTGCGGGGCCGCTGGAGGACCTTGGCGAGGTGTTCCTCGGTGGCGGGCTCGTCGACGACCATCAGGACCGCCTCCAGGGCGGGCCTGAGGTCGAGCCCGGCGAGCGCCGTGTCCTGCCCGTCGTCGTCCGTGCTCATGCCTGTACGCCCTCCTCGGGCTCGCGCGTCTCCTGGTCGAACTCGTCCGTGACCACCGGCACGGTCCCCTCTCCCCCGGCCCAGCGGACCAGGAGGTCGCCGAGCGCCTCCTCCTGGTCGAGGGCGACCGCCTTCTCCCGGTACAGCTCCAGGAGCGCCAGGAAGCGGGCGACGACCGTCAGGGTGTCCTGGACGTCCTCGGTGAGCGCCCGGAAGCTGATCTCGCCCTCCGCCCGCAGCCGCGCCACCACGATCCCGGCCTGTTCGCGCACGCTGACCAGCGGGGCGTGGATGTGGTCGACGTACACCTGCGGCGCGGGCCTCGGCTGCATGGCCTTCACCGCGAGCCGGGCGAACCCCTCGGGGCCGATGCTGATCACGACCTCGGGCAGGAGCTCGGCGTGGTGGGGCTCCAGCCCGACGGTACGGGGGTACCGGCGGGACTCCGCGTCCAGCCGGTCGCTGAAGATCTCCGCGATCCGCTTGTACGCGCGGTACTGGAGCAGCCGCGCGAAGAGCAGGTCCCTGGCCTCCAGCAGGGCGAGGTCCGCCTCGTCCTCCACCTCCGCGGTGGGCAGGAGCCGGGCGGCCTTGAGGTCGAGGAGGGTCGCGGCGACGACGAGGAACTCGGTGGTCTGGTCGAGGTCCCAGTCGGGACCCATGGCCCGGATGTACGCCATGAACTCGTCGGTGACCTTCGACAGGGCGACCTCGGTCACATCGAGCTTGTGCCGGGAGATCAGCTGGAGGAGCAGGTCGAAGGGGCCTTCGAAGTTGACGAGCCGCACGGTGAACCGCCGGTCGTCGCCGGTCTCCCCGGCTTGCGGCACGGGCTCGGGCCCCGCCGGGCCGGGAGCCTCACCCGAAGGGCTCCGGACCGGCCCTGGGGCCTCCAGCAGGGCCGTCGGGGCTTCCGCGGCCGCCGGGGGTCCCTGCGGCGCGGAGGCGGCGGCAGGGGTCGCGGGCGGGGCGGTGGGAGCCGCCGGCCGTATGCCCGGCCCGCGGCCGAGGGCACGGCGGGTGGGGCGGGGCGCGTCGTCGGCAGTCGGCATGTGCTGGGGTCCAGGGGTGCGGCGGGAGGCGGGCGGTGGGCCCCGGGGGCGGGACCGCCCGTACGGCGGCCCTCCCCCGGCAGGCTACCGGCGCGGCACCGGTCAGCGGCCCCGCAGGCGCCGTACGAGGATGCTCGCGTCGCCGCGTGACTCCAGGTCGGCCAGCACCACGGCGACGGCCTCCCGGACGATGCGTCCGCGGTCCACGGCGAGTCCGTGCTCACCGCGCAGTACGAGGCGCGCGTGCTCGAGGTCCATCAGTTCCTCGGCCGACACGTAGACGGTGATCTTCTCGTCGTGGCGTTCCCGGCCGCTGGGCCGGCGGTTCGCTCCACGCCCTGCTCCGCTTCCGCGTCCGCGCTGCGGCTGGACGGTGGTGACCGCCTCCTGGGGCGGCGCGGTACGCGCCCGGGGCGGGGCCGCGGCCGCCCTGTCGTCCCCGTCCGCCCGGCTGCGCGAGCCTCCGCCGTCGGCGTCCGCCGCGGAGTGCTCCTCGCGGGCGGCACCGGCGGGTGTGTCACCGCCGGGGGGTGCGCCGTCCTGGCCGCCGCCGTCCGCCGCCGGTTCGCCGCCCGCGGCCGGTGCGGGGACCCGCCCCTCGCCGTTCGCCTTGCGCCGCCGCTCGGCGGAGGACGAGGCCTGGAGGCCCATGCCCCCGGTGGTACGGAACAGTTCGTCGGCCCCCGGCAGACTCACTCGGCGTGACACCGGGCGAGCACCTCCCTGGCGAGCTGGCGATAGGCGGCGGCACCGACCGAGTTGGACGCGTAGGTGGTGATGGGTTCACCGGCGACCGTGGTCTCCGGGAAACGCACCGTGCGCCCGATGACGGTGTGGTAGACGTGGTCGTCGAAGGCCTCGACGACGCGTGCGAGCACCTCGCGGCTGTGCACCGTGCGGGAGTCGTACATGGTGGCGAGGATGCCGTCCAGCTCCAGCTCGGGGTTGAGCCTCTCCTGGACCTTCTCGATGGTCTCGGTGAGCAGGGCCACACCGCGCAGCGCGAAGAACTCGCACTCCAGCGGGACTATCACCTTGTGTGCCGCCGTCAGGGCGTTCACGGTGAGCAGGCCGAGCGAGGGCTGACAGTCGATCACGATGTAGTCGTAGTCGGCCATCAGCGGCTTGAGGGCGCGCTGGAGCGTCGACTCCCGGGCCACCTCGCTCACCAGCTGCACCTCGGCAGCCGAGAGGTCGATGTTGCTGGGCAGCAGGTCCATGTTGGGCACGGCCGTCTTCAGCAGGACCTCGTCGGCCGCCATGCCCCGCTCCATGAGCAGGTTGTAGACGGTGAGGTCGAGCTCCATCGGGTTGACCCCGAGGCCCACCGAGAGGGCTCCCTGCGGGTCGAAGTCGACGAGCAGGACGCGCCGTCCGTACTCGGCGAGCGCGGCGCCCAGGTTGATGGTCGACGTGGTCTTGCCGACGCCGCCCTTCTGGTTGCACATCGCGATGATCTTCGCGGGGCCGTGGTCGGTCAGCGGACCGGGAATCGGGAAGTACGGCAGCGGGCGGCCGGTGGGGCCGATGCGCTCGCGGCGCTGGCGGGCCGCGTCGGGAGCGAGGGTGGCCGCGTACTCCGGATCGGGCTCGTATTCGGCATCGGGGTCGTAGAAGTGCCCCTCGGGCACCTCGGCGAAGTCGGCGAAGTGGGAGGTCTCTCGGCCACTTTCGTTGCCGGCCATGGCGTTCACGTGTAGGCCGTCCATCATCTGGGGGGCTGTCGTCATGTGCTGGTGGGTGGCGAAGGTGCGGACTGCGACGGAGCCGACAGCTTCGAGCCCGATCGGGCTCAGACCCCGTGCAGGCATCCCTGGTTGACCACCCCCGGGAGTAATTGTCGACTCATTCACAAGTCGTCTTACCTCCTTGGATGTGACCAGGAAACTTATCGATAGGTCAGCGTGGCACCATGCCGACGATTGGCGACTCTATGGCGTGTCACCGGTTCGCAGCAACACAATCCGCCGGACCCGGCCCGATGTGTCGGCAATCGAACACCCCTCTGTCAAGAGCGCGGAGCGTCCGGGGAACACCTTTCGCGGGGGTGCAAAAAGGGTAGAGGGTTACGTCTCCGGCGAGTTGGGCCGGCCC